>NZ_AYWR01000002.1:0-368278 GCF_000502935.1 Mesorhizobium sp. LNHC221B00 | reverse complement strand
CCGATCTCCCCCCTTGAGGGGGAGATGGCCGGCAGGCCAGAGGGGGGCGCCTCGCGCAAAGGGGCCGCCGCTCTGCACGGCCGCGTACCATGACCCTGCGCTTCGACAAGCTCGGCGTGGTCATTGCCGCGATCGCGGCCTACGCGGCGTTCCTTGCCCCCCTTGCCACGTTCCGCGCCAACCGCATCGTCCCCGGCCAGGCGCGCTCGATTCTCGAGGCGCTGCCAGCAATCACCGGGCCATTGCTTTTGGCAATCGTGGTCGCGGCAGCGCTCGTCGCACTGTTCAGGACGCCACTCGTGCTGCGTCTTGCCGCCAGCGTGGTGGCGCTGGCCGCGCTCGCGGTGCTTGTCGGCGTTGCCGGCACGTTTCTCACGCCGGCCGGCAACACGTTTGCCAGGGTGTCGCCGGCCTCCGGTTTCTGGATACTCATCTTCGCCTTCACGCTTTTGCTGGCGGACGTGTTGACGCGCCTGAAGCTGTCGCCCTCGGCCCGTGTCGGCGTGCTGGTCGCCGCCGCCGCGGCCATTGGCCTGCTTTTGGTGTCGGGGGCCTGGAACGACCTTTCCATCCTCAAGGAATACGCCAACCGCGCCGACAGTTTCCGGGCCGAAGGCTCCAAGCATGTGACCCTGGCGCTCGGCTCCCTGCTTGCCGCGGTGGTCGTCGGCCTGCCGCTCGGCATCCTCTGCCATCGCGTCGAAAGACTGCGGGCCGCCGTGCTCAACGTGCTCAACATCATTCAGACCATTCCCTCGATCGCGCTGTTCGGTCTGCTGATCGCGCCGCTCAGTTGGGTCGCCACGCATGTGCCGGGAGCCGCCGCGCTCGGCATCCGCGGCATCGGCACCGCGCCTGCCTTCGTCGCCCTGTTCCTCTATTCGCTGCTGCCGGTGGTGGCCAACACCGTGGTCGGCCTCGCCGGGGTGCCGCGTGCCGCCAACGATGCGGCGCGCGGCATGGGCATGACCGAACGCCAGCGCCTGTTCGGCGTCGAGTTTCCACTGGCCTTTCCGGTGATCCTGACCGGCATCCGCATCGTGCTGGTGCAGAACATCGGCCTCGCCACCATCGCGGCACTGATCGGCGGCGGCGGCTTTGGCGTGTTCGTCTTCCAGGGCGTCGGCCAGACGGCGATGGACCTTGTGCTGCTCGGCGCGGTGCCGACCGTGGCGCTCGCCTTCGCCGCCGCCATCGTCCTCGATGCGGTGATCGAAATGACCGCCACCAAGCGCAGGGTTGAAACGGCATGATCGAGATCGAAGGCATTACCAAGCGCTACGATGCGACAACGGTGGTCGACGACGTGTCGATGGTCATCGAACCACGCACCATCGCGGTCATTGTCGGCACCTCGGGCTCCGGCAAGACGACGCTGCTGCGCATGATCAACCGGCTGGTCGAACCGACCGCCGGCATCATCAAGCTCGACGGCGCCGACAATCGCTCGGTGCCCGGTTACGAACTGCGCCGCAGCATCGGTTATGCCATCCAGGGCCATGGCCTGTTTCCGCATCGAACCGTGGCACAGAACATCGCCACCGTGCCGGTGCTGCTCGGCTGGGACAAGTCCCGTATCGATGCACGTGTGGACGAGTTGATGACGCTCTACCAGCTCGATCCGCGGGAATTCGGGCCGCGCTACCCGCACGAATTGTCCGGCGGACAGCAGCAGCGCGTCGGCGTTGCCCGCGCGCTCGCCGCCGAACCCAACGTGCTGCTGATGGACGAGCCGTTCGGCGCGCTCGACCCGATCATCCGCACCAAGGCGCAGGAAGACCTGCTGGCCATCCAGAAACGCTTCGGCACCACCATCATCCTTGTCACCCATGACATGGAGGAGGCCGTGCATATGGGTGACAAGATCGCCGTCATGGATGCCGGCAAGCTCGTGCAATACGCCAAACCCGCCGAGATCTTGGCAAACCCGGCCAGCAGCTTCGTCGAGACCCTGGTCGGCGCCAGCGAACGGCCATTCAGGCTGTTGTCGCTCGGGCGGGTGCGCGACGCTGTCGAGAAGGGCGCCGCCGATGGCGAGGCGATCCCCGGAGATGCCAGCCAGCGCGATGCGCTGGCTGAACTCCTCTGGTCGGGCCGGCCGGCGCTGCCGGTGAAAGGCGCCGACGGCAAGCCGCTCGGCCGCGTCACGGTGGACGGGCTGGTCAAGCGCGCGGCGAGGCCGGCATGAAGGCCTGGCTGCCTTTGCTGCTCAGGCTTGCGCTGGTGGTGCTGCTCGTTGCCTTCGTTACCAATCCAGGCTGGTTCGAGCCGCTGCTGAAACCGTTGACCGAAAACAATGCTCCCGCAATCTACAACCAGGGCAGCCTGCTGACGCTGACGCTTTTGCATCTGCGCACCGTGCTGATCGCCACCGTCGCGGCGACCATCGTCGCGGTGGCCCTGGCTATTCTCGTCACCAGGCCGGCCGGCGCCGAATTCCTGCCCTTGTCGCGCAGCCTGGTCAACATCGGCCAGACCTTTCCCCCGGTGGCGGTGCTGGCGCTCGCCGTGCCGGCGGTCGGCTTCGGCGAGAAGCCGACCCTGATCGCGCTGTTTCTCTACGGGTTGCTGCCGATCTTCGAGAATGCGCTCACCGGGCTGACAACGCTCCCAGCCAACGTCGTCGAGGCGGCGCGCGGCGCCGGCATGACTGGTTGGCAGCGGCTGACCAAGGTCGAACTGCCGCTCAGCGCGCCGATCATCCTTGGCGGCATCAGGCTGTCGGTGGTGATCAGCCTGGCCACGGCCACCATCGGTTCGACCGTGGCCGCCAGGACGCTGGGGGAGGTCATCATTGCCGGCCTGTTGTCGAACAACCTGGCCTTCATCCTGCAGGGCGGCCTGATCGTGGCCGCACTGGCCGTGCTGATCTATGACGGCCTGTCGGCCGTCGAGCACTACGCGGCGCGGCGCATGGGACGCGAGGCGGAGTAGCTCTTGTGGGCGCTGGCGGGCTCGTCGGAATGATTCCCTTGCGTCATTTCAATCGATCTAAATGAAAGACCGCACGGGCAGGACCGTCGCGGCTTTTGTCTTTTGGGCGAAAGCCGGGCAAAAAACGAACAATATCTTGACGTTCGCGACCCTGTTTCGCATACACCGCTGCGAAGAGGCGGATTCCGTTCGCGGATCCGGTCTTTGTCTCAACGGCCCAGGGAGGGGTTCTTTTGGGCCATCAATCGAGGAAAATCCGGCAATGACAATTATTTCCGCCGTCATCGCCTGCGGTCTGCTTTCTGTCCTTTACGCCATCTGGGCGACACGTTCGGTTCTCGCGTCCGATCAGGGCAATGCACGCATGCAGGAAATCTCCGCCGCCATCCGCGAAGGCGCGCAAGCCTATCTGGCACGCCAGTACACAACCATCGCCATCGTCGGCGTGGTCGTGCTCGTGCTCGCCTGGTGGCTGCTTTCCATCACCGCCGCGATCGGCTTCCTGATCGGCGCCGTGCTGTCGGGCGCCGCCGGCTTCATCGGCATGCACGTTTCGGTGCGGGCCAATGTGCGGACCGCGCAGGCGGCATCCAACAGCCTCGCCGCCGGCCTCGACATCGCTTTCAAGTCGGGCGCCATCACCGGCATGCTGGTTGCGGGCCTCGCCCTGCTCGGCGTCTCGATCTACTATCTCATCCTGACCCACTTCATGGGCCTTGAGCCCAACGACCGTATCGTCATCGACTCGCTGGTCTCGCTCGGTTTCGGCGCGTCGCTGATCTCGATCTTCGCCCGTCTCGGCGGCGGCATCTTCACCAAGGGCGCCGACGTCGGCGGCGATCTGGTCGGCAAGGTCGAAGCCGGTATTCCCGAGGATGATCCGCGCAACCCGGCCACCATCGCCGACAATGTCGGCGACAATGTCGGCGACTGCGCCGGCATGGCCGCCGACCTGTTCGAAACCTACGCGGTGACGGTCGTCGCCACCATGGTCCTCGGCGCCATCTTCTTCGGCGGCACCGCCATCCTGGGTGCCGCGATGCTCTATCCGCTCGCCATTTGCGGCGCCTGCATCCTGACCTCGATCGTCGGCACCTTCTTCGTCAAGCTCGGCTCCAACGGCTCGATCATGGGCGCGCTCTACAAGGGCCTGATCGTCACCGGCCTGCTGTCGATCGTCGGCCTCGCCGTCGCCACCTCGGCAACGCTCGGCTGGGGCGAGGTCGGCACCGTCGCCGGCATGACCATCACCGGCAAGAACCTGTTCATCTGCGGCCTGATCGGCCTCGTGGTGACCGGCCTTATCGTGGTGATCACCGAGTACTACACCGGCACCAACAAGCGCCCGGTCAACTCGATCGCCCAGGCGTCGGTGACCGGCCATGGTACCAACGTCATCCAGGGCCTCGCGGTCTCGCTGGAATCGACGGCGCTGCCGGCCATCGTCATCGTCGGCGGCATCATCTCGACCTACCAGCTCGCCGGCCTCTACGGCACCGCGATCGCCGTCACCACCATGCTTGGCCTCGCCGGCATGATCGTCGCGCTCGACGCCTTCGGCCCGGTCACCGACAATGCCGGCGGCATTGCCGAAATGGCTGGCCTGCCCAAGGAAGTGCGCCACTCCACCGACGCGCTCGACGCGGTCGGCAACACCACCAAGGCCGTGACCAAGGGCTATGCCATCGGTTCGGCCGGCCTCGGCGCGCTGGTGCTGTTCGCCGCGTACTCGAACGACCTGAAGTTCTTTGCCGCCAATGGCGACAA
Source organism: Mesorhizobium sp. LNHC221B00 (assembly GCF_000502935.1). Classification (NCBI taxonomy): domain Bacteria; kingdom Pseudomonadati; phylum Pseudomonadota; class Alphaproteobacteria; order Hyphomicrobiales; family Phyllobacteriaceae; genus Mesorhizobium; species Mesorhizobium sp. LNHC221B00. Next base: position 363,577 of record NZ_AYWR01000002.1, on the reverse strand, counting down.
ATATCCTTACTTCCAGGGCATGGGCGAAATCTCCTTCGACCTCTCCAACCCCTACGTGGTTGCGGGCCTCATCTTCGGCGGCCTGATCCCGTATCTGTTCGGCGGCATCGCCATGACGGCCGTCGGCCGCGCGGCGGGCGCCATCGTCGAGGAGGTGCGCAAGCAGTTCCGCGAGGATCCGGGCATCATGGCCGGCACCTCCAAGCCGAACTACGCACGCGCGGTCGATCTCCTGACCAAGGCGGCGATCCGGGAAATGATCATCCCGTCGCTGCTGCCGGTGCTGGCGCCGCTCGTCGTCTATTTCGGCGTGCTGCTGATCTCGGGTTCGAAGGCGTCCGCCTTCGCAGCTCTCGGCGCTTCGCTGCTCGGCGTCATCGTCAATGGCCTGTTCGTGGCCATCTCGATGACTTCAGGCGGCGGCGCCTGGGACAACGCCAAGAAGTCGTTCGAGGACGGTTTCACCGACAAGAACGGCGTCAAGCACCTGAAGGGCTCCGAGGCGCACAAGGCCTCGGTGACCGGCGATACCGTCGGCGATCCCTACAAGGACACCGCCGGCCCGGCGGTCAATCCGGCGATCAAGATCACCAACATCGTCGCCCTCTTGCTGCTGGCCGTGCTCGCGCACGGCTGAGCGGCCAGCGTTTTGAAAAGAAGATCCGCGGGGAGCGATCCCCGCGGATTTTTATTGGGAGAGCCTGTCGGGTGTCACGGTTTGCCGATCGGGTGTGCGGGTGGGCCATCCAGCCGTCTGGTGCTTGCCCGGTTGTTGGCAGACCGTTCCTGACCAAAACAAAAACCCGCAGGATCGCTCCCGCGGGCTTTTGGTCGCCTGAGATGGTGCTGCCCTCCCCAAAAGGAAAGGCAGGATCTGAAGATCAGGGAGTACCGCCGCCGGGAATGCCGGGCGCCAGCTTGCTGGCGCCGTTGATGATCTGGCTGAGGAAGTTCTGGTCCTTGCCGCCAGTCGGCGTCGTGCGGGAGATGAAGTCGAAAACCTTGCCGTCCTTCAAGCCGTAATTGGCGATCTGGGTGACGCGGCCGTCATCGCCGAAATAGACCGCCAGCACTTTCTGGTCGATCAGTCTCGGCTTGTCGAAGGCGACATAGCGTTTGCGGGTTTGCGAGATGTAGTAAAACGCCTCATTGTCGAAAGTGGCCGTGGTCGACGGCGTGCCAAGCGCCAGAAGCACCTGCTCGCGGCTGGACCCGACGGGCACCGAATCGACCGCCTGCTGGTCGTAGACATATCCTTGCGTCAGCGTCTCGCTCGGACTGAGATCGCCAATCATCTTGTTGGTGTGGCATGCCGACAATGCCGAAACGACAAGCAGCAGCGAGATCGCGCCGGCGGGCCCGGAAGTGAAGGTCGACTTGAAATTCAGCGCGCGCAACAACAATTCTCCATTACATCGCCGCAACTTGCGCTGGGCCGCAAAACCGGTAAACCAGCTTGCTTGCCGTTGCAACAAGGCCATTCAACAAACGGTCCCCGGAGACCATCCCCATGTTCCAGCGCCTTTTTGGCCGCGAACGCCACGCCAACCGCGCCATCACCGACGCGCTTTACGCACAAATCGTGGCGGCGGCGCGGCAGACTGCATTTTATTCCGAGTGGAATGTGCCGGACACGCCTCTCGGCCGGTTCGAGATGCTTTCGCTGCACATGTTCCTGTTCCAGCATCGGCTGCGCGGCGAGGGCGGCGCGGCGCAAGAGGTCGCGCAGGTGCTGATCGACGAGTTCTTCCTCGACGTCGATCATTCGCTGCGCGAACTGGGCATTGGCGATGTCGGTGTGCCCAAACGCATGAAGAAACTGGCCAAGATGTATTATGGCCGCACCGCTGCCTATGACGATGCGCTGGAGAGAAACGATCACGACGGGCTGACCGCGGCACTTGCCCGCAATATCCGGCCCGATGCCGGCACGTGGCCGCGGGCATCGCAACTGGCCAACTATGTCGCCGATGTCCGTCGGCAGCTGGCCGCGCAGCCGTCCGAATCAATCGTTTCCGGCACGGTGGCTTTTCCGCTCGCAAGGGAGGTTGATCGATGAAACATGCCGATCCGCAAAGCCCGGTTTCCTTTTTCGCAAATGTCGCCCGTCTGCCGCATAAGGGGCTGCCCGTGGTGATAGAGGCCGACGCGGCGCAGCGCGCCGCGCTCGCCGAGGAGCATGGGCTGCTATCCGTCCAAGCCTATCGAGCCGAGCTACTGGTCGTCTCCTGGAAGCGCAATGGCGTGAAGGTCAGCGGCCGCGTCGAGGCCGACATCACCCAGGCCTGCATCGTCACGCTCGAGCCCGTCGAGGCCCATATCGATGAGCCGGTCGAGGCACTGTTGCTGCCCGAGGACTCCAAGCTTGGACGGCAGGGATTCGAAGGCGGCGGCGAAATACTGCTCGATGCGGACGGACCCGACAGTCCCGAAACGTTTTCCGGCGACACCATCGATATCGGGGCTCTCGCCGAACAGTTCTTCGGCCTGGCGATCGACCCCTATCCGCGCAAGTCGGGCGCGGCGCTGGATGCCGGCGGCGATACCGAACCGGCGGAGAACGAATTTCAGCAAAAACTGCGATCCTTGCTGGGAAAATCCTGAAAACCGCGACGGCGACGGAAAAGTCGGTTGTGTGAAAGCCCAAAACCGCTATTTTCGCCGAACCTTTGCGACCACTAAAGCGACCTGCCGGATAACCGTGAGATGAATAACGCGTGATCAGGATTTCCATCGATGCCATGGGCGGCGATCACGGACCAGCCGTGGTCATTCCGGCGCTCATGACGGTCGCGACCCGCCGTCCCGACATCCGTTTCGTCATCTACGGGCGTGAGGAGTTGGTGCGTGCCGAACTGGCCAAATTTCCCAAACTGGCCGAGGTCAGCGAGTTCATCCACTGCGAAATCGCGGTCAGGATGGACGACAAGCCGAGCCAGGCGTTGCGCCATGGCCGCTGGAAATCGTCGATGTGGAAGGCGGTCGAAGCGGTCAAGTCGGGCGCCGCGGACGCCTGCATCTCCGCCGGCAACACCGGTGCGCTGATGGCGATGTCGAAATTCTGCTTGCGCACCATGGCCACTATCGATCGCCCGGCGATCGCGGCATTGTGGCCGACATTGCGCGGCGAGAGCGTGGTTCTGGACGTTGGCGCCACCATCGGCGCCGATGCGCACCAGCTCATTGATTTTGCCATTCTGGGCACCGGCATGGCGCGCTCCGTTTTCGGCATCGCTCGGCCGACGGTTGGCCTGCTCAATGTCGGCGTGGAAGAGATCAAGGGCCAGGAAGAGGTCAAGGAAGCGGGGCGCATGCTGCGCGAGGCCAACATGGCCTCGATGAACTATCATGGCTTCGTCGAAGGCGACGATATCGGCAAAGGTACGGTCGACGTGGTGGTGACGGAAGGCTTCGCCGGCAATATCGCGCTGAAGACGGCGGAGGGCACCGCGCGCCAGATTGCAGGCTATCTTCGCGCCGCCATGAGCCGTACCCTGATGGCCAAGATCGGCTACGTCTTCGCCAAGGGCGCCTTCGATCGACTGCGCGAAAAGATGGATGTCGGCCGCTCCAACGGCGGCGTTTTCCTGGGCTTGAACGGCATCGTCGTCAAAAGCCATGGCGGTGCTGATTCGGACGGGTTCGCCGCCGCGATCGAACTCGGCTATGACATGGTCCGCAACAATCTGCTCGACCGCATCGAGGCCGACCTGGACCTGTTTCATGCGCGCAACCCGCATGCCCTGACATCTAGGAAATCCGACGTCGTTATCGACGCGAAGGAATAGGAAAGAACTTTGATCAGATCAGTCGTGCGCGGCACCGGTGCCGCGCTGCCCCACCGCATCATGAAGAATGCCGATTTCGAAGGCATGGTCGAAACCTCGGACGAGTGGATTGCCCAGCGCACCGGCATCCGCCAGCGCCACATCGCGGCCGACGACGAGACGACGGCTTCCCTGGGTGAGGCCGCGGCGCGCGCGGCACTAGCCGATGCCGGGCTGACGCCGGACGACATCGACCTGATCGTGCTGGCGACCTCGACGCCCAACAACACGTTCCCTGCCACCGCGGTCGACATCCAGAACCGGCTTGGCATGCATCACGGCTTTGCCTTCGACATGCAGGCGGTGTGCTCCGGCTTTGTCTATGCGGTGACGACGGCCGATCTCTACATCCGTGGCGGCCTGGCCAAGCGCGTGCTGGTGATCGGCTCGGAGACTTTTTCACGCATTCTCGACTGGAGCGATCGCTCAACCTGCGTGCTGTTCGGCGACGGCGCCGGCGCCCTGGTTCTGGAAGCCGGGGAGGGCAGCGGCACGATCGCCGACCGTGGCGTTCTGGCGGCCAGCCTGCGCTCCGACGGGGCGCACAAGGACAAGCTTTTTGTCGATGGCGGCCCATCGACCACGGGAACGGTCGGCCACCTCCGCATGGAAGGCCGCGAAGTCTTCAAGCATGCGGTCGGCATGATCACCGACGTCATCGAGGCGACCTTCTCGGACGCCGGCATCACGGCCGCCGACCTGGATTGGTTCGTGCCGCATCAGGCCAATAAACGAATTATTGACGCTTCCGCCAGGAAGCTCGGGATAGATGACCAAAAAGTGGTGGTTACCGTCGATTTGCACGGTAACACCTCGGCTGCTTCCGTACCGCTGGCGTTGTCGGTGGCCGTTGCCGATGGCCGCATCAAGAAGGGTGACCTCGTGCTCCTGGAAGCGATGGGCGGCGGCTTCACCTGGGGCGCTGTTCTGGTTCGTTGGTAAGTTGCCAAACGGTCCGGTTTCGGTCCTTGACCTTGCCGGATCAATTACTTAGGCTCTGCGGCTGTTGTGCCGATTTTATGTTTGAACTGATGGGACGGTCGCATGGGGGGAAAGACACTTACGCGCGCCGACCTTGCCGAGGCCGTCTACCGAAAGGTCGGTCTGTCGCGGACTGAATCCGCGGAGCTTGTCGAAGCGGTGCTGGATGAAATCTGCGAAGCCATCGTTCGTGGCGAGACGGTGAAATTATCGTCATTCGCGACATTCCATGTCCGCTCCAAGAACGAGCGTATCGGGCGCAATCCCAAGACGGGTGAAGAGGTGCCGATCCTGCCGCGCCGGGTAATGACCTTCAAGTCGTCGAACGTGCTGAAGAACCGCATCCTGCGTTCTCACCAGAACAGCAAGGCCAAGGGCGGCAAGTAGCCTCCCAAGGTGCGTCCATTGTACGGTTGAAAACCGGCCCCGCCATGACACCGGGCTTGAATATTGTTTCACAAACCGCTGAAATAAGAACTGATTCGGCAGCATGGCCGGATTGGTGTTCTGCGTAAGATCCATTCCGCGCAAACGGAATGAGCTTTCTCTTGGTTGAGCGTGATCCCGTCTGAAGACCGTTCCGGATCACGCTCCAGCGTGAGGATTTCGCCCATGGACAAGAGCCCTGACGCCTTCCGTACCATCAGCGAGGTCGCCGAAGATCTCGACCTGCCACAGCATGTGCTGCGTTTCTGGGAGACGCGCTTCAACCAGATCAAGCCGATGAAGCGTGGCGGCGGCCGCCGCTACTACCGCCCGCAGGACGTCGAACTGATCAAGGGCATCCGTCACATGCTCTATGACCAGGGCTACACGATCAAAGGCGTGCAGAAGCTGCTGCGCGAAAACGGCAATCATTTCCTGGTCGCCATCGGCAATGGCGACATGGCCGCCGTCGAGGCGATCTCGCAACGCAAGCAGGCGGACCAGGTGCCGTTGACTCCGGCGGCGCAGCCACGCGGCGGGGACGATGAACTGGTTGGCCAGCCAAGGGTCAAGCCCAGCCGGCGCTTCTTCGGCCTCGGCAAGGGCGATGAGGAAGGTCCGGTCCAGCCGGACGCGTCGAAACTCTCGCGCGACAACCGCGCGCTGCTGCAGGAGGCGCTGTTCGACCTTCTGGAATGCAAGCGCCTGCTCGACCAGGTGCGCTGACCGGCGCACGAAGGCTCCGGTGGGCAAACCGGAACCCGCCTGCGGGTGAGGCGTTACGTTTCCTTCTGCAAATGAAGGAAGCACGTCATGGCATCGTTCTCGACCCTCTCGGACATTGACCTCGACAGGCAGGTCGCGGCCCTCTCCAGGGAATTGGCGGCGTTGAAAAAGGCCGTCTCCCAACGGAGCGGCGCTTACTACGAAGACGGTCGTGACGCCGCGCTCGACACCTATTCAGATCTGGCCGGACGCCTGCGCGATGCCATGCCGGCGATCCGCAAGCAGGGCAGGGTGATCGAAAAATCGGCCCGTGACCATCCGGCGGCGGCCGCGGCGGTCGGTCTTGTGGTGCTCGGCCTGGTTGCCAGCCTGCTGTTCAGCCGGCGCTGAGGCGCGTCCATGCGAGCCGAGCGCGAAGTGCGTCGGCCACGGCACCTTTGTGGCGCCGCCGCAGGAACGCGGATCGGTCGAACCGCCAGAGCCGCCGATGTCGCCGGCGAACGCCGGATCGATACGGCCCGCAATCGAGCCTCTTGAATCAGGAGAAGACCAGCCTTGAACAGGGAAGCCAAGGCCGGTCTTCTCATTGGCAATCCCGGTACTTAGGCCTTGTTGCCCATCTTCTTCATGTGGTGGTGATGATGGTGGTGGTGACGGTGATAGCGATGGTGGTGGCGATGATGATGGTGGTGACGATGATGCTTTGCCATCGGGGCCGCATCAGCGCTTGTTGCACCGATTACCGGCACCGTGAAAGCAAGTGCGACTGCAAGCCCGAGGGCGGAGAGGAGGGACTTCTTCATGGATCGTTTCCTTCTTTTCGCGGACAGGTATGAAACGGGCCGACAACCCGACCGCCGCGATGGCGATTACGCTCCCTGATTTTTTCGTCAGTATTTCCCGATTGTAGAATCTTGTTTCTGGACTATTTCCGGGAATCCAGGCTTTCACCGTCTTCACCGCGCAGGCCAAAAGCCGCGTTTTGCCGCGGGTTTCCACTACATCGGCGGTACCACGCCTTTGTTTCCCACCACGACGCGGCTGGAGCTCAGTGTGCCGTTGGCCTCGCGCTGCGCGGTGACGAAGACCGTTGCGCCTGGCTTGAGATCGGTCGGCGTGGCCGGAGCGAAGGTCACTACAGGCGTGCTGTCGGGTATCGAGATCTTCTTGGTCTGCCCGTTGTCGTAGGTCAGCGTGACGGCTCGTCCGTTGATGTCGGTGACGTCGGCGACGGTGCCGTTGGTCATGCGGCTGTTCGGCTGCAGGTCCCATGGCCGATCACCCTCGCCGGTGCCCTTCAGAGCTGCCGGAAAGACCACCACTTCCAGCGCGCCGCTGCCGCCATCCGCCTTCGAGACGGAGGCGATGCCGAGGAAGTCGCCCTGCTTGATGTCCTTCATGGAGGCGCTGGCGACGCCTGAAACCTTCCAGCCGGCATTGAGCTTGATCGCCGAGGTTTCACCCTGGCGGGTTTTCACCGTGAGCAGCGACGGCTCGAAACTGACGACCGTGCCGCGCACGCGCAGCGCATCCGCCGCCTGGGCGGCAGCCACGCCGGCGCCGGAAAGCATGGAAATCGTGCCGAGCACGAGGAGGGATGTCTTGAGCTTCATTTGCGTATGTCCTTCTAGGAAAAAAGGCTGGCCAGGAAAAGACTGGCCAGGAAAAGGCTGGCGGAGCCGATCGGCTTTCATGCCAGCAACGCCAGGACAACGAATGGGCGTGGCCAAAATGCCGAGCAAAAGGCGCTTCGGCGTTCAAAGCAACTTGATCGGGACGAGGTGGCCGGGGCGCCGCGCGGACCCCCTGCTTCACGATAGCGTGACGGTCTTTTTGGGACTTGGCAAATCGCCGCCGAGCGGGCATCTTCCCATCGTCTCAGGCAACATCCCATTTTGATCAAACTCTTTCAGCCAACGGAGTTGCCAATGCCCAAAAATGCAAAAAGCCATGCCCTCTCCGAACCGTTAGCCAGTGAGATCGGGCAAGACTACAGTGCCCTCAAGGCCATGCGGGAAACCCGCGGATACAGTTTGGAAGAGCTTTCCTTGACGTGCGGCCTGTCGGTCGACGAAATCGAGGACATCGAGAACGGCAGGGCAGCCGATCCGGCGAAGCTGCGTCGTATTGCGTCCGCGCTTCGGCTTCCTCAGGACACTCTCATTGCTTCGGCAGCCACCACTCCGGCCGCACAAGGTCGACCCTTGGCATAAACCAGTGCTAGGCATGCCCGAGAAACCCGCCAAGGCCCCTTGGCGGGTTTCTTGTTGGGGTTTTACTGCCGGCCGGGCTTGCCGACTTGCAAATCGCACGTGTTTATGTGCGCGGCATCCTTGAACCCTGGGGTTTTCGATATGAGCCTGGAATCCGTCCGTGCGTTCTTCGCCGCTCATGCGCCTGACATCGAGGTCATCGTCACCGAAGCGAGTTCGGCGACCGTGACGCTGGCGGCGCAGGCGCATGGCGTCTTGCCGGCGCAGATCGCCAAGACGATCTGCCTTCGAGTCGGCGACCGCACCATGCTGGTTGTGACCAGCGGCATCGCAAGGCTGGACAACCGCAAATTCAAGGATCAGTTCGCCGGCAAGCCGCGCATGCTGGACGCGGAGGAAGTCGTCGCCGCCACGAGCCATCCGGTCGGCGGTGTCTGCCCGTTCGGCCTGCCGGCGCCGCTGCCGGTCTATTGCGACGTGTCGCTGCGCGAATTCGAAGAGGTTGTGCCTGCAGCAGGCGCCACCAACGCCGCCGTGCGGATTGCGCCGCGGAGGATGGTTGAGCTTACAGGTGCCGAGTGGGTCGATGTCTGCCAGGGATAGGCGCCGAATTCAATTCTGAAACAAGCGATGCTTAAGGCCTCCATCGGTTCGATGCATGGCCATGGAGTGCGATCGCCAAGCAATTTTTGCGTAGCGTTTCCAAGGTTTACGGTAGGTGCTCGACAAGCGGCTAGTACGAATCTGAATCCAACCCGCATCAGCCTGTGAATAGCGGGTGATGAAAATCAGTTGTTAATTAAGAAAAATCAATTGCTTAGCAAATATTTCAAGTCGCACGAACCAGATTCCTAAATAATCCGTTAGACGTGCTCTTGCAAGGGGGGGTGAGAATCGCGACACATAAGAAATCGCACCGGAATGATCTTCATGAATTTTTTTCAATGGAGATTTATGTGCGCCCTTCCAAAAAGCCGAGCCGGCCATGGTGGTACCTCTCTCGTGAAGAGGTGTTTAAGCTTTTACCTATTATCGCTTCCGTCGCACTCGCAATACTGCATAGCTGCGGCGGGTAACGACGAGTGGTGGCATTAGCTAATACGGCGCATTGTCCATCAGCCATTGTCTGGCTCCGCTAAGCGATATCGGTCGGTTTGGAGAAAGGCGCCTTCCGGCACCTTCGACAAAAACTAGGGATTGCAAGGAAATAATGGTCGGAGTGGCCGGATTCGAACCGACGACCCCTTGACCCCCAGTCAAGTGCGCTACCGGGCTGCGCTACACTCCGGACCGGTCGCGATGTATCGTGATAACCCCGCTCGGGTCAACCGAAATTCGGCGTTTATTATGTTGCCGCGATCGCAGGTGTCGGTGAGCCGCGCAATACCGGCCGCAACAACCGCTGATGGCGGTATTCGAGCGCGATGGCGCCCCAGATCAGGCCGAGCAGCAGGTACATATGGCGCCAGTGGTCGATGTCGATGAAGGTGCCAAGCCCGACATTGCCGATGAAGGCGACATAGGCGCACAAGAGATAGGGCTGCCACGGCCGGTCGCGCAGCAGGATGCGGAACCCGGCGGCGATCGTCCACAGGACGAGCGTCAGGAACGACACGAAGCCGAGCCAGCCATAGTCCATCAGCATCTTCAGCCAGATGTCGTGCGTGTCCTCGCCGAAGATCGTGCCGAAGACCAGCGGCCCGATGCCGAACGGATGCTCCATCGCCATCTGGAAACCGATCGCGTAGCGGGCGAAGCGGCCGAGGCGGGCGGTGTCGTAGCTCTGTTCGAGGTGCGCGCGGTTGGAGAACATTTCCGACACCCCGGGCAGCTGCAGGATGACGATGATGGCGATCGTCAGCAGCGACAGCGCGGCGACGGTCATGATCACCACGCGCAGCCGGAACATGCCGCTGGCGCTCTGCAGGAACAGGCAGCCGGTGAGCAGCACCGCCGAAACCGCGAACATGCCCCAGGCGCCGCGCGAGAACGAGAAGAAGATGCCGGCGGTGATGATCAGCAGCGGCACCGCCAGCAGCGGCATGCGCGAAACCGAGCCGGTCAGGATCAAATAGAGCAGGTAGATGCCGGGCAGCACCAGGAATGGCCCGAATACGTTCGGGTCCTGGAAGGCGCCGGCGGCGCGGTCGTATTTGGTGAACATCTCGGCGCCGGGGAAGGCATGGAAATAGCCTGCTATGCCGAGCAGCGAGGTCATCACAGCGGAGATCACATAGGCAATGAAGATCGGCCGATAGAGGCCTGGCTGCGTGGCTGTCACCGAGGCGAAGAACACCGCGCTGAAGGCGAGGAACAGGGACACGGCAAGGTAGAGCGGCGTGTTGGCGAGATCCGCCATCTGCGTCATCGAAATCATGCCGCCGATGTTCATCGTCACCAGCAGCACCAGCAGCGGCAGGGCCGCACGGGAAATCCTGAGGCCGAAAAGAGCCCAGATGGCGATCAGCCCGGCCATGTAGAGTTCATAGGGCGCCGGTTCGCTGATGACGAAACCGGACAGCAGGATGCCCAGCACGACCGCCCCCGAAGAGATCATCGCGATCAGCTTGGCGTTGACGGCGGCCTGCGGCAGCTCGAAGGAGGTCGCGCTCAATAGGCGTTTTCCGTGTTGAGCAAGCGGATCGGTGTAAGGAAAAGGATCCTGAGATCGAACAGCAGCGACCAGTTCTCGATGTAGTAAAGGTCGTATTCGGTCCGCATGCGGATCTTCTCGTTGGTGTCCATCTCGCCGCGCCAGCCATTGATCTGCGCCCAGCCGGTGACGCCGGGCTTGACCTTGTGGCGGGCGAAATAGCCGTCGACCACTTCGTTGTAGAGAAGGTTGTGCGACTGCGCGGCGATCGCATGCGGGCGCGGACCGACCAGCGACAGCGAGCCCAAAAGCGAGTTGAAGAACTGCGGCAATTCGTCGATCGAGGTCTTGCGGATGAAGCGGCCAACACGGGTGACGCGCGGGTCGTTGCGGGTCACCGTCTGCTTGGCGGTCGGGTCCGACCGGTCCGTGTACATCGAGCGGAACTTGTAGACCTCGATGATCTCGTTGTTGAAACCATGCCGCTTCTGACGAAACAGCACCGGCCCCTTGCTGTCGAGTTTGATGGCGATGGCGGTGGCCAGCATCACGGGCGAGAACACGACGATGCCGATCAGGCTGAAGATGATGTCGAAGGCGCGCTTGGCGACCGAATCCCAGTCGTTGATCGGCTTGTCGAAGATGTCGAGCATCGGCACCGAGCCGATGTAGGAGTAGGCGCGCGGGCGAAACTGCAGCGCGTTGGAATGCGCGGACAGGCGGATATCGACCGGCAGCACCCACAGTTTCTTCAAAAGCTGCAGCACGCGCGATTCGGCGGTCAGCGGCAGCGACACGATCAGCATATCGATGCGCGCGATGCGGGCGAATTCGATCAGCTCGGAAATGGTGCCGAGTTTGGGATAACCGGCGACGAGCGGCGGCGAGCGCTTGTCGTTGCGGTCATCGAAGATGCCGCAGATGCGGATGTCGTTGTAGGGCTGCTTCTCGACCGAGCGGATCAGGACTTCCGCCGCCTTGCCGCCACCGACGATGACGGCGCGCCGCTCCATGCGGCCATCGCGTGCCCAGCGCCGGATCAGCCGCGACATCACCAGCCTGAGGCTGAAGAGGCAGACGAAGCCGACGACGAACCACGTGCCGAACAGCAGGCGCGAATAGTCCTGCGACATCTTCATGGCGAAGGCCGTCAAGGCCATCAGCGCGAAGGCGCCGGCCCAGACCAGCAGGATGCGGCCGAAATTGGCGATGGGCCGCATCAGGGACACGACCTGGTAGCAGTCGGTGACGTCGAGCAGCACCACGGCCAGGAATGACGCGGCGGCGATCGTCAGCGGATATTGCCAGGCGAGATAGTTGAAGAACCCGACATAGTGGAAATAGACGCAGAGCCCCGAAACCAGAAGCACCCCGAATTCGACCATGCGCAGGACACCGCTGACCATGATCGGCGACATCGTGTCCCGCCGGTACTGCGAGGCGACCTGCCGGGCAACGTCGTTCATGCCGCCGGGCACATTGCCATCGGCCGGGATGTCGAGTTTACGCACTGCTTCTGGTGAAAAGCGGCGCGCGGGGTCGATCTCATTCATGGAACAGTCCGCAAGCTTCCCCAGGGTGATTAGCAAAAGAGAGCTAAGAAACCCTTGAAACAACGCATGGCTTTGGAAGGGCCTGAGCCTACTTGTCGAGCGCGGCGAAGTAGGCCTTCTCGATTTCGGCGGCCATGACGTCGGCTCCGAAGCGCGACCTGAGGCTGGCATCGTCGGGCATCAGCTTGCTGTAGGCGGCAAGATCGGTCAGCGCCTGGCTCATCTTGTCGGCGAGTTCGGTCGGGTCGGGTCGGATCAGGGCAGGGGAGTTTGACCCGAAAATCTCCGGTATGCCGCCGACGGAGGTAGCGATCATGGGTCTTGCCGCGGCAAGCGTTTCCAGCACGATGTAGGGCATGGCTTCGGCGCGCGAGGGAACCACGACGAGCGCCGCCAGCACAAACGCCTCCCGGGCCGGCATCGGCGGCAGGAAGCGGACATGGCCTTCAAGACCGAGACGCTTCACCTGTGCGTGGTAGCGCGGCAGGTCGTCGCCGTCGCCCACCATCACCGCGCTCAGCGCGCGGCCGAGCCGGGGTCCGGCGAGGGCGAGGGCATCGATGAAGATGTCGGGTCCCTTGAGGTCCCGCATCATGCCGATGTAGAGCAGGTCCGCCGCGTCGGCGCTGGGGACAACCGGTTCGAATTCGGTGGCGCGAAGTCCATTGTAGGCCAGCGTGTTCGGGATCGGCGGCTCGCCGACCTTCCTGCGATAGGTCAGCCGCTCGTAGTCGGAGACGAACAACAGGCAATCGGTGAAGCGCGCCATGATGCGCTCGAGCGCGAAGAACAGCTTTCCGGTGACGGTGCTCTCGTCATAGTGGAGAGAGCCGCCATGCGGCGAATAGAGGCGGGCTACGCGAGACCTTGATACCCGCAACAATGAGCCGAACAGACGGGCATAGGCACCACCCTTGGCGCCATGCCCGTGCAGAACGTTCGGCTTCAATTCCTTGATGATCCTGTAGGTGCGCCGGGCCGAGGCGAGGTCGCCCAGGCCGACATGGCGCTGCATCGGCGTGCGATGGATGCCGAGCGCCAGCACGTCCTTCATCTGCTCGAACAGGCGCTCCTCGAATTCGCCGCCGGTGGTCGAATCGCAGACGATGCCGACCATATGGCCGGCGGCGACCTGGGCTTCGGTCAGGTCGCGCACATGCCGGAAAATTCCTCCAACGGGTGAACGAAAGCAGTGGACGATCCTGAGCTTGTCCGCCACGTGGTGCCAGTCAGAACAGTCGTTCGCGGACGTAGACGGTATCTCCGGGCAGCAGTGGATCCGAGGTGACCACGCGGCCGGTCATCACCTTGCCGTTGATGTCGCGGGTGATGTCGACGCTCTCCTGGTTGGCGCGCGGTGTGAAGCCTCCGGCAATGGCGATGGCCTTCTGCACGGTCAGGCCGGGCACGTAGGAATACTGGCCAGCGGCGCCCACTTCGCCCATGACGAAGATCGGCCGGTAACGATCGATCTCGACGGAGACATCGGGATCGCGAAGATAGCCTTGCCGCAACTTGTCGGCGATCTCCTTTTCCATCTGCTGCGCGGTGTGGCCACGGGCAGGTATGGCGCCGACAAGCGGGAAAGAGAGATAGCCGGACTGGTCGACGCTGTAGGTGTTGGTCAGCCCGTCCTGTTCGAACACCGTGACGCGGACGCGGTCGCCGGCGCCGAGACGATAGGGTTGGTCGAGGACCTCATGGAAGGCCGCCGGCGTCGGCCGGTAGCTGGAGCAGCCGGCAAGCATCGATACGGCAAGCAGCGCGCGAAAGAGGGAAGCAGTGCTTTTCATGACCGGACACGTACCTTCGACTGGCCGCTGCGGCGTCGCAGCAAACATCTGATATCGAGGCTCGTTATCATCCTGTTAGGGTTAATGGCCGGTAAAGGAGCCGGCCGATACCGTCCGCGCCGGCAAGGATTTTGATATTTTATCGTTTTTTTCTTGCCGCTCGCCAGCAAGTCCTAACGAGAGCTTACCTTGGTCTTAACGGCTGAGTTACCATAGTTGTTTACGGTGCATCCTGACCCAGTTTCGGAGTAGGGATGCATGTCCGTTCAGTCCGCGGCCGCAGATGTCGATGTTGACCTCAAGCAGCTCTTCGCCAGCCTGGCGAGGCGTTGGCTGCGCACAGTGCTTGTCGTTCTGGTGGTGACGGGGCTGGCCTTCGCCTTGGCGTCGCTGGCAACCCGGCACTATAAGGCGGAGACGCAGGTGGAGATCGTGCCGCGCGAATCCGTATACACGCGGCCGGCCAGCAACAACAGCGACACCGACAAGCCGATTCTCGATGAACAGGGCGTCGCCACCCAAGTCCAGATCATTTCCTCCAACGAAATCCTCAAGCAGGTCGCGCAGAAGCTTGGCCTGGAGAAACTGCCCGAGTTCAACGATGCGCTCGACATGTCGCCGCTGAGCCGCCTTTTGGTCCTGGTCGGACTGAAAAGCGATCCGATGGAAATTCCGACGGAAGAGCGCGTGCTCAAGAAAATGCACGAAAAGCTCAACGTCTATGGCGTCGAGAAGACCCGCATCATCGCCATCGAGTTCTCATCGGAGGATTCGAAGCTCGCGGCCGCCATACCCGACGACATTGCCGCCGCCTATATTGCCGGCCAAGGCGCGGCAAAGCTCGAATCGAACAACGCCGCCGCCGACTTCCTGGCGCCGGAGATCGCCGACCTGCAGCGGCAGGTCAAGGATGCCGAGGCGAAGGTCGCGTCCTATCGCGCGCAGTCCGATCTTCTGATGGGCGGCAACAATTCGGTGCTCGCCACCCAGCAGCTTTCGGAATTGTCGAGCGAACTGTCGAAAGTGCGCGCCAATCGCGCCGCGGCCGAAGCGACAGCCGACGGTGTGCGCAAGGCGCTGCAGAATGGCGGCTCGCTGGACGCGGTGCCGGAAGTTCTGTCATCCGACCTGATCCAGCGTCTGCGCGAGCGTCAGGTCGAACTGCGCACCAACATCGCCGATCTGTCGACGACGCTGCTCGACAATCATCCGCGCATTCGCGCGCTGAAATCGCAGCTGTCCGATCTCGACGCACAGATCCGCAGCGAGGCCCAGAAGGTGATGAAGGGCCTGTTGATGCAGGCCGAGACCGCCAAGGCCCGTGAGAACCAGCTTGTCGCCGACGTCAACACGTTGAAGGCGGCGTCGGCCCAGGCCGGTGAACAGCAGGTCGATCTCGACGCATTGCAGCGCGATGCGGCGGCCAAGCGCCAGCAGCTCGAACTTTATCTCACCAACTACCGCGAGGCGGCTTCGCGCCAGGATCGCAAATATCTGCCGGTCGACGCCAGGATCGTCTCGAAGGCCTCGGTGCCTTCGGAAGCCTATTTCCCCAAGATCGGGCCGATCGTCGGCGCGGCCTTCGCGGCCTCGCTGCTGCTGATGGCGGTGCTCACGCTGTTGCAGGAACTCTTTTCGGGCCGCGCCATGCGCCCGGCCAGTGGCGCCCGTTTCGAGCCGATCGATGAGGTGGCGATGCCGGCGACAGCTCGCTCCGAGCCATCCGGCCGCCTGGAACCGCTGATCCCCAGCGAGCCCGCCAACCGTGCCGCCGAGACGCCATGGCCCCCCGAAACGATCTCGGATCCGGAGGCGCGGCCAGCTGCCGAGCCTGTCGCCGAGACTGAATCCGTGCCAGAGCCCGAGCCTGTTGTGGCGGCGCGGCCGCGCTCGGTGCTCGGCGAGATCGACATCGAGAAGGCGGCTGAAAAGCTGATCGCGAGCGGGGCCGCGCGCGCCATATTCGTTTCGCCCGAAGGCGACGAGGCGGCCGCATCGGCGATCCTGGTGGCGCGCGAGGTTTCCGACGCCGGCCTGCGCGTCCTGCTGCTAGACCTCACCGCCTCGGGCGCCGCCTCGCGGCCAATGCTGGACAGCGGGCTTTTCCCCGGCATCACCGATCTGCTCGCTTCGCAGGCGCAGTTCAGCGACGTGATCCATGCCGATCTCTATTCCGACTGCCACGTCATTCCGGTCGGCACCGCCGATCCGGTCCGCGCCATGCGCGCCGCCGACCGGCTGCCGATCATCATGCAGTCGCTGACCACGGCCTATGATCTGGTGGTGGTCGAATGCGGACCGGCCGACGCACAAGGCATCAGCCGTCTGGGCGGCGATGCCACCGAGGTGTTCCTGTCCATGCTCGAGCCCGACGACGAGGTGGCGCAGGCCGCGGTCAAGCTGATCGAGAACGGCTACCCGGATGTGACGCTGGTGACGCCGATCGGCCACGAACCGCCGGGTACCCCGGGACGCCGTTCCGCCGCCTGAAGGAACCGCTGTCCGGAGGCAGGCTTCGGACTATCCGAGTTCAAGCGTCGTCACGCCGAATATCCTGTTGGCGTCGAGCTTCGGCGGCGGGCCCTTGTACATGCGAGCGGTGGTGAAGGTCGGTGAGAAACCCGCCGCGCCGAGTGCCGCGATGAAATCCACCTGGGTGGCCGGTACGTCGATGTTCAGGTCGCCATCCTCGCATATGCTCGCCAGTTCCTCGAGCAATCCGACCGCGGTCTGCATGTCGTCGGCGAAAAGCGGGCCGATCTTGAAGCCGCTGCGGCAGGATCGCGCCACCGCGTAGCCCGCCATTCCCCCCGGTGTGATCGCCGCCAGCGCATGGTGCGGCGGCTGCACCCATCGCCGCAGGAAGGAACTCCGGGATGCGGGAAAGCAAAGTGCGTCATAGGCGATGATGTCGGGCATCAGTTGCGCCGTCACCATGCGAGGCCGCTCGGCGCCGATGGACGCGGCTGTGGGGCGCCCGCTGTAGCGGATGGTTTCGTAGACCGGCGTGAATCCCTTGCTCTGGTAGTTGGCCTGCTGCTCCTCGACGCCATCGAGCCCGATGGTGCGCCCGGCCAGCCGGTCCATGCCCGCGGTCCACACCATCTTGCCGTAACCCTTGCCGCGCATGTCCGGACGGCAGATATAGAGACCGATGAAACCGAAATCGTGCCCATAGGCCACAGCCGAGATCGCAGCGGCCATTTCGTTTCCGACAAAGGCACCGATGAAGCCCTCTGGATCCGCTGCCTTGAACATCGCGGCATCTTCAAGGCCGGGATTCCAGCCCTCGGCAGCCGCCCAGTCGACGAGGACCGCCAGTTCTTGAAGCGACAGCGCGCGGATGGTCGGCTTCATGATGCTCATTTCGCAGCGAGGTTGTGGTCGAAGGATTTCAGCAGAGATGACCGGTCTTGGCCAGTCGCTTGCATCGGCGTCATGCTTCGAGGTCGAGGCCCTCCGAAGCAAGCCGCGGCAAGCCTAGCTGTCGTCTTCGACGGCGGCGGGCGCCGGCTGTCCAGCGGCCTTGCGGCGCAGCATCTTGGTCAGCTTCCAGACCACCGGGCTGTTCTTGACGAAAGCCTTCAGTCGCGTGCCCTGGCGAAGCCCCTGTGCCAGCGCGCGGCCCTTCAGCGTCAGCGGGACCAGCACCTCGAAATGCCGCGTTTCGATATCGCACCACAGCCGCTTGTAGGGCTCGTCGCCGACGGAGAAATCATAGACCTCAAAGCCGGTCTCGCAGGCTTCCTGGATGTTGTCGAAGAACAGGAAGTCGCCGGGACTGGTGTGAGCGAGATCGTCCTCGGAGATCGCTCCGAACTCACAGATCACGCGTTTGCCCAAAAAGCTCGATCCGGTGACGGCGCGCAGCCTGCCGGCAACCTCCAGCCCGTGCAGCACGAAGGAGGGTTTTTGTTCGGCCAGGGCTTGGCCGAACAATGCCCGGAAGAAAGCGCGCGTGTGGTCGTCGCCGAAGACGTTGGCAATGCCCATCTTGCGGAAGCGGGATTCCTTCATTTCGAAGAAGGCGTCGAGCAGCCTGTCCACCTCGTCCGGCGTGGCGGCCGTGATGCGCCGATGGCTGCCGACGGCCTCGAACTTGCGTGTCTGCGAGCGATGCTTCTTGCGTTTGCGCTTGCCGCTCGCACGCGCCAGCAACGCGTCGAAGCCGCCGTCGAGATCGACGGCCAGCGCAAGGTTGGGGCTGGCAAAATGATCGAGCGATGCCAATGGATTGGCGACGCCGTCGAGATCGGGCAGCAGTCGTTCCAGCGCGATGAGATCGATGTCGGGGCGCGCCCTGGCAATGGCGGCAAGCAACGTCCGGATGGCCGCGACATCCGCCCTGGCCAGCCATTGCGGGTCGGCGGCGGCAAAATTGCCGTTGGCGTGCCTGCCGCCCATGAAGCGGGCGACCCGGCACGGGCCGCGGCGGGTCACCTCCAGCGCCAGCGCCAGGACCGGTTTGCCTTCGAGAGCGAGCGTCGCGACGATCGGATCGGGCCTGACCTGCGCGGCCCAGTTCAGGATCCATATCGCGCCCTGTGCCGGAGCGCAGAGCGCAGAGCGGCAGAACCCCGCATAGGCCGCGAGCGCTTCGGCGCCGGCAACCCAGACCGACAGCCCCGCGGCATCTTTCGGCAGGGCCCGTGGCGAGGCTTCGGTCGCCGTGAGCCGATTGCCGTCAAATGACGCCGATGCGTCAACCATACCTCAATCCTTAGGGCGTATTGATCCCGATTTGGGGTTCGCTCAGGCGTATTCTGTGCTTGGATCAGCCTAGGCGCAAAAGGTGAATGAATGATCGACGGCGGGGAGGCAATCCGGAAACTGGCGCTCAACGTCGCCCGCTATACCGGCCTTGCACCACTAGCCAGGCCGTTTGTCGGCGGCATCGGCGCCATCCTGATGCTGCACCGCGTGACGGCGACGCCCGAAAAGCCCGATAGCGTCAACCGGCACCTCAACATCTCGCCCAACTTCCTCGACGCCATGATCGCCGACATGAAGGCGGGCGGCTATGCCTTCGTTTCGATGGACGAGGCGATCGAGCGCATCAAGGCAGGCGGCAAGGGTGGCCGGTTCGCCACCATCACCGCCGACGACGCCTACCGGGACAATTTGACCGAGGCTCTGCCGGTGCTGGAAAAGCACGGCGCGCCGATCACCATCTATGTCGCGCCGGGGCTGATCGACGGCACCGCCGATCTGTGGTGGGACGTGGTCGAGGACATCGTCAACGCGTCCGACAGCCTGACCTTGGCGACCTCGAACGGCCCGGTGCTGATCGCTTGCAAGACCCCCGCCAGGAAACACCAGGCCATCGCCCGGCTGCACACCTACTTCACCACCGAAGTTCGCGAGGAAGACTTGCGGACCGTGCTGCGCGAACTGGCCAGTGCAAATGGCATCGACGTGGATGCGTCGCGCCGGCGCACGTTGATGAACTGGGATGAGATCCGCACCATCGCGGCGCACCCGCTGGTGACGATCGGTGCCCACACCATCAATCACAGCAATCTGAAGCGGCTTTCCGAGGCCGGCGCACGGCACGAGATCGGCGCTGTGAAGGACATGTTGGGGGCTGAGCTTGGCGCCGAGCCCCGTCATTTCGCCTACCCCTATGGCTATGCCAGTGCCGCCGGCTGCCGCGAAGTGGGCTTTGCCCGTGATGCCGGCTATGCCTCCGCGGTGACGACCCGCCACGGCGTGCTGCGCGCCGAGCACGCTGGCTTCCCGCATGCCTTACCGCGCCTCTCGGTCAACGGCCGCTACCAGAGCCTCGCCCACATCCGCACCATGCTGTCGGGCGTGACGACGCCGCTCGCCAATGCCGGCAAGATGGTTGTGACGATCTGACGGTTTGCCTGGCTAAGCCCAGGCCAAAGCTCAGCGCTTGGCCCGCGGCTCCAGCATCAGCCATTTGATGATGCCCATCGCCGGCAGCACCCAGAGCAGGCCGCTGAGCAGGAAGAACAGGAACTGCACCAGCGCACCGGACTCCGACAGCCGGGCGACCGCGAAG
Source organism: Mesorhizobium sp. LNHC221B00 (assembly GCF_000502935.1). Taxonomy (NCBI): domain Bacteria; kingdom Pseudomonadati; phylum Pseudomonadota; class Alphaproteobacteria; order Hyphomicrobiales; family Phyllobacteriaceae; genus Mesorhizobium; species Mesorhizobium sp. LNHC221B00. The sequence goes on along the minus strand of NZ_AYWR01000002.1, from coordinate 343,440 downwards.
ATCGATGCGACCAGCGCATAGATGATGACCAGTGCCACCAGCAGGAACATTCCGATCAGCTTTTTCAGGCGAATGGGCATGGCTTGGCCTCGTTGATTGCACTCGCTTAAGCCGAACGCGGGGCACGCGCAACCCGCGGCGGATGGCGCGACGGCGTGCCGCGCCGGACGGTCTTGCCAGCACGGGTGCGATGGTCCACCAATCCGCGACCTCAACCTGCCGGGAATAGATCATGGCTGCCATTTCAGCCGCCGCGCCGTACGTGGCCCGCGACCGCGACCTGCACAACCGCGCACTGCTGCGCGGCTGGCTTTATGTCGTGCTTCTGGTTCTGTTCGCGCTGGTGCTGGTCGGCGGCGCCACCCGCCTTACCGAGTCCGGCCTGTCGATCACGCAATGGCAGCCGATCCATGGCGTCATCCCGCCGCTCAACGACGCCGAGTGGCAAGAGGAATTCCAGCGCTACCAGCAGATCCCGCAATACACCGAGCTCAACAAGGGGATGAGCATCGAGGCGTTCAAGTCGATCTTCTGGTGGGAATGGGCACATCGCCTGCTGGCACGCAGCGTCGGCCTGGTCTTTGCCGTGCCGCTGCTGGCCCTCTGGGCGACGCGCCGCATCGAGCGCGGCCTCGGGCCTAAGCTGGTCGGCATTCTGCTCCTCGGTGGTTTGCAGGGGGCGATCGGCTGGTGGATGGTGGCCTCGGGCCTGGTCGACCGCGTGTCGGTGAGCCAGTACAGGCTGGCGACGCACCTGACGCTGGCGGCGCTGATCTTCACCGCCACCATGGTCGTGGCGCGTGGATTGGCGCCGCATTCCGAACCCGCCGCCGATCGCTCGACGCAGCGCCTGGCCGGCTTCCTCGTGCTGTTGGCGCTGATCCAGATCTATCTCGGCGGCCTGGTCGCCGGCCTCGACGCCGGCATGAGCTACAACACCTGGCCGCTGATGGACGGCAGGATAATCCCGGGCGATCTGCTGATCCTCGAGCCGGCATGGCGCAATTTCTTCGAGAGCCCGAAGACGGTGCAGTTCGTCCACCGGCTCGGTGCCTACACGGTCTTCGCCGTCGCTCTCTGGCACATGATCGCGACGCGTCGGCGGCTGCCGGGCTCAACCCATGCGCGCCGCGCGACGCTGCTGTTTGTGCTGGTATTGGTGCAGGCCTCGATCGGCATCGGTACGCTGCTGATGCAGGTGCCGCTGCATATGGCGCTGACGCACCAGGGTTTGGCGCTGATCGTGCTGGGCTTTGCCGCCGCGCATTGGCGCGGCACCAAGGGTGCTTACCCCCTGCCGCACCAGGTTGCGCTCCGGACCTGATCTCGAGCCGATCGGTCGATCACATCCAGAATTCGTTGGACCGCGAGGTCTTCTCGCCGTCGAATTCCGCCTGGCGCATGCGGCGGACGGGGTGGACTGGCTCTGGGGCTGCCTTGGCAGCCTTATCGGCGTCGGCAGGCGATTAGCGCTACCGTCCGCGGACTTAGAAGGTGGCTCGCACCGTCCGGATCGCCGCGGCTATCGACAGTTCGCGGTTCTCCTCGACCGCATTGTCGTCCTCGTGATGCCAGGCCGCGGACAGGCAGCCATAGGCGATGGCGTGGTCCAGCATCGCTGCGGGTGTCTGCTTCAGCGTCATGGCAAAGACTTCGGCCATATGCGCGATCCGCTCCGGATCGAGGCAGAGTGCATCACGATCGAGCGGATTGTAGAACATGTTGGCGGCGTCGAAGCCGGGGTCGCCGAGCACGCCCTTCGGATCGATAGCCAGCCAGCCGCGCGGGCCATGCAGCATGTTCTCGTGGTGCAGGTCGCCGTGGAGCGGCCTGACATCGTGAGGGTTGGACAACAGCCGTTCGGCAATTTCGCCAGCCTCGACATACAGGCTGCCGTGGCCGTTGGCGCGATCGGTTGCGGCTTTCTTGAAAAGGCTGGCGAACCGCTCCCTGAGCGGCTGAAGCTCGGACGGGAAGGAGTGCTTCGATGGCGAGAGCAGCCTTGCCATCACCTCGGCGGCGATTTCGGTGGCGATTTCGTCGCCTTGCTCATCGAGAACCTTGGAAAGCAGTGTTTCGCCGGCAAATTCGAGCAGCATGCTGTGACCGTCGCGGCCAAGCAGGCGCACCGCGCCTTCGTCGCGCCGCCAGGCAAGGAAGTGCTCGCCGCGCAACTCGTCGGCGACGTCGTCGAAAGGCTTGAGCGCCTTGACGACGGCCGGCGAGCCGTCCTCGCGCCGCACCTTCCAGATGCGGCTCGAAAGCGTCTCGGCGATGAGTTCTGGCGCGCTGACCTTCCAGCGCGCCGGGATGGCTGGTGCGTCCATTAATGCATGTCGCTCAAAAGTGGCCCGGTTTTGAGAGAACGACATGCATAGACGCGCTTTAGAGCCCGAGCATCAGGTCCATGTTCTGGACGGCAGCACCCGACGCGCCCTTGCCGAGATTGTCGTAGACCGCCAGCAGCAGTGCCTGCGCGCGTTTGTCGTTGGCAAAGACGTAGACCTTCATGCGGTTGGTGCTGTTGTAAATCTCCGGATCGATTTCCGGCATGCGCTCCAGATGCGCGTAAGGCGCCACCTCGACCACGCCACCCTTGATCGCGGCGAAATGGTCGGCAATCGCGGCATGCAGCTCGGCACCGCTCGGCACGTGGTCGAGGCCGCCGAGCTGCAGCGGCACCACGGTGATCATGCCTTGGGCGAAATTGCCCACCGCCGGCTGCATGATCGGGTCATGCGACAGCTTCGCATAGGCCCGCAATTCCGGCACGTGCTTGTGCTGCAGGGTGAGGCCGTAGGGCAGGAACTCCGAAGCATCCTCGCCCTTGGTGACATAATCCTCGATCATCGGACGCCCGCCGCCCGAATAGCCCGAAATGCCGTTAACGGTGACCGGGAAATCCGCCGGCAGCAGGCCGGCGGTGACCAGCGGCCGCAGCGTCGCGATCGGTCCCTGCGGCCAGCAGCCGGGGTTGGCGATACGCTTGGCCGAAGCGATCGTCTTCGCCTGATCCCTGTCCATTTCAGCAAAACCATACGCCCAGCCTTCGGCCACGCGATGCGCGGTCGACGCATCGATGACCTTGGTGGTGTCATTGATGATCAGCGAGACACTTTCCTTCGCCGCGTCGTCCGGCAGGCACAGGATCGCGATATCGGCGGCATTGAGGAATTCGGCGCGTGCGGCCGTTTCCTTGCGGCGCTCGGCGGGAATGGAAATGATCTCGAGGTCGCCGCGCTCGGCAAGCAGCGCCCGGATCTGCAGGCCGGTGGTGCCGTGCTCGCCGTCGATGAAGATTTTCGGTTTCATTGCCTGATCAAATTCCCTGAAATCTCAAGACTATATGCCGTTACCATGATTCACCGCGGCACCGTTGTGGTTGCCGTTGTTCAGCTCTTCGAGCCGGGCCTTTCGCTCCGCCAGCAGGCCGAGATACTGCATGGCCACCATCGAGCCGGCAATCGCCGTTATATCGGCGTGATCGTAGGCCGGCGCAACCTCCACGACATCGGCACCGACAATATCGACCTGGTTGAGCTGCCGCAGCGTCGATAGGATCTTCGCCGAGGACGGCCCGCCTGCAACCGGTGTGCCGGTGCCGGGCGCATAGGCCGGATCAAGGCAGTCGATGTCGAATGTCAGATATGTCTTCTTGCCGCCGGTGCGGTCGACGATGGCGTAGGCGATGTCGGACGCGCGCATCTCCTCGATTTCATGGCCATGGAGAATCTTGATCCCGAACGTGTCGGGGGCATGGGTGCGGATGCCGATCTGGATCGACCGGTCGGGATCGATGATGCCTTCCTTGACCGCGCGGCCGACGAAGGAGCCGTGGTCGATGCGCTTGCCGTCGTCCTCCCAGGTGTCCTGATGCGCGTCGAACTGCACCAGGGCGAGCGGCCCGTGGATTGCGGCATGCGCCTTGAGCAGCGGCCAGGTGACGAAATGGTCGCCGCCTAGCGTCAGCAAGAAGGCGCCGGACTTCAGGATCTTGGCCGCTTCGCGCTCGATCGTGCCCGGCGTCTTCTGGTGGTTGCCTGAATCGAGCAGGCAATCGCCATAATCGATCACCGCGAGGTGCTCGAACAGGTCGCGCGAAAACGGGTATTGGGGATCGTTGTCGAGGATCGCCGAGGCACGGCGTATAGCCTGCGGCCCGAAGCGCGCGCCTGGCCGGTTGGTGACGGCGGCGTCGAACGGAATGCCCCACACGACCGCGTCCGCGCCCTTCACGTTCTTCGTGTATTTGCGCCGCATGAACGACAGCGCGCCGGAATAGGTCGGCTCGAACGCAGCGCCCGTTTTGGAGCGGGCTGTGAAGGCATGGTCGATGGTCTTGGTCGCCATTACTGGTCCTCGGTTTTCATCGGGGTGCAACAACTACAGAACCGGCACGGAAGATGCCAGTCACAGCTTGGGGAGACGAAACGGCGCCACCCGGGTGCCACGGCAAGACAGGATTTGTACCATCATGACGCAAACAGCGTTTCTTAATCCGTCCCGTGCCGTGGTGTCGACCCACGCCGGCACGATCGCCGGCGAACGCTTCTTGGTTCTCGATTCGTGGCGTGGCATCTGCGCCCTGCTGGTGGCGCTGTTTCACTTCCCGACCGCTTCGGTGATCTCGCAGAGCCGTTTCATCGGTTCGTCCTATCTTTTTGTCGACTTCTTCTTCGTCCTTTCCGGCTTCGTCATCGCCAGCAGCTACGCCGACCGCCTGAGCCAGCCGGATGAGGTCGCTCGCTTCGCGCTGGTGCGTTTCGGCCGCATCTATCCCCTGCATTTCATCATGCTCGCGGCCTTTGCCGGGTTCGAACTGCTGCGGCTGATGCTGCCGCAACTGCATGGCGCCGGCGCTGCTCCGTTCACCGGCGGGTTCGACCTGAAAAGCCTGCTTGCCAATCTTCTCCTGCTGCAAGGTGTCGGCTTCGAGGATCGACTGACCTGGAATGCACCAAGCTGGAGCATTTCGGCGGAGTTCTTCACCTATCTCCTGTTCGCTGGCGTCGTCTTCGTCGCCGGCGCGCGTGCCTGGATATGGTTCGTTGCCGCGGCCGTCACCGCGCCCCTGTTCCTGCTCGGCTTCTCCACGCATCATATGGATGTGTCCTATGATTTCGGCTTCATCCGCTGCTTCTACGGCTTCTCGCTCGGCGCCGTGCTGGCCTGGTTTCAGCATGATTCCATTGCAGGGGCGCGACAGGTTCTCGTCAGCAGCGGCCCACGGATGAGCTGGACCCTTGCCGAAATCGTCATGGTGGCGGTCATCGTTCTTTTTGTCTCGCTGGCGGGCAGCAATGATTTTGGCATCGCGGCACCACTGGTGTTCGCGCTGGCGCTGTTTCTGTTCGCCCACGAAGGCGGTTGGATTTCAACTCTGCTGAGGGCGCCGTTCATGCTGACGCTCGGCGCGCTGTCCTACTCGATCTACATGGTCCATATCTTCGTCCAGGCGCGGCTGATCAATGTCGCCGGGCTCGTCGAGCGCAAGCTCGGCCTCGGCCTTGTCGGCGACATCGTGCTGCGCGGCCAACCTGCGACCGGTTTCGGTGCCGGTTGGGTCGGGATAGCCGCGATCGTTCTCATGCTCGCTGCCACCATCGCGCTATCCTGGATCACCTGGCGCTTCGTCGAGATGCCGGCGATGGCATGGTTTCGCCGGCGAGCGAAACGCCTCTGACGCACCGGCCAGCACGCATTCCGCTAGCCGGCTTCGTTCACCTGGATGTCACGGGCATCGCTTATCCGGATCTCGATCCGGCAAGGAGCGATTCTCGATGCGGACCATCTGGCTGAGCGTTCTGTTTTCCACGGCACTCGCGGCCGCCTGCGGACAGGCCTTGGCCGGCGAGCCTCGACCGCTTCGAACACGCCAATCAGTGGCGCGACCACGTCCTGGTGGCCGCGCATCGCGCCGGCAGCATGCAGGCCGGCAAGACGCTCTATGCGGAAAATTCACTCGCGGCTGTCGAAGGCTCGATCGCCATGGGCGCCGAGATCGTCGAGGTCGACATCAGGCGCTCGAAGGACGGCGAGTTCGTCGTGATGCATGACAGTTGGCTCGACCGCACCACGACCTGCAGGGGCGAGGTGGTCAACTACACGCTGGCCGAACTGAAGGCCTGCCGGCTGGTGGTCGAGGGCACCGGCACTGTCACCAGCGAGACGGTCTCGACGCTGCGCGAAATGCTGATGGCGACCAGGGACAGGATCCTCATCAACCTCGACAACAAGCTCGAGATCGGCGACCTGCCGGGCATGATCGCGGTGGCCCGCGATCTCGGCATGGCGGATCAGGTCATCGTCAAGGAGAACCTGTGGAACCAGGGCAGGATCACCGCGGTAAAGGCCGCCATGGCTGCGATCGGCGGCGTCCAGTTCATGCCGATCATCGCCGATGACGCGGTGCATGATGCCGGTTTCGCCGAGACGGTCGACCACGCTTTTGCGCCGCGCGCGATCGAGCTGATCAACTGGCGGGCAGGCGCGCAGACCCTTACCGAGACCGGCGGGCCGCTGTTCAGCACGCGCATGCGGGCGGCGGCGGTGCGCGGCAACTGGCACATCTGGGCCGACACCTATGCCATCGTTGGCAAGCCGGGCGGCTTCCTGGCCGGCGGCCGTGGCGACGAACTGGCGGTGCAGGCCAGCCTGCCGCGTGAAGCCTGGGGTTTTTGGGCCGACCGCGGCGCCACCATCATCCAGACCGACGAACCGAAGGCGGCAATCGGCTGGCTGGCGGCGAACGGCTACCGCGTGCCTTATTCCGATGAGGTACGGCCGGTTGAGGCCGCCAGCACCGCCAGCATCAACTAGGAAAACCAGGAAATCCGACGCTGGCGCCATCACCCCACCCGGCGCTCTGCGCCGACCTCCCCATCAAGGGGAGGTAGGGCGCCAGGTTTTTGGACGGTCACGAATCCCGACACGCGCTCTTCTACCTCCCCTTGATGGGGAGGTCGCGCCGCAGGCGCGGGTGGGGTGACTGCCGAGCCGCAAACAAAAAGGCCACCCGGAGGCGGCCTTTTCGATTGTCCAAACTGCGGAGCGCTTAGCGCTTCGAGAACTGGAAGGAGCGGCGGGCCTTCGCCTTGCCGTACTTCTTGCGCTCGACGACGCGGCTGTCGCGGGTCAGGAAGCCGCCCTTCTTGAGCACGGCGCGCAGCGCAGGCTCATAGTAGGTCAGCGCCTTGGAGATGCCGTGACGCACAGCACCGGCCTGGCCGGAGAGGCCGCCGCCGACGACAGTGGCGACGATGTCGTACTGGCCCGCACGGTTCGAAGCGATGATCGGCTGGTTGAGGATCATCTGCAGGACCGGACGCGCGAAATAGGTCGCGAATTCTTTGTCGTTGACGACGATCTTGCCGGAACCCGGCTTCACCCAGACGCGCGCGATGGCGTTCTTGCGCTTGCCGGTGGCATAGGCGCGGCCCGACTTGTCGAGCTTCTGGACGTGGACGGGTGCCGCGGCCTGCGTATTGGTGTTGCCGGTGGCGGCGCCCAGTTCTGCGAGCGAGGAAAGCTCAGCCATCTTATGCGACCTTCTTGTTCTTGGAATTCAGCTTGGCCACGTCGAGGACTTCTGGCTGCTGGGCGACATGCGGATGCTCGGCACCTGCATAAACGCGCAGGTTCTTCATCTGGCGACGGCCAAGCGGGCCACGCGGCACCATGCGCTCAACGGCCTTCTCGACGACACGCTCGGGGAAACGGCCCTCGAGCAGCTGGCGCGCGGTGCGCTCCTTTATGCCGCCGGGGTGGCCGGTGTGCCAGTAATAAACCTTGTCGGTGAACTTCTTGCCGGTGAACACCACCTTGTCGGCATTGATGACGATGACGTTGTCGCCGTCGTCGACATGCGGGGTGAAGGTCGGCTTGTGCTTGCCGCGAAGATGATTGGCGATGACAGTGGCGAGACGGCCGACGACGAGACCCTCGGCGTCGATCAGGATCCACTTCTTCACCACATCCGCAGGCTTCTGCGAAAAGGTTGTCATGTTTTCTGCTCTCGGTTTGGACCTTCCCCAAAACAATAGAGAAGGCGTTTCTTGTTGCTTGGATTGGCGATGAGCACTTGCCCGCCGCCAATAACAAAACGGCGGCCTTTGCGGGCCGCTGCTTCGTGACGGCTTATAGGCGAGGGTGGGGAGCGCGTCAAGGCGATCGAAAAGCCGAATATCAAGAAAAATTAAGCAAAAACAGGCGCTTGTGTAAAAGGTATTATTTTACCACATCGATTTGCGATCGATTCCCGGACGATCTCAATGCTTTGCTTCGATTTCCCGGCGAGCGGCGCTTGAAAGGAACGCCGATCGCGTAATGCCACGCTCGCGTGCCGCGGCGTCGATCGCCCGCAAAACGCCGCGCTCGAAAGTCACGTTCGCCCTGACGACTGCGCTATCATTGTCGATGAGGGGGACCGAGACCAGATAACCGCCTTCGGCAAGCGCATTGCGGATATTGGGAAGGGCGACAATCGCTTCGTGGCTGGACGGTTCTGGAACAGGCATGTCCTCCGCCCATAACTGCAAGGCTTCGACGGCGTTGGGTACGATGTCTTCCGCTGCATCCGCGGCGGAAAAACAGCCGGGAATGTCAGGGAAGCGTATGCCGAAGGCACTGTCCGGATCTTTGTCGACCAGTGCGAAATAGTTCTTCATTGCGATCCCCTTACCTGATCCAACCAGCCTGCTTGGCTATGGCGCGAGCTGTACCTGTCGGCAGATCCTTCTCAGGGTGCGGAACAATCAACACGATCTCGCCTTTCCGAAATTTGTTGTGCGAGCCGCGTGAAATGAGCTCGAACCCTTCCTCCTTGAGGCGCTTCACGATTTTACGACTGTCTCGCTCGAGCAAAAATCACCTATGCGCATATATATACACATTGAATGGAATTCAATCGTCAGGATCGCTTCGGCGGGATCGAATAGGTCCCCGTCGCGTGCGCGATCGTGTGTCCGCCCTCGCCGGCGACGATGTCGATGTCGAACACCATCAGGCTCTTTCCCAGCTTCAGGATGCGGCAGTGGCCATCGATCGGTCCTGTCCCGGCCTTGCGGACGAAGTTGATGTTGAGGTTGGTGGTGACGGAGAGCGCATCCGGCCCGGCATGGCTGAGCACGCAGACATAGCCGCCTATGTCGGCCAGCGTGAACAGGGCAGGGCCCGACACGGTGCCGCCGGGACGCAAATGCTGTTCGCCGGCATTGAGCCGCACGATGCAGCCGCCCGGGAAAACGTCGATCGCCTCATAGGCCGCGACTCTTTCGTTAAGCTGCGGAAACTCGGTTTCCATCAGCGTATTGACTTGTGCTGCGGTCAGCACCGGCTCGAGTTTGGTCTGGGCGGGCATGTCGGGCTCTCGTTCTGTGCCAAGCCTGTATGGGCGCAGGACGGTATTTCTTGCAACACCTCCGTCCCTCTGGCGCAAGCAATCGGTGTTGGACGAAACCCGATCCGATATTAGATAGTCCGGTACCTGATACTCAGGCAGCCCGAGCGGAATCGCGGAGACCTCAACCATGGCCGAAATCCTTGCCATCAAGCCTGCCGCTGTCGAGGGGCCGGTCGCGACCCGGCTGGACAAGGGCGTGCTACGCCTCATGCTGGCCAACCCGCCCGCCAACGCCCTGTCGCTGGCGGTGATGGCGGCGCTGACGGCGGAACTCGAACGCGCCAAGGCCGACAAGGCCGTGCGCGTCATCGTTCTATCGGCGGCAGGCAAGGTGTTCTGCGCCGGCCATGACCTCAAGGAGATGACCGCGCGGCGTGCCGACGCCGATCGCGGCAAGGCCTTCTTCGAAGAGACGTTTGCCGCTTGCGCTACGTTGATGCAGACGATCGTGCGGCATCCACTGCCTGTCATCGCCGAGGTCGACGGCCTGGCGACGGCCGCCGGGCTGCAACTGGTCGCCAGTTGCGACCTGGCGATCGCCTCGCACGAAGCGACCTTCTGCACGCCGGGCGTCAATATCGGCCTGTTCTGCTCGACGCCGATGGTGGCGTTGTCGCGCAATGTCTCGCGCAAGCAGGCGATGGAGATGCTCTTGACCGGTGAGACGATCGATGCTGCCACCGCCAAGGACTTCGGCCTGGTCAACCGCGTCGTGCCGCGCGAGTACCTGAATCAGATTGTCACCAAATACGCACAAACCATTGCTTCCAAATCATCTTTGGTGGTGAAGACGGGCAAGGAAGCCTTTTACGCACAGGCCGAGATGGGACTGGCGGACGCCTATGCCTATACCGGCCGCGTGATGGTCGAGAACATGCTGGCGCGCGACGCGCAGGAGGGCATCGGCGCCTTCATCGGCAAGCGCAAGCCGGAATGGACGGACGAGTAAGGGAGACGCACTCATGGAACCGCGCATCTCCATCATCACCATCGCGACCGACGATCTTGATCGCGCGGTGCGCTTTTACGAGGCGATGGGCTTGAAACGGCATGCCGGCATCACCGAAGGCGTCGCCTTCTTCCAGATGGGGGGCGTCATTCTCGGCCTGTTCCCGCGCGAAAGCGCCGAGCAGGATTCCGGCGTCTCCTTCACCGGGGCGCCGTCCGCCGTCTATCTCGCCTACAACACCCGCTCTGATGCCGAGGTCGACGAAGTGCTCGCCATGGCGGAAAAAGCCGGCGGCCGCATCGTCAAGCCGGCCGGAAGTGCTTTCTGGGGCGGCTGGTACGGCTATTTTGCCGACGCCGACGGCCATGTCTGGGAAGTGGCGCACAATCCGGCCTTTCCGATCGCGGAAGACGGCACGATTTCGCTGCCCGAATGATGCAGCCCCAGCGATGCTGACCAATTGATGGCCCACCGCAAGCAGCTGACGCGGCTCAAGGCCCCCTATCTCAAACGCGTCCTGCTCGATCCCGAGCGCGTGAACGATTGGGAAAAATACCCGTGGAACCTGCCGCTGTTTCGCGGCCGCGCCTTCGAGCTCGAATTCACCACGCCGATCACCATCATCGTCGGCGAGAACGGCACCGGTAAATCCACCTTGCTCGAGGCGATCGGCGCGCTGGCCGGTTACGACGAGGCCGGCGGTGGCAAGGGCTACAGGCCGGTCGACCATTCCGGCGCCATCGACAAGAGTGGCGCCGCGCTGGCGAACACGTTCCGTGGCCATTGGCTGCCGAAGGTCACCGCCGGCTGGTTCTTCCGCGCCGAATCCTTCTATTCCGTCGCCCGCTATCTGGATCAGGCAGCGCTGGATTCGGGCGAGGCGCCGCCGGATTTCCTGTCATGGTCGCATGGCGAGGGGTTCATCCGCTTTTTCGAGGAACGCTGCCGCAGGCAAGGCATCTATATCCTCGACGAGCCCGAAAGCGCGCTCTCCCCGTCGCGCCAGATCGAACTGCTCAAGATGCTGCGGCGCATGGACCAGTCGGGCACCGCGCAAGTGATCATGGCGACCCACTCGCCGCTGCTGATGGCCTGTCCCGGCGCGCGGCTGTTCCGCATCAGCCGGTTCGGGCTCGAGCTCGCCGACTTTCGCGACACGGACCATTTCCGCATGCTGCGCGATTTCAGCAATGACCCGGATGGTTTTCTCACCGAGGCGTTGTATGAGGACGAGGCATGAATCACGATAGCTACGACAACACCTACATCGGCGGCATCCTCAATTCGGTGAAGACCATCGCCATGGTCGGCGCCTCGGCCAATGACGTCAGGCCAAGCTATTTCGTGCTGAAATACCTGCTGGCCAAGGGGTTTTCGGTGTTTCCGATCAATCCTGGCCAGGCCGGCAAGGAAATCCTTGGCCGCATGACCTATGCCAGGCTGGCCGACATTCCGGAGCCGATCGATATGGTCGACATCTTTCGCGCCCCGGCGGCGGTGCCCGGCATCGTCGACCAGGTGTTGCTGCTCGATCCGCTGCCGAAAGTGATCTGGATGCAGCTTGGCGTGCGCCATGACGAAGCAGCCGCGCGCGCCGAGGCCGCCGGCATCAAGGTGGTGATGAACCGCTGCCCCAAGATCGAGTACGGCAAGCTCTCCGGTGAGATCGGCTGGACCGGGGTCAATTCCGGCGTCCTGTCGTCGAAGAAGCCGCTGATGCGCCAGGGCTTCCAGAGTTTTGGCGTGCGCCAGAAATAGGCTATGGGCTAAGGCGCAAAATTATTCCGGAAAATGCTGCATTTTCCTGCGGCTTGGTCGAAGGTCCCACGCCGAAGGGTATTTTCTTCTTTGCATTCCGTGCCGGGCTTCGCCAAGAATGCCCGGCGATTTTCAGAAGGTTTTTTTAGGGAGGTTTCCGTGACCCGTACGCCCGGTTTCAATACGCTCGCCGTCCATGCCGGCGCCAAGCCCGATCCGGCCACCGGCGCGCGCGCCACGCCGATCTACCAGACCACGTCCTTCGTCTTCGACGACGCCGACCATGCCGCCTCTCTCTTCGGCCTGAAGGCCTTCGGCAACATCTACACCCGCATCATGAACCCCACGCAGGCCGTGCTCGAAGAGCGCGTCGCCGCACTCGAAGGCGGCACGGCTGCCCTTGCGGTGGCATCCGGCCACGCCTCGCAGGTGATCGTGTTCCACAATCTGATGCAGCCGGGCGACAATTTCGTTGCCGCCAATAAGCTCTATGGCGGATCGATCAACCAGTTCGGCCATGCCTTCAAGAATTTTGGCTGGGAGGTGCATTGGGCCGAAGCCAATGATGTCTCGACCTTCGAAAGCCAGATCGACGACAGGACCAAGGCGATCTTCATCGAGAGCCTGGCCAATCCTGGCGGCACCTTCGTCGACATCGAGAAGATCGGCGAAATCGCCCGCAAGCACGGCCTGCCGCTGATCGTCGACAACACGCTGGCCTCGCCCTACTTGATCCGGCCGATCGAGCACGGCGCCGACATCGTCGTCCATTCGCTGACCAAGTTCATCGGCGGCCATGGCAATTCGATCGGCGGCGTCATCGTCGATGGCGGCACCTTCGACTGGTCGAAGTCGGGCAAATATCCGATGCTGTCGGAACCGCGCCCCGAATATGGCGGCCTCGTGCTGCACGAGACCTTCGGCAATTTCGCTTTCGCCATTGCCGCGCGCGTGCTCGGCCTGCGCGATCTCGGCCCGGCGATCTCGCCGTTCAACGCGTTCCTCATCCTGACCGGCCTCGAAACCTTGCCGCTGCGCATGCAGCGCCATTGCGACAACGCGGTCACCGTCGCCGGCTGGCTGTCCAACCATCCCAAGGTCGCCTGGGTGAACTATCCCGGTCTTCCCAGCGACAAGAACAATGCGCTGCAGAAGAAATATTCGCCGCTTGGCGCCGGCGCCGTGTTCACCTTCGGTCTCAAGGGTGGCTATGAGGCCGGCGTCAAGTTCGTCGAGGCGCTCGAACTGTTCTCGCATCTGGCCAATGTCGGCGACACCAAGTCGCTGGTCATCCACCCGGCGTCGACCACGCACCGCCAGCTTTCCGACGAGCAGAAGGTCAAGGCCGGTGCCGGTCCGGATACCGTGCGGCTTTCCATCGGCATCGAGGATGTCACCGACATCGTCGCCGACCTGGAACAGGCGCTCGCCAAGGTCTGATTTTTGAAGTAGTGAGTAGTCAGTAGTCAGTAGTTAGTAGTCAGTAGTTAGTAGTGACTAGCCACCCGAGCGTCGACGGGAACGCTTCCACTCACCACTCACCACTCACCACTCACCACTCACCACTCACTAATCACTACTGACTACTGACTCACTGTGGGAGGCAAGTCTTGTCCGCGCATTACCTTACAGTATCGACCGACAGCGTCGAACCCGAATCCGGCGCACCGGCGCCGGATCGGCTGATCTCGGGCGATCCAAAATTCCGCACCTGGAATGTCGAGGAGCGGGATGACGGCCTCTACGCCGGCGTCTGGGAATCCACCCCCGGCAAGTGGCGCATCGTCTATGACGAATGGGAATTCTGCCACATCCTGTCCGGGGTCTCGATAATCGCGGAAGAGGGCGGCGAGGCGCGCACGGTCAGGGCAGGCGACAGTTTCGTGCTGAGGCCGGGCTTCAAGGGCAGCTGGGAAGTGCTTGAAACGACACGCAAGGAGTATGTGATCAAGCTGTGATCACTTCGCCGGAAACTGGCCGAGGCAGGCTTCCGAGGCCTTGTCGTGGGCGGTCAGCAAATTGGCGTCCTGGGCTTCGAGATCGGCGTCGGCAATCTCGTCGCGATAATATTGCGTCAACAGGTCCAGCCCTTCCTGGGCGACACCCTGGGTCGGCATTTCCCGCGCCAGACAGCCGCAGAGGCTGAGTGCGCGGTCCGGCGAGCCGACCTTGCGGTTGGTCAGGATGAACTCCTGGGCCGGGCAGGCGGCGATGAAGTCGTTGAAATCGAGCCTCTGTTGCGGCTGGTCGCCATGGTTGAAGTAGGCCGGCTGCCACTGGCTCTTGCCGCTGACGACGTCGCAGCCGGTTGCGGTGTCGCTTGCCTGCGTGCTGACGGCTTGCCAGGCTTTCTCCTTGTCGCCGCTGGGATACTCGAAATTCTCGCCCAGCGAGGCGGCATATTGGTCAAGGTCGGCCTGGGTGAAACCGATCGCCTTGAGCCGATTGAACTGGCACTGGCATTCACCGGCAACCCGCTCGGCCTCAACTTCTTCCGGCTGTTCGCTGGATTTGCTTTTTTGGCAGGCGGCGATGAAGACGGCGCCGTCGAGCGACGTGGCGGGGAAGGTCGAGACTTCAGCGTAGCGGTCGCCGGTCCAGCCAAACAGCTTCTGGTCGAGTTGCAGGTCGATGAAGCCGTTGCGCTTGAAAGCGCCGAGCGCGACCCTGTCTGGAGGCGTCAGCCTCGCACCGGGGATGTCGCCGAGAACCTCTCGGTAGCCATCGCCTTCCAGCACGAACAGGAAAAGCCCGCATTTGGCGCCATCGCAAGCGGGATCCGCGACGTAGGCGTAGATTTCGGACAGACCGTCGAGATTAAAGTCGACTTCATAGGCCCAGAACTTATCCGCGGGCACGGCCGCGCCCGTCTGGCGCTGCAGTAGGCCAACCGCCATCGCCCTGGCGATGGTATCGCTGTTTTCCTGCGGGATGTTTTCCGGCTGCTGCGCTTGGGCGTGCGCCAGGCATGCGCATAGCAATGCCGATGCGAACGCCGTCGCCAGTTTGGAAAACAGTCTCATCGCGCAGCCCCAGGCCCGCGACCGTTCAAAAGCCGACGGCGAGCGTTTCCAGCCCATGGAAGTGGTAAGTGTCGCGGAAGCGCGGGCTTTCGGCAAGATGGAGCTTTGGTTGGCGGTCGAACAGCGTCTTCAGCGACACCTGCAATTCGAGCCGGGCGAGCGGCGCGCCGATGCAGAAATGGATGCCGGCGCCGAAGGACACGTTCTTCTGGTCTGCCCGGTCCGGCCGGAAGTCCTGCGGGTCGGCAAAGGCGCGCGGGTCGTGATTGGCCATGCCGAGCAAGAGCCCGATCGTCTGGCCCGGCTGCACGACGATGCCTGGCGCCACTTCGATCTCCTGATAGGCGTATCGGGTGAACATGTGCAGCGGTGCGTCGAGGCGCAGGCATTCCTCGACTGTTGCCGCAGTTGCTTCCAGAGAGGTGAAGAAGCGGCGCGGATCGCCCTGTTGCGCCAGGATCGAGCGCACCGCATTGCCGGTCTGATGCACGGTCGCTTCATGGCCGGCGTTGAGCAACAGGATGGCCGACGACACCATCTCGTCCTCCGACAGTTTTTGGCCGTCTTCCTGCGCCGAGATCAGCAGCGACAGCAGGTCGTCACCCGGGTTCTTGCGCCGTTCGGTGATATAGCCGCGCAGGAAATCGGCAAATTCGCCCGCGGCGCGGTTGGCCGTTTCCTCGGTCTCGCGGGTGCGGCCATGGATGTACATGGCGACCATTTGATGTGACCAGTCGAGCAGTTGCGGCCCCATCTCGACAGGCACGCCGAGCATTTCGGCGATGATGGTGATCGGCAAAGGCGCTGCGAAGGCGGGCAAGAGGTCGACCGGGCCGGCCGGATCGAAACGGTCGATCAGCTCATTGGCGAGCGCTTCGACACGCGGCCGTAGCCGTTCGACCTGGCGCGAGACGAAGGCGCGATTGACCAGCGTTCGCAGCCGGGTGTGCACCGGCGGTTCCAGCTCCAGCATGGAGTTCGCTTCGATGCCGTCGAAAGCCTTGAGATGGCTTCTGTCTTGGCCGACGCCCCGACTGTCGGGAATGCCAGCCGGGCTCTGGCGGCCGAAGCGGCGGTCGCGCAGCAGCCGGTCGACGTCGTCGAAGCCGCCAAAGCACCAGAAACCGAACTCCTCCCAGAAAAACGCATTCGATAGGCCGTGTAGGTGTGCATAGGCCTCGTAGGGGTTGAGGAAGAAAGCTGGCTCGTGCGGGTCGAGCCGCAGGTGGCGGGTGACTGGATCAAAGGCCAGATAGGGTAGCGTCGATTTGGTCATGCAGACCCATAGCCCGGCTTGCCAGCCTCATTCCAGACCGTATGTTGGCGCCCGATAGCCTATGAGTTGAGCCAGCCGGCGCGACTGCGGAAGGTCTCGGCGGCTCAGCGATTGAGCTCTTCGGCGGCGGCAATGACTTCCGATACAATGGCCCGTACGTCATCCGGAGTCGTCCGGTGATTGACGAAACAAGCCCGCAGCACGAACTGACCATTGATCGTCGCATTCGACAGATACACCCGGCCGCGCGCGATCACGCGTCGGAGGATTGCTTCATTGTCCTTCGAGCGGTGACGGAAACAGACCGCACTCAGCGACACGGGCGCAAGCCGCTCCAGCTCTGGGTGCAGCGCGATTGTTTGCGCCAATATTTGCGCATGGTCGAGATCGCGCCTGATGGCTTCGCGATAGGCACCGCGTCCGTGAAACTGGAGCGACATCCAGAGTTTCAGCGCGCGGAAGCGTCGGGACAGCTCGATCGACTCCTCAAAGAACGCAAATGCTTCGGTGGGATCTTCGCTCAATATCCTGACATAGTCGTCGCTATGCGAGAAAGTCGTGCGCGCGACGTCTGGATGACGGTTGAGCAGGCAGCCGCAATCGAGTGGTTGATACAGCCATTTGTGCGCGTCGAGCGACAGCGAATCCGCAAAGGACAGACCTTGGAACTTTTCCGGCGCCGCCAGAGCCGCCATCCCGCCATAGGCACCATCGACATGCATCCACAGCGCCTCCCTGCGGGCAACGTCCGCGATTTCAAGGAGGGGATCGATAGCGCCGGAAACGATGGTGCCGACCGTGGCCACGATGGCGATAGGCACGTTTCCGGCCTCGCGGTCGGCGGCTATGGCTGCCTGGAGGGCATCCGTCCGCATCTTGAATTTGTCGTCGACGGGGATCAGGCGCAGATTTTTCTGCCGATGCCCAGCAATGCGACGGCTTTTGGTATCGACATGTGCACTTGCTCGGAAGCATAGACCACGCATGGCTGTACGCCCGTTTCGTTGGCGGGCAGCTTCGCTTCCCGCGCCATCGCCAGCGCCATGAGGTTAGCCATCGAGCCGCCGCCGCACAGGCTGCCTGTAAATCCGGCGCAGCCGACGGCCTCGGCCAACCATCCGACGACGGCGCGTTCGATCGATGTCGCCGCCGGCGCCGACCGCCATGACGTAACGTTTTGATTGAGCACGGCGGCCAGCAATTCCCCCAGCGCGCCGATCGGTTCGCCCGAGCCAACGACGTAACCGAAGAACCTGCCGGTGCCGGGGCGCGCATGCTCCGCTATCGACTTGAAATCCTGCAGGATTTCCCGACCACGACCGTTCTCCAGCCACGGCCGCGAGAACAGCTCGGCCGTGTCCTCGCCGGTGGTCGAGGGATATGCCCGACGCCCTTCGAGAGACGCCCAATAGCTTTTGGCCAGCCCCAAGGCTTCTTCCGCAATATCCGACAGTTCCTGGTTGGAAATTTCCAGGTCGCGCATTGCTCGGCCCAAAACAGGTTTCCGTTGCGCGCAGGCTACACTTCCGGTTGAAATCCAACAACCGTCGTGGGGTCGTCTATGTCGCTAGTCCTGGCAATGCCTTGGTATATGCACGCGCCGCCAGCCTGACGACCCTTCGCGCACCAGAACGCGCCTTGCGACGGTCTGGTAAGAGGCGGGAATATCGACGACGCGCCTTTGCTCGGGCCGAACCAGCACTTCCTCGGCGATCCGGTCATACTGCGCCGCAATGACGATGCGCCGTGTGCGCTCCGGCTGGACCACCACGGTCTCGGCGACGCGTTCGTAGCGCGCCTTGTGCCAGACCTTGCACAGCACCCTGCGGCCATGGATGACGCGCCATTCCCAGGAATATCCGCCATCATCGACCTGGACCGTATGGTAGACGGTGCGGGTGACGGCGGGCACGACCTCGTAGCTCACCTGGGCCGGAACGGTCATCACCACGCGTTCGCGCGTGCCGTAGATGGGCGGGTCGTAGTCTACATGCTGGCCTGGCGGGCTGACCATCACGTCCTCGTAGACCGTGTCGTAGACGGCAGGCGAACGGACCGGCTCATAGCATTCGACGGCGCGGCCACCGGCCGCGGTCGGCGAAATCGTGCCGAGCACGGTCAGCCCGGCAATGGTGAAGCACGCGATTTTCCCAGGCATGGCACTCCCCCTGCTGAACGGCGCAATGACAGTTCAACGTTGGATTGTAGGGGAAGCGGCTTCGGAGGAAAGCGGTTTCGGCGCATTTCGTTAAGTGACGCGGTTAAGAAACTGCTACCCGGCTGACCCGGGGTGTGCGTTATAGAGCGGCAGAAGCGTCGGCCGCTGCGAATCCTTGGCTGGAAACCTTGATTCGACTTACCCAGATGGCTAGGACGGGTCGGCCTTGCACAAGGATGAGCCGGCATCCTATTTACAGAATAACGATCCAGAACCGATTCTGCCCGACTTGCCAGCCCACTTGCCAAGCTTCCCGGAGCCGGAATCCCACCGCGAGATAAGAGACAACGAATGAAGAACCCCGTCGAAACCTACATGAACCTCGTTCCGATGGTGGTCGAGCAGACCAATCGCGGCGAGCGCGCCTACGACATTTTCTCGCGCCTCCTCAAGGAGCGTATCATTTTCATCACCGGTCCGGTCGAGGACGGCATGGCGACGCTGGTCTGCGCGCAGCTCCTGTTCCTCGAAGCCGAGAACCCGAAGAAGGAAATCAACCTCTATATCAATTCGCCGGGCGGTGTCGTCACCTCGGGCATGGCGATCTACGACACCATGCAATTCATCAAGCCGGCGGTGTCGACGCTCTGCATCGGCCAGGCGGCCTCGATGGGCTCGCTGCTCCTGACCGCGGGCCACAAGGACATGCGCTTCGCCACGCCGAACGCCCGCATCATGGTTCACCAGCCCTCCGGCGGTTTCCAGGGCCAGGCGTCCGACATCGAGCGTCATGCCCAGGACATCATCAAGCTGAAGCGCCGCCTCAACGAGGTTTACGTCAAGCACACCGGCAAGAGCTACGAAGAGATCGAGAAGACGCTCGACCGCGACCATTTCATGACCGCCGACGAGGCCAGGGACTTCGGCCTCATCGACAAGGTCATTTCGTCGCGCGAGGCGGCCGAGGGAGCGCTGGCATAAGGGCTTGTTGGCAGTTGGATGGCACCATTACGCGCTTTTGGCGCGTCTTGCGTCATTTCGGCCACAATTGGCTGTTCCCTCGACGGTCAGGATTGCCTACGTTAAGGCTATGTTGATTTTCGACGGCTTAGCTTTGCGTGGGGAGCTGCGAATCATTGCCACGTTTTCTGATTTGTGTTTCGTACGGAATACGTTGCGGGAGCCGGGACACTGGCGGCGGCGGATTCCCGCGATAGATTGAAGTTGCGCCCTTTCAGCCAGACCATCGGCGGGCGGCCATGAAAGGACATGAAAATGAGCAAGGTCGGCAACAACAGCGGTGATTCCAAGAACACGCTCTATTGCTCGTTTTGCGGCAAGAGCCAGCACGAGGTGCGCAAGCTGATTGCTGGCCCGACGGTCTTCATCTGCGATGAATGCGTCGAGCTCTGCATGGACATCATCCGCGAGGAGAACAAGACCTCGATGGTGAAGTCGCGCGAGGGCGTGCCGACACCGCAGGAGATACTCAAGGTTCTCGACGATTATGTCATCGGCCAGCCCTACGCCAAGCGCGTGCTGTCGGTGGCAGTCCACAACCACTACAAGCGCCTCGCGCATGCCGGCAAGAACAACGATGTCGAACTGGCGAAGTCCAACATCCTGCTGATCGGCCCGACCGGTTGCGGCAAGACGCTGCTCGCGCAGACGCTGGCCCGCATCATCGACGTGCCGTTCACCATGGCGGACGCCACGACGCTGACCGAAGCCGGCTACGTCGGCGAGGACGTCGAGAACATCATCCTGAAGCTGCTGCAGTCGGCCGACTACAATGTCGAGCGCGCCCAGCGCGGTATCGTCTACATCGACGAGATCGACAAGATTTCGCGCAAGTCCGACAATCCCTCGATCACCCGCGACGTGTCGGGCGAGGGCGTGCAGCAGGCACTTCTGAAGATCATGGAAGGCACGGTCGCCTCCGTGCCGCCGCAGGGCGGCAGGAAGCACCCGCAGCAGGAATTCCTGCAGGTCGACACCGCCAACATCCTGTTCATCTGCGGCGGCGCCTTCGCCGGACTGGACAAGATCATCTCGGATCGCGGCCGCAAGACCTCGATCGGCTTCGGCGCCGTCGTCGCTTCGCCGGAAGATCGGCGCACCGGCGATGTCTTCCGCCTGGTCGAGCCGGAGGATCTGTTGAAGTTCGGCCTGATCCCGGAATTCGTCGGCCGCCTGCCGGTCCTGGCGACGCTGGAGGACCTCGACGAGCCGGCGCTGATCCAGATCCTGACCGAGCCGAAGAACGCTCTGGTCAAGCAGTATCAGCGGCTTTTCGAGATGGAAAATGTCGACCTGACCTTCCACGAGAACGCCTTGTCGGCGATCGCCAAGCGCGCCATCGAGCGCAAGACCGGTGCGCGCGGCCTGCGCTCGATCATGGAAGCGATCCTGCTCGATACGATGTTCGAACTGCCCGCGCTCGAAGGCGTGCGCGAAGTGGTGATTTCGGAGGAAGTGGTGACCGGCAGCGCCCGGCCGCTCTACATCTACTCCGAGCAGAAGGAAAAGAAGGGCAATGTCAGTGCCTGATATGGCACTTCAGCCCATATTTTTGTGGAACGGCGCCCTTGCGGCGCCGTTTTGCTATGACGGGCCTACGACCGTTGCAATGGAATGGATTGCGGACGATGTTAACTCTTGATCTTTGCCCCGCTTGCATCCACCTAACACGAGAAGGCCGAGGTGCCCGATTTCTGTGCTGTAAAACTCCCGTCACAAACGGTGGTAGGCGGAACGATCCCCGGTCGTTAATATAAGATTCGCGGTTGGCTCAATTAGCGGCCGCGACATGAAAGGTTGGACAATGGCCAAAATATCCAAGGCTCCCAGCGACGGCGTCTTCGCAGTCCTGCCACTGCGCGACATCGTGGTGTTCCCGCACATGATCGTTCCGCTCTTTGTCGGGCGTGAGAAATCGATCAAGGCGCTGGAAGAGGTGATGGGGCAGGAAAAGCAGATCCTGCTTGCCACCCAGATGAATGCCGCCGATGACGATCCCGAGCCCGATGCCATCTTCGATATCGGCACGCTCGCCAATGTGCTGCAATTGCTGAAGCTGCCCGACGGCACCGTCAAGGTTCTGGTCGAGGGCGCCTCGCGCGCGAAAATCGTCTCCTTCACCGACCGTCCCGACTTCCACGAGGCCCGCGCCACGGCGCTGGTCGAGCCGGAAGAGGAAGAGGTCGAGGTCGAGGCGCTGGCGCGTTCGGTCGTCACCGACTTCGAGAACTACGTCAAGCTGAACAAGAAGATCTCGCCTGAAGTGGTGGGCGCTGCCAGCCAGATCGACGACTATTCCAAGCTCGCCGACACCGTTGCCTCGCATCTCGCCATCAAGATCCCCGAGAAGCAGGAAATGCTGGCCACGCTCTCGGTCAAGGAGCGGCTGGAAAAGGCGATGGGCTTCATGGAAGCCGAAATCTCCGTCCTGCAGGTGGAGAAGCGCATCCGCTCGCGCGTCAAGCGCCAGATGGAGAAGACGCAGCGCGAATACTACCTCAACGAGCAGATGAAGGCGATCCAGAAGGAGCTCGGCGAAGGCGAGGACGGCCGCGACGAGGCCGCCGAAATCGAGGCGCGCATCAAGAAGACCAAGCTCTCCAAGGAGGCCCGCGAGAAGGCGGAAGCCGAATTGAAGAAGCTGCGGACGATGTCGCCGATGTCGGCGGAATCCACCGTCGTGCGCAACTATCTCGATTGGCTGCTGTCGATCCCGTGGGGCAAGAACTCCAAGGTCAAGCAGGATTTGGCTTACGCGCAGAACGTGCTTGATACCGATCACTTCGGCCTCGACAAGGTGAAGGACCGCATCGTCGAGTACCTTGCCGTGCAAAGCCGCCAAAAGAAGCTGAAGGGGCCGATCCTGTGCCTCGTCGGCCCTCCCGGCGTCGGCAAGACCTCGCTCGGCAAGTCGATCGCCAAGGCGACCGGTCGCGAATTCATCCGCATGGCGCTGGGCGGCGTGCGTGACGAAGCCGAGATCCGTGGCCACCGGCGCACCTATATCGGCTCGATGCCCGGCAAGGTCATCCAGTCGATGAAGAAGGCGAAGAAGTCCAACCCGCTCTTCCTGCTCGACGAGATCGACAAGATGGGCCAGGACTTCCGGGGCGATCCGTCGTCGGCGCTGCTCGAGGTGCTCGATCCCGAGCAGAACTCGACGTTTATGGACCATTACCTCGAGGTCGAGTACGACCTGTCGAGCGTGATGTTCGTGACGACGGCCAATACGCTGAACATCCCTGCGCCCTTGATGGACCGCATGGAGATCATCCGTATCGCCGGCTATACCGAGGACGAGAAGATCGAGATCGCCAAGCGGCACCTGATGCCGAAGGTGGTGCGCGATCATGCGCTGCAGCCGAAGGAGTTCTCCGTCGGCGAGGACGCGATCCGCGCCATCATCCAGACCTACACCCGCGAAGCGGGCGTCAGGAGCCTGGAGCGCGAGCTGATGAAGCTCGGGCGCAAGGCGGTGACCGAGATCCTGAAGACGAAGAAGAAGACGGTGACCATTACGGCGGCGAACCTCGCCGATTACCTTGGTGTCCAGCGCTTCCGCTTCGGCCAGGTCGAGGCTGACGATCAGGTCGGCGTCGTTACCGGGCTTGCCTGGACGGAAGTCGGCGGCGAGCTGCTGACGGTCGAAGGCGTCATGATGCCCGGCAAGGGCCGCATGACGGTGACCGGCAATCTGCGCGACGTGATGAAGGAATCGATCTCGGCGGCGGCCTCCTATGTCCGCTCGCGCGCGCTCGATTTCGGCATCGAGCCGCCGCTGTTCGACAAGCGCGACATCCACGTCCACTTGCCGGAAGGCGCCACGCCGAAGGACGGCCCGTCCGCGGGTGCTGCGATGGCGACTGCCATTGTGTCGGTGCTGACGGGTATTCCGGTCCGGGCTGATGTGGCGATGACTGGCGAGATAACGCTTCGCGGCCGCATCTTGCCGATCGGCGGCCTCAAGGAGAAGCTGCTCGCCGCACTGCGCGGCGGCATCAAGAAGGTGCTGATCCCGGAAGACAACGCCAAGGATCTGGCGGATATACCGGACAACGTGAAGAACGGCATGGAAATCATTCCGGTCTCGCGGGTCGGCGAGGTGTTGCGCCATGCGCTGGTGCGTATGCCGGAGCCGATCGAGTGGGTCGAACCGGTCAATCCGCCGGCAACGACGGACACCACCGACGATGCCGGAAAGTCGCTTGCACATTAGTAATTGCTAAAGTTGCAGCGCACAAACAGAAGAGCCGGGCCTCGCGCCCGGCTTTTTCATGTGAAAAACCCCGGAATTCCGGGCTTTTTTCGGTTTTTCCCTGCCTTTTCGACTTGGTTGCGGAAGCGCTTCTTTCTAAAGTCCGTTTCCTGCCGGATGAGTCGTTAGTTCCGGTGTTCTCATGGAAGGGAATTTTTATGAACAAGAACGAACTAGTGTCCGCTGTTGCCGACGCCGCGAGCATTTCGAAGGGTGACGCGCAGTCGGCGGTCGATGCGGTATTTTCCGTGATCACCGGCGAACTGAAGAAGGGCGGCGATGTCCGGCTTGTCGGCTTTGGCAATTTCACCGTGTCAAAGCGTGCGGCTTCGACCGGCCGCAACCCTCAGACCGGCGCCGAAGTGAAGATCCCGGCACGCACCGTGCCGAAGTTCTCGGCCGGCAAGGGCCTCAAGGACGCAGTCAACTAAGCGTTTTTTCTTTTTCAGAGACCAGAAAAGCCGGGCCCGCCCGGCTTTTCGTTTTTGTGCGGTCGACCGCGAGGGCCGCCCCGGCCTATGCGGTCGGCGCCTCGGTGCGCATCAGGCCTTCCTTCTTGAGGTCGGCCCACAGGGCCGCGGGCAGCTTGGCGTCGAGCAGCGACCGGTTGCTCTCCACTTCGCTCGGCCGCTGGCCGCCGGGGATCACCGAGACGACCGACGGATGCAGCAGCGGGAACTGCAGCGCCGCCTCGATCAGCCTGACGCCATGGCGCTTGCAGACGCTCTCGATGCCCGCGACCCGCTCAAGGATGTCCTTGGGGGCCTCGGAGTAATTGTAGTAGGCGCCCGGCTTCGGCCCGGTTGCCAAGATGCCGGAATTGTAGGGGCCGCCGAGAACGATGCCGATGCCGCGCTTCTGGCAGAGCGGCAGGAAAGACGTCAGCGCCTCCTGTTCCAGCAGCGTGTAGCGCCCGGCAAGCAGGAACAGGTCGAAATCGCCGCGCTCGGCCAGCGTCTGGGCAACCTGCCATTCATTGATGCCGCCGCCGAACGCCTTGATCACGCCTTGGTCACGCAATGACAGCAGCCCGTAATAGCCCGAGCGCATGAACTCCTCGATGCGCTGGTCGGACGCTTCCTTGCTGCCATGGGTGAAGATGTCGACATCGTGCACGAAGAGGATATCGATACGGTCGACGCCGAGACGCTCCAGCGAGGCCTCGAACGAGCGCATGACGCCGTCATAACTGTAATCATACACCTCGCGCCGCGACGGCGTATCGAAGAACTTGCCGATGCCCGTGCGTTGCTCCGGCGGGCAGGCGCGCATGATGCGGCCGACCTTGCTCGACAGCACATAGTCGTCGCGCTTCCTGCCGCGCAGGAACGGGTTGAGGCGTGTTTCCGACAGGCCAAGCCCGTAGAGCGGCGCGGTGTCGTAGTAGCGGCAGCCGGTCCCCCAGGCCGCTTCGAGCGTGGCATTGGCATCCTCGTCCGAAACGGCGCGGTAGAGATTGCCGAGCGGCGCGGTGCCGAAGCCGAGCTCGGTAAAAGTGATGCCGCCATTGCCGATGCGGTCGAAATGCCGTGTCTTCATGTCCTGCAGTGTCCCGGATTGATTTGTGAGTTGATTTGTCTGACATGACATTATCATGCCTGTGATCAGGCAAAAGCGCCGCGCGGCGTTGGACACGCATTTTCGCGGTTGCTAGCATGAACGAAATCAAGCTGTTCGTGGGAAAATCGCAGGATGATTTCGAGGGCGGGTTTGCCGTGAGCGACCGGAACGAAAACCTGTTCAAGACCGCGCTTGCCGAACTCGGCGGCGTGCTGGAGCGCGTCGACGAGAGCCGGATCGATGCCGCCTGCGAGATGCTGGCTGATGCCGGGCAGATCGTCGTCTACGGCTGCGGCCGCGAGGCCTTGCAGGTCAAGGGCTTTGCCATGCGGCTCTATCATCTCGGCCTGCCGGTTTCCGTGGTCGGCGACATGAACACGCCGCCTCTGGGGCCGGGCGACGTCTTCCTGGCCAGCTCCGGGCCCGGAGAAACCACGACCGTGCTGACTTTGATGCAGGTTGCGCACGCCGCCGGCGCGACCAACCTTCTGCTGACTGCCCAGGCCGAAAGCAGCGCTGCAAAGCGCGCCGATTTCACGCTGCTCATTCCCGCACAGACCATGGCCAACGATCAGGGCGCGCAGAAGACATCGGTGCTGCCAATGGGCTCGGTGTTCGAAGGAGCGCTGTTCCTGCTGTTCGAAGTGATGGTGCTGAAGCTCAAATCCCTGACCGGTGCGTCGCCTGAAGCCATGCGCGCCCGCCACACCAACATGGAATAGATCATGCGCTATGAACTGATGCTGCCGCACCAGATCCGCACGGCGATCGCTGAGAATTGGCCGGTCGCGCTGCCGCTTGGCGTGCTCGAATACCATGGCGAGCACATGGCTGTAGGCATGGACACGCTGGCCGTCGTCAAGACACTGGAACTGTTCGAGAAGGAGAGGGAGGTCGTCATCCTGCCGCCCTTCTATTACGGCGCCGCGAGCTACGCGGTGGCGCCGCCGGAAGGCACCGGCTCGGTGCAGGTCGGCGGCAATCGACTGGCGCCGTTCGCGGAAGAGCTGTTCTACGGCCTGCTGCGCATCGGCTTCCGCAACATCCACGCCATCGTCCACCACCAGACGGAGAATTTCGCCGCCGGCATGCCGACCGATCTCGCCTTCAAGACCGCCGGCCGTCAGGCGATCTTCCGTTTCCTCGAAAAGCAGCGCGGCGAGGGCTGGTGGGGCTCTCCAGCGATGGCTGACTACTATGCTGGACACGCCGAGGGTGAAAACTTCTTCAACTGGGTGCAGGTGCATCCGCTGATGCCGGCGGCCATGAACGGCAAGTACCCGTTCGACCACGCCGGCATCGGCGAGACATCGCTGATGCTGGCCTTATGTCCGGAAGCTGTCGATGCCGCCCATTTCGCCGACAATACCGGCTGGTACACGGCAAGCGCGCCCGAAGCCTCGGCTGAACTGGGGCAGACGGGTGTCGCGATGATTATGGACCACCTGCGGGCAATATTGTCGGCTTAGGCGGCTCTTTCCTTCTCCCCTTGCGGGAGAAGGTGGCCGAGCGAAGCTCGGTCGGATGAGGGGTGCTCCAGGGAACACCAACGTCTCACTCCGCTGGAACACCCCTCATCCGTCTCGGCGCTGCGCGCCGATCCACCTTCNCAACGTCTCACTCCGCTGGAACACCCCTCATCCGTCTCGGCGCTGCGCGCCGATCCACCTTCTCCCGCAAGGGGAGAAGGGAACCACTACTTCACGGCCCCCGCGGTCATGCCCATGATCAGATAGCGTTCGAGCGCAATCCCGATGACCGCCAGCGGCGCAATCGCCGCGGTGGCAAGCGCTGCCATCGACCACCAGTTGATGCCTTGCGAGCCGGTCTGGCTCGCCACCATGACGGGAATGGTCTTGGCATCGGTCGAGGTCAAAAGCGCGGCGAAGAAATACTCGTTCCAGCACAGCACCATCGCCAGGATGAAGGCGGCGACCATGCCCGGCAGCGCGATCGGCATGACGATACGGAAAAAAGCGCCCCAGATCGACAGCCCGTCGACGAGCGCTGCTTCCTCGAGCTCGACGGGAATGGAATTGAACTGGTCGCGCATGATCCAGATGACGATGGGCAGCACCATCAGCGTGTAGAGCAGGATCAGCCCGATGCGGGTGTCGAGCATGCCGACTTCCCGGTAGAGCACCAGGAAGGGCAGGGCGAGCACCACCGGCGGCAGGATCAGCTGCGACAGGAAGAAGAAGGAGATGTCCTCGTTCTTGAACCAGGCGAATTTGTAGCGGTAGCGCGTCAGGCCGTAGGCGGCGAGGCTGCCGATGACAATGGCGAGGCTCGACGCGCCGACCGAGGTGATGACCGAGTTCATGAAGCGCTTGAAGAACTCGTCGCGCACGGTGGAGGTCTGGAAGATCGAATCCGGCGACAGGCCGAGCGATCGCCAGCCCTTCCAGTCCGGCCAGAAATCGACGAAGGGGATCAGATGTCCCTGCGTGACGTCGACCGCCGATTTGAACGAGGTCGTTATCGTCCAGTAGATCGGGAACAGGCAGATGAAGGCCCAGAAGACAAGCGCGCCGTAGATGAAGACACGGCTGGTGATGAAGCTCGCCGGAGAGCGGATTTCGGAAACGGTGTATTCGGTTGTCTGAACGCTCATGATCCGGCCGCTCTAGTTCACGTTGCGCACGAAGCGGTTGGCGATCTTCAACAGCCAGGTCACGAATACTACGATGATCACGAGATAGGCCATCGCCAGCATGGTGCCGTAGCCGACATTCGAGCGGTCGCGGTATTCGCGGTAGATGAAGCTGGAGACGGAATCGGTCGCGCCGCCCGGGCCTCCGGACGTCACGGTGATGATGATGTCGGCAAGCTTCAGCTTGAAGATGATGCGCAGGATGACGGCGGTCACCGAAACCGGCAGCATGAGCGGGAAGGTGACCTGCCAGAAGGTCTGCCACGCATTGGCGCCGTCGACGCGGGCCGCCTCCAGCACCTCGCGCGACATGGCCTGCAGTCCGGCCAGCAGCATGATCATCATGAACGGAATGAAGGTCCAGGCATCGAGCAGCATGATCGAGATGCGCGCGATGATCGGGTCGGAAAAGAAGGCGGGATTTTCCCAGCCGAGATGGCGCGCCAGCGTCGCCGCCGGGCCGAACCGGTACTCCATCAGCGATTTGCCGATCATCCAGGAGACGGCGACCGGCGATAGCATCAGCGGCATCAGGAAGACGACGCGGAAGAATTTTCGCGCCCGGATCTGTGCGTTGAGCAGAAGGGCGAGCCCGAAGGCAATGACATATTCGACCAGCACCGCCAGCACGTAGAGCACCATGTTGAACAGCGCGTTGCGGTAGTAGGGATCGCCCAGCATCTGCCAGAAATTGTCGAGCCCGTTGAACTTGCGGCCCGAGAACGAACTCAGGTTCCAGTCCGTCAGCGCGATGTAGAAACCGAACAGCGTCGGGAAGATCACCATGGCGATGGTGAACAGCAGCGCCGGCAGCAGGAACAGCGCGCGCTGGCCGTCCTCGCCGCGCGTCAGCACCTGGCCGACGCCGAGCGCCACGCCCCACAGCACATAGGCATAGACGACCGGGCGCCAGGTCTCGAAGCCGACGGTGCCGGCCTCGGTCTTGTACAGGATCTCGAGCACGATGATCGCCAGCAGGCCTAGCGTCGCCGCAGCCATCAGCGCCCAGCCAAGCCGTTTGCGGGCCGGGGAAATCAGATCGTAAGCGCCGGCATCTGCCGGCCACTGGTTTGCGGTCGAAGTCTGGTCGGTCACAAATCTCGCCCGTTTGGAAGGCCCCTGGATGAGCCGGAGCCCGGTCTAAAGTGATCCGGCGTTGCCGCCGGACCACGGTTCATAGGCTAGCCTACATGCCGAGCGAGGCCTTGTAGAGCTTGATCTGGTTGTCGCGGCCGATCTGGTCGGTCAGCTTCTCCCAGGCCGCTGCAATGGCGTCCGCGCCTTCCTGCGCCTTTATCTTGCCGGCGAAGGTGTTGGCCAAAATATCCTCGGCGGCGGAATAGTACTGGAAGATGCCGGGGATACGCGGCTCGATCGCCGCATTCGGGTGGTTGTAGCTGTCGCCCTCCGACTTGAGATACGAGGTGATGAAGGCCTCGTCATAGCCGGCCGCCACCCACTCGGGAATGTCGAAATGCGAGTTGCGGTAAGGCTGGAAGCCCGACGGGTACATGGCCGTCCAGATCGACAGGTCCTTGCCGCCGAGATGGGCGGCCGCGGACCATGCCGCCTTCTTCTTCTTCTCGTCGGCATCAACGCGGGCCATGACATAGACGCCCCAGCCGAGATAGGCGCAGTTCGGCGCGTAGTTCGGCCCGCTGGCGAGCTTGTCCCACTTGCCGGTCTTCGAATTGTAGACGTCGTCCGAGCCCGGCAAGATCGAGAAGCCGGTGACGTCGCCGATGACCGAGGAATCGTTGGTCTTGACGTTGGAGCCGACGTCGCCCCACCAGGTGACCATCGACCCGGTACCCGCCAGGAACTGCTGGAAGGCTGTGGTGTTGGGATCGGCGTTGATCTGGTCGGCGGGTTCGGACGGCAGCGCGTCGATGACGTCCTGGATGGCGCGCACCCAGGCCGGGTTGTTGACGCGCGGCTTCATCGTGTCGGCGTCGAACAGCCAGGCCTTGTCGTCGGGATGCTTGGCATAGGCGGTGGCGCGGCTGCCGAGGAAGTAGAAGCCGAAGCCGCCCCACGGCTTTGGCGCGTCGAGATAGCCGTAGACGTCCTGGTCCTTGAGCTTCTTGCCCTTGAGGAACTTGGTCACGGCCTGCACCTGCTGCCAGGTCTTCGGCACGCCCCATTCGCCTTCGCCGCCGCCATCCTTCCAGGCCTTGGCGAGATCGGCATCGGCGAACACGTCGGTGCGGTAGTTGAAGTTGTGCGCGTCGCCGTCGACGGTCACGCGGTACTGCTTGCCGTTCCAGGTGCCGACCGGCGGCTTCAGATAGTTGACGAGATCGTCGAAATCGATCTGCGTCTTGACCCAGTCGGGCATCTCGGAGGTCAGGCCCTTGCCGCACACATCGCCTTCGAACGGCGCGCCCATCTCGATGATGTCGAAGTCGACGGTGCCGGTGGCGATCGACTGCTGCAGCCGGGCATTGTAGTCGGCCTGCGCCAGGTCGATCCAGCTGATCTTGGCGCCGGTATAGGCCTCCCACGGCTTCAGGAAGCCGCGGAACAGCACATTGTGCAGGTTCTGGTTGTTGAGGCCCATGAAGGTCAGCTCGACGCCGGCGAACTCACCTTCCTTGACATTGGCCTTGGTCGCTTCGAGGCAGAGCTCGCCGACCTTCTGGAAGTCGGCATCGGTCGGCTGGCCTTTGCCAACGCCGGGAATCTGCAGGATTTGCTTGCGCAGCTCGCTTGCCGCGGAAGCAGGGCGCGTCAGGGCGCCGAGCCCCGCGCCGGATGCCGCCGCGATAGCCGCCATGCTGGCCGCGCCCTTCAATATGTCGCGCCTTGTAGCGCCGGCACGGGTCAGTTTTTCGTAAAGATCGACTCTCATGTACCATTCCTCCCAGAACAACAGCCGTGATTGAAATGCCAACTTCTCTCGGACGCCGGAACGTCGACGGTTCTCCTCGATAAAACAGGGACCTGAGACCCCACCCAGTGTCCGCCTGGAGCTCCGTCTTCCGGGTCAAAGGTCCGGCATTCGGAATTGGCGACCATCACTATTCTCGCAACGCGATGGCGTGTCAACGAGATCGGGTTTTTATCTATAAGGGACCGACTTGCCCTGACAGGTCGCGTTGGTTAGCTTCTGCGCCTACGGCTGGTGGAGCCGATGGGGGAGACATGGCTCAAGTCGCAATCAGCAAAGTGGCCAAGGCCTTCGGAACCGTCAAGGTTCTGCACGAAGTCAGCGTCGATATCGCCGATGGCCAATTCGTGGTGCTGGTCGGCCCTTCGGGTTGCGGCAAGTCGACGCTGCTCAGGATGGTGGCCGGGCTGGAGACCGTCTCGGGCGGCACGATCGCCATCGGCGACCGCGTCGTTAATCACCTGCCGCCGGCCAAGCGCGACATCGCCATGGTGTTCCAGAACTACGCGCTCTATCCGCACAAGACGGTGGAGCAGAACATGGCCTTTGCCTTGAAGCTGCGGAAGACCGACCCGGCCGTGGTCGCCGAGCGGGTCAAGCGCGCCGCCGACATCCTCGACCTCAACCCTTATCTGAAACGCTACCCACGGCAGCTCTCGGGCGGGCAGCGCCAGCGCGTGGCCATGGGCCGCGCCATCGTGCGCAATCCGCAGGTGTTCCTGTTCGACGAGCCGCTCTCGAACCTCGACGCCAAGCTGCGCGTGCAGATGCGCACCGAGATCAAGGAACTGCACCAGCGGCTGAAGACCACCACCATCTACGTCACCCACGACCAGATCGAGGCCATGACCATGGCCGACAAGATCGTCGTCATGCGCGACGGCCGCATCGAGCAGGTCGGCGCGCCGCTGGAATTGTTCGACCGGCCGGCGAACCTCTTCGTTGCCGGCTTCATCGGCTCGCCTTCGATGAACCTGCTCAAGGGGGTCGTGCGCAAGGGCGGCGTCGACATAGCCGGAACGCTGTTCCCGATCGCCCCCAACAATGCCGTACAGGACGGTCAGGCCGTCGTTTACGGCGTACGACCGGAACATCTCGAAATCCATCCCGATGGCGTGCCGGCGAAGATTTCGGTGGTCGAGCCGACCGGCTCGGAGACGCTGGTTTTCCTGCGCTTCGGCGATGGCGAGATGGTGGCGCTGTTTCGCGAGCGCCACGACTTCAAACCCGGCGACACGCTCAAGCTGCGGCCAAGGCTCGACCATGTCCACCTGTTCGACGCCGAGACAGGCAAGCGTCTCTAAATCTCGGCGTCTCTGATCTCAAACGGACTTCACGAGGACCATCATGCTCAAAGGGATCCATCCGTTGCTCAATGCCGACGTGCTCCAGGCGTTGCGGGCGATGGGACATGGCGATGACCTGATCATCGCCGACACCAATTTTCCGGCCGCTTCGGTGGCGAAGCAGACCGTGCATGGCAAGCCCCTGCGCATCGACGCGCCGGCCGCAGAGGTGGTCAAGGCGGTGCTGTCGCTTTACCCGCTCGATACGTTCGTCGACGACTCGGCCGCGCGCATGGAAATCGTCGGCAAGCCCGACGAGATCCCGCCGGTGCAGACGGAAGTGCAAAAGGAGATCGACAAAGCCGAGGGCAAGGCCTGGCCGATGATCTCCGTCGAGCGCTATGCCTTCTATGAGCGCGCCAAGCAGGCTTATTGCGTCATCCAGACGGGCGAGCGCCGCTTCTATGGCTGCTTTGCCTTCCGCAAGGGCGTCGTGCCGCCGGACGCGGAGTAGCGGCATGGCCTCGGGCAAGCCGGTCGTCATGAAGCCTGTGGTCATATTGGGGGTCTTCGTTGCCGACACCGCCTATCGCGCCGATCGCCAGCCGCGCATGGGCGAGACGATTCTCGGCAATTCGTTCAAGCTCGGACCTGGCGGCAAGGGGTCCAACCAGGCGGTGGCCGCCGGTAAGCTCGGCGCCGACGTCACGTTTCTGAGCCGCCTTGGCGTTGATCCTTTCGCTGACATGGCGAAGCAGACCTGGGCGCAGGCAGGTGTGAAAAGCGCCGTCATCGACACGCCGGACAGCTATACGGGCGCCGCCTACATCTTCGTCGAGGAGGGAAGCGGCAACAACGCCATTATCGTCAGCCCGGGCGCCGCCATGCTGATCTCGCCGGCGGACATCGAGGCCAGCGCGGACCTGATCCGCGCCGCCGGCGTCTTCGTCACCCAGCTCGAACAGCCGATCGATGCGGCGATGCGGGCATTGGAGATCGCGCGCGGGGCAGGGGTGACGACCATCCTCAACCCGGCTCCGGCGGCCAAGCTTCCCGACCGCATCTACACGCTCTGCGACTATCTCACGCCCAATGAGACCGAGACGGAGGAATTAACCGGCATGAAGGTCTCTTCGGTCGATGAAGCGCGGGCCGCCGCGGACAGATTGCTCGAAAAGGGCGTCGGCACGGTCATCGTCACGCTCGGCGACAAGGGCGCGCTGCTGCACGCGAAAGATCGCTCGGAGCATGTTCCCGTCATCAGCGCAGGCCCGGTGGTCGAAACCACGGGAGCAGGGGACGCCTTCAATGGCGGCTTCGCCGCGGCCCTGTCGCGAGGCGTGGAGCCGCTGGAGGCTGTGCGCTTCGCCTGCGCCGTCGCCGGCATTTCCGTTACGCGTCCAGGCACGGCGCCATCGATGCCGACGCTGCAGGAGGTCGAGGCGCTGCTGGCGAAGGGTTGAGATAATTGAGGTTCGCGGGCCGACCGAACCATCAGGCTGTTCCTGCCTAATGCATGCCCAAACAATGACCTCGGTTTTGGGACCTCGGTTTTGGTAGAACGGCATGCATAGAAACTAAGGACCCAAAGCGCATCGCACGAACCCGCTTCAACGCGATGCGCCTTGGATGTCTCGTGGGCGATCGTCTGACCAGTTACTGCTTGATGTAGCAGCGCTTTCTCTGATCAGGCGCGGGATCGCCGAATGCATCGTTGTCGCATTGGACACCGTTGCGGAACACGTCCTGCGTGAATCGGCCGCGCGCTCCGTACCTGACCACTTTGCGGCCATCGAAGTCGCAGAACTCACCTTCATCGGCACAGACCGCCCAGCTCTCGCGGCGCGGCGCGTCGTAATCGTCATCCGACTGGTCCCGGTCGCGCATGACGATGAAACACGACTTTGGCCTGCCTGGTGCTGGGTCGCCAAAAACGCGATTTGAACAGGGCACTGCGTTTCGCTCGATATAACGCGAGGTCGTGCGGCCCCGGGCGCCGTACACCACCTCGGCAGGGTACGGCAGACGGCAGATGCCGCCCTCGCGCGCGCACTGCTGCAGCCGGTCGGCCGACGCGGTCGCTGGGAAAAGGGCGGTGGCGGCCATCGTTACGGCACCCAGGTAAATGAGCGTGAATATCGTGCGTATAGGAATGTTTCGTGCGATTGACACTGTAAGTCCTCCATGCCGTTTCGGCAGCATATCTGTGCAGCTCCGCTGACTGCGAAATGAATGGAGTGTGCAAATCCGCAAGCGGGATCCGCAAGACCAAACACGGCTCTACGGTTTCAAGAGCTGCTTTTCAGCATTTTGGAGTGGCCTCCCGTTTGCCACACCGTCGCGTATGCATGTTCGTTTTTTGAAGCCGGCTGTGAAGACCGTCGGCCGTGTACGATTGGTACGGGGAGCGATCACTGACCGCGCCTCGACACTTCATTTCTGAAAGTGGACCTTGACAATTCATGTCGGCATTTCCCTGTGCCAAGAGTTTGAAACCCTTGAGAGAAATGGCGCGAGTGACGGGGCTCGAACCCGCGACCTCCGGCGTGACAGGCCGGCACTCTAACCAACTGAGCTACACCCGCGCATTGACGAGCACGTGTCAGCCGTGTTCGTCGTTGGGGCGCTGGATAAGGGGTTCGCCACCGGGTGTCAAGCGCACCAAACCATCATAACAGCAAACTGGAGAAGGTTTTTTGACAGCCGGCGTTTTGTTGGCAAATCCGGCCCGCGAACAGGGCATCGCCTTTTCATTTGGCCTTGCGAAGCCGGTCCCGACCGCTTAAAGGTCCGGCCCGGAGCGGGCGATTAGCTCAGTTGGTAGAGCGCTTCGTTTACACCGAAGATGTCGGCGGTTCGAGCCCGTCATCGCCCACCATTCCGGTCACATAGTCCCTTCACCGCTGCGTCGATGTCAGCAGCGCGAACTGCAACGAGATTGACCGGCATATATGTCCGCTGGAGGGTCGGTCGCCAGCGTCAAGGATTTTGAGCGCTTTTCAGGTCCTGGATTTCCTCAAGCAGGTTTTTGACCAATATCTGGTAGACTTGCGTGAGTTCCGCTGGCGTGAGTTCGACCCGGATATCGTACGAGCCGGCATAGTTCACTTGCAGGGTAGCCGTCCCGAACAGCGTCGTGGTGCCGTCGCGAATATCAGTCGCCACGATCAGGTTTTGGACAGCTGGTTGAGCAGGATGACGCCAGCTTCGCCGGGATGGTTATGGGTCGTTGTCCTAATTCTCATGTCGGCCTCCTGTTCACACACAGCAGCGTGCGGCACCATTGTCTTCCGCGATCGCACCATAGGCTAATACGATCAGGCAGTTCACAATACACCTACAAGCGGTCGATTCCTCCGGGATGTAGCCACTCCAAAAACCCGTCACGGGTCGCTCCCGTGGCGGGTTTTTCATCGATCAGGGGGTTGCGGGCCACCGGTGCGAGCTTCCTCACGCCTCGTCGGCGCGATTTCGCACCTGAGGGGTCACGGCGGCACCATCCGAAAATCATTGCCCTCGGGCAGCAATTGCCCGCCATCGACGACGATGGTCGTGCCGGTGATATAGCTGGCGTCGTCCGAAGCCAGGAACAGGAAGGCGTTGGCGACGTCGCGCGGGCTGCCGAGCCGGCCGAGCGGGATGGAATCCTCCATGTTCTTGATGTAGGCGGCGCCGCGATGCTGCTGGATGGCTTCGGTCAGGATGTTGCCGGGCTCGACGCCGTTGACGGTGATGCCGTAGCCGGAGAATTCCAGCGCCGCCGCCCGGATGAAGCCGTTGATGCCGGCCTTGCTGGCCGAATAGTGGCCGTGGCCGGGGCTGGTCACGTGCGGACCTGTTATGGAGGAGGTGTAGAGCATGCGGCCAAAATGCTGCGCCTTCATCGGCACCAGTGCGGCGCGGCTGGCATTGAAGGTGCCGCGCAGATTGACGGCCATGACGCGGTCCCAGTCGTCGGCGCTCGTGTTCTCGATCAATTGCCAGGGATAGATGCCGGCATTCTGCACGATGATGTCAAGGCGGCCGTGCTGCTTCAGCGCCAGAGCCACCGCGGCCTCGGCGTCGCTCATCCGCGAGATATCGGTGCGGATGAAGGGCACGCCGAGTTCGCTGGCGGTCGCTTGGCCGGCCGCCGCCTCGGTATCGGCGAGCACCAGCCTTGCGCCTTCCTCGGCGAAACGCTGCGCGATCCCCTTGCCGATGCCGCGCGCGCTGCCGATGATCAGCGCCACCTTGTCTTTCAGTCGTCCGGTCATGCCCGCCTTCCTGTCATGCGAATCGTCCTGTCATGCGAGTCTTTGGCGAATGGTTTGCTTGAAGGCGTCGAGCAGCACGGCAGCCAACACCAGCAGGCCATGGATGACCTGGGTGAAATTGGCGGGCAGCCCCATCAAATTGATCGCCGTGTTGATGGCCGAGAGCAGAAGCACGCCGGCATAGACGCCGGGCAGGGTGCCGACGCCGCCCTTCAGGCTGACACCGCCGATGACAACCGCGGCAAAGGCGTTGAACAGCAGGCCGACGCCGAGATTGGCGGTGGCGCCCGAGGTGCGGATCGCCAGCAGCCAGCCGGCAAGGCCGGCTATGGCGCCGGCGAGCACGAAGGCGATGACCAGGTTGCGGTTGACCCGGATGCCGGCGCGGAAGGTCGCCGTCTCGTTGCCGCCGATCATCACCAGGTGTCGGCCGAACGGCGTCTTGGCCATGATCAGCGAGAAGACGACGAAACAGGCGATGGCGATCCAGGCGGTGAGCGGCAGGCCGGCCAGCCGTTGGATGCCGAACCAGCGAATGGCCGGCGCCAGGTCCTGCGCCGAGCGGCCGCCCGAAATGACCAGCACCAGGCCGCGCACCCAGATGTAGGACGCCAGCGTGATGATGAAGGCGCTCATCTTCACCTTGACCACCAGATAACCGTTGAAGGCGCCGATGAGGCCGCCGACGGCCAGCGCCAGCAGCAGCGACACCGGCACCATCAGCCATTCCGGATGCAGTTGCACGCCCATGCCAATGCCTGACGAGCAGAACAGGATACCGACCGCCATGGCGCTGAGCGCGGCGACGGATTCGACCGACAGGTCCATGTGGCCGGCGATGATGACCAGCGCCAGGCCGATCGACATGACCCCGAGCACGCTCGAAGCCTCGATGATGTTGGCGAAGATGCCGAGCTGGAAATAGTTCGGGATGAAGATGGAGAACACCACCAGCACGAACAGCAGCATGAACCAGACGAGGTTGTCGAGGACGAACTCCAAGGCATGGCGGGTGCGGGGGTTCATGGGCTGATCCGGCTGGCGCATGCCTCCGAAAATCAGTTCGATTTTCGGACGACGCGCGGATTGGAATTGCGAAGGATTGGCTCCGGGCCGAGAGGGCCCGGAGCGTTTCAGGCGAGATGCCTATTCGACTGATTTGACCGTGTCCGTCGGCGGCTTCTGGTTGCCCCAGAAGGCCGGGTTGTCGACGTTTTCCTTGGTGATGGCCGCACCCGGGATCTTGATGTTCGGGCCCCAGCTTTCCTTGGTGACGACCGATTTCAGGCCAAGCACGTCATAGTCGCCAGGCTTGATCTCCTCCTTCTTGACCACCTTGTCCATGAACATGGCAACCGCCGCGGCCTGTGCGTAGAGCGGCTGCTCGACTTCGACGTTGAGCCAGCCCTTGCGGATCAGGTCGAGGCCGACCGGAGCGCCGTTCGAGCTCATCAGCATGACGTCGCCCGGTTTCTTGCCGGCGGCCTCGAGCGAGGCGACGGCGGCGACCGACAGGTGCGCGGCATGGCTGAAGATCAGGTCGATGTCGGGGTTGGCCAGCATCTGGTCGGCGACGATTGTGCCGGCGTTGCTGGCCTCCCACTGCATGGCTGGAAGCGAGATGATCTTGACGTCCGGAAACGCCTTCATCTTCTCCTCGAAGCCCTTCTGGATATCGAGCGTATAGGGATCGCCGGGGTCGCCCAGCACCTGCAGCACCTTGCCCTTCACCGAGCCGTTCTTGGCTTTCAGCAGTTTTTCAGCCTGGTCGGCCGCGACATGGCCGATTTCGACGGTTCCGGCGACCGATGTGAAGTCGGAAGGCGTCGAGGTGATCTGGCGGTCGAACTCGACCACCGGGATGCCGGCCGCACGCGCCGCCTCGATGGACGGTTTCAATGCGTTGAAGTCGA
Organism: Mesorhizobium sp. LNHC221B00; assembly: GCF_000502935.1. Classification (NCBI taxonomy): domain Bacteria; kingdom Pseudomonadati; phylum Pseudomonadota; class Alphaproteobacteria; order Hyphomicrobiales; family Phyllobacteriaceae; genus Mesorhizobium; species Mesorhizobium sp. LNHC221B00. The sequence continues at coordinate 305,043 of NZ_AYWR01000002.1, read as the reverse complement.
CCGCGGCCAGGATGATGGCCGCCGGCTTCAGCGCGATGACATCGTTCATCTGCGATTGCTGCGCGTCGGTCTTGTTGTCGGCGTTCAGCGTTTTCACTTCATAGCCGACCTGCTTGAGGAACAGCTCCAGCGCGCTCACCGAGCCGGTCTGGAACTCGTCGAGCAGTGTCGGCACCATGTAATAGACGGTCCCCTTGGACTGGGCGAATGCCGGCGTGAGCGTGGCAAAGGCCAGTGCCAGGATACCGAAGACAGCAAGAAGTACTCGCTTCATGTTGTTGGCTCCCTGTTAAGCCGGACCCCTCTTTGTCCCTCAGCCCGCCGGTCCGGCACCGGCAAGCGTCTCGCCGGTGATCATGTTGATCACCGCATCGGGACTTGTTTTGTTGCGTGCGACATCGTCCGCCACGACACCTTGCCGGATCACTACGATCCGGTCGGCGACCTGAAAGGCCTGCTGCATGATGTGGGTGATGATGACGACGCCGATGCCCTGGCTCGCCACCTGGCGGATCATGTCGAGGCCGCGCCGCGTCTGCTCGACGCCAAGGGCGGCGAACGGTTCGTCCAGAAGCACCAGCTTGCCACCCCAGTGCACGAACCGGTTGAGCTCGATGGCTTGCCTCTGGCCGCCCGATAGGTGCTCGACATTGGTGCGCAGAGACGGAATGCGGGTGCCGGCGCTCGCCAGGGCCTTCCCAACGACGGCCTCCATGGCGCGCTCGTCGAGCACGGGAATGCCGAGAACCTTCCGGGTGATCTCGCGGCCCATGAAGAAATTGGCCACCACGTCGACATTGGTGCACAGCGACAGGTCCTGGTAGACGGTCTCGATGCCGGCGGCCTTGGCTTCGGCGGGCGATTTGGCGAGAAACTCCTTGCCCTCGAACAGCATGCGGCCCGAGGTTGGCTCCAGTCCGCCCGCTATGATCTTGACCAGTGTCGATTTGCCGGCGCCGTTGTCGCCGAGCAGGGCCACGACCTCGCCCTTGCCGATCGAGAAGCTGATCCCCTTCAGCGCTTCGATCGCGCCATAGTTCTTGGTGACGTTGTCGAGCACCAGCAGAGGTTCACTCATGCGGCAATCTCCTTGGCCGCCAGGAGATCGCGGCCACGCTCGCGCTCTGCCGTGAACATCTGCCCGAAGCGCGGCGACAACACCCCTGAAACGGCAAGGGCGGCGGCGCCGCGCAGCACGGATTGCTGGCCGCCGCCCGCGACGACCACGCGGGGCGCCTTGCGGTCGCCGCGGGCCGAGACCGAATTGAGCAGCGGCGTTGCCGCGCCCGCCAGGCGTTGCAGCAAGTCCGGCTCCGCCAGCCCGCCGAGCACGATNGTTCTCGATGATGGCGATGGCATTGCGGAAGATCGGTCCGACCTCAGCCACCCAATCGGCGTCGTTGCCGGCCCAGCGCCCCCGTGCTTCGAGCGAAAGATAGCGTTCGAGGCAGCCCCGGTTGCCGCAAGGACAGGGCTCGCCGCCGGGAACGACGGGAATGTGGCCGATTTCGCCGGCATTTCCCCAGGCGCCGCGCATCACGCTGCCGTCATGCATCATGGCGCTTCCCAGCCCGACGCCGAAATAGAGATAGTAGTATTCGGAATGGTGGACCCCGATGCCGTAGAGGCGTTCGCCCATCGCGGCGGCGGCCATGTCGCTTTCGAAGAACGCCGGCAGTCCCGTCGCGGCCGTCAGCCGCTCGCGCAGCGCCACGTCCTTCCAGCCAGCCATCGTCGTCGGCCCGACGAAGCTCATGGCCTCCACGCCAAACGGTCCGGGAAGCGCCATGCCGATGCCGATGACACGGCCGCCGGCCCGCTTCCCCGTCAGGTCGCGGACCATGCCGCCGATCTCATCGAACGCATGATCGGGCGCCGCGTTGGCCGCTTCGCGGTGCGAACTCTCGATCACGTCGCCGCTGAGATTGATTAGTGCTGCATCTATCCCGAGCGGCGTCAAATGGATGCCGACCGCATAGCCGCCCTCTGGATTGATGCGCAGCGTCGCCGGAGGCAGGCCGCGCCCCTTGGGTTCCTCTCGCAGGGACAAGATGTAGCCCTGTTCCTCCAACTCGCGGACGATGGTCGATACGGTCTGCACGGTGAGCCCGACATGCCGGGCGATATCGCCGCGGGCGATGGGGCCGTTACGGCGGATCGACTCGAGCACGATGCGCCGGTTGTACGGCCGCCCGAATTCCTGATTGGTCCCCCGCAACGCCATGCCTTGCACTCCCAATGGACGCAAGTTTGCATCAAAGATTTATTCAGTCAAATGGAATTCAAAAATAAATCAGCAAAAAGTCCGGGGGCAAAAAGGGGCTGGAATGGACGTTGCTGGGTTTAGGACCTGTTCAGGTGCCGCCCTTGGCCGATTGCCGCAATCGCGAGAACCGCTTCAATGGTGGCCAAGCAACCGCGACGCAACACAGCATGGAGCAAAGATGATCGAATTGCCGTTTGCCCGCGAAGAGTACCAGCAGCGGCTTCGCAAGATCCGCGCCGAGATGGCCAAGCGCGGTCTCGAGCTCCTGATCGTCAACGACGTTGCCAACCAGCACTATGTCACCGGCTATGACGGTTGGTCGTTCTACACGCCGCAGGTGGTGCTGGTTCCCGTGGAAGACGTCGAGCCGGTCTGGATCGGGCGCGCCATGGATGCCGCCGGCGGTCTTCTCACGGCCTGGATGAAACCCGAGAACGTGGTCGGCTTCCCGGAAGATCATGTCCAGCGTGTCGATCGCCATCCGATGGACTGGATCGCCAGCTGGATCGTGGCAAAGGGCTGGGGCATCAGGCATATCGGCATCGAACTCGAAGCCTATTATTTCTCCCCGAAAGCGCATGCACGGCTCGTCGCCGGTCTTCCCAATGCAAAATGGCACGATGCCGATCTCCTGGTGAACTGGATCCGTGCGGTCAAATCGGCGCCCGAGATCGCCTATTTGCGCAAAGCGTCGACCCTGGCCGAAGCGGCGGTGGCGCGGGCCTTCGAGGTGATCGCGCCGGGTGTGCGCGAGTGCGATGCGATTGCCTCCATCCAGGCGGCGCAGATCGCCGGCAGCCCGGATTTCGCCGGCGACATCACGGCCCTTCCGCCGACAATCCTCGGCGGCGAGAACGCCTCGGCCCCGCACATCATGTGGAGCGACCGGCGGTTCGGAGACAACGAGACCATTGCCCTGGAACTCGCCGGCGTCTGCCGCCGCTATGCCGCCGGGTTGGCGAGAACGATGCAGCTTGGCAAGACGCCGACGCGTGTCGCGGACACGGCAAGGGCGGTGATCGAGGGCATGGACGCGGTGCTCGATGCGGTCCGGCCAGGAACATCGGCCGAAGCGGTCGAAGGTGCATGGCGCAAGGTCATCCAGCGCCACGGGCTGAAGAAGGAGTCGCGCATCGGCTATTCCATCGGCGTCGCCTATCCGCCGGATTGGGGCGAACACACGATCAGCCTCCGCCCGGGTGACAAGACGGTGCTTCAGCCCGGCAACGTCGTTCATTCCATCCTCGGCATGTGGATGGACGGCTGGGGTATCGAGATCAGCGAGACCATCCTGGTCACCGAAACCGGCCATGAGACGCTGACCAGGTTCCCGCGGGAGATCCATGTCAAAGCCTGAGGGATCGGTCATGGCCGACGGTGGCGCGATTTCCGGCGCGGTCGAAATCGACGCCGGCATGCTCGATCGGATGATCGAGATCCGCCGCCATCTGCACCGCAATCCGGAGCTGTCCAACCACGAGGCGAACACGCAGCTTTATCTCAGGCAAATACTGGCCGGGCAGGGAATTGCCGACATTCGTGACGTCGCGGGCTTTGGCCTTGCGGTCGACATCGTCGGCACCGGCGCGGGTCCATACTGTCGATGCGCTGGCCGTGGCCTGCTCCCTGGTGACGGAATTGCAGAAGATCGTCTCGCGCGAGATCGATCCGTACGACCCCCTGGTGATTTCCGTGACGGCCATCAATGGCGGCAACGCCTACAACGTGTCCGCCGGCAAGGTCGCACTGAAAGGCACCATCCGCAGCGGCAGCGATGCAACCCGCGAGCGGGTCTGGCGCCGCGTCCGCGCGATAGCCGAAGGGATGGCGGCAAGCCATGGGGCGCATGTCGAGGTCGATATCCACAGGGGTGAACCGGGCGTCGTCAACGATGTCGAGATGGCCGAGTTGATTGTCGCCAGCGGCAAGGCCTGCATCGGCGCCGACAACGTCCTCAACACGCCTGGATGGACCGTTGCGGACGACTTTGGCTACTACAGCGAGAAACGTCCTTCGGTCTACTTCCGGCTCGGAATCCGCAACGAGGAAGCCGGATCTGTCTTTCCGCTGCACCACGCCAGGTTCCGCGTCGACGAGGCCGCCTTGAAGGTTGGCGCGGCCACCCTGGTTTCGGCGGCGACCCGTTTTCTGTCGAAGCAACCGGAAAATGCAGACTAACGGAAGCGGTCTAAGGACCGGCTCGTGCGGATTGCACGAGCCGGCAAAACGGTCGCCTTTTCAGTATTTGATGACGCGGCGCTCGACCATCACCACGACGCAAAACACCGCGATCGACAGGCACGACGACAACACAATTGCCGCGTAAAGCCGGTCCGACTGATAGTTGAAGCTCGCCTGGATGATGAGCGCGCCGAGGCCCTTGTCCGAGCCGATCCATTCGCCGACGATGGCGCCGATCACGGCTGTCGNTGTCGCCGAAGCAATCCTGAGCGAGGAAAACAACATCGGCAGCGCGCGGGGCAGGCGCAGGTCCCAAAAAATCTCCCAGCGCGTCGCCGACAGCACCCGAAACAGCTCGTGCTCGTTGTCGCTGGGTGAATCCAGGCCGCGAATCATGTTCACCAGCGTCGGGAAGAAGCAGATCACTGCCGCGATGACGATCTTCGGCGTCATGCCGAGCCCGAAGATCAGGATGATGATCGGCGACAGCGCCAGGATCGGAATGGTGTTGAAGAACAGCACGATCGGGAAATAGGCGGCCTGCAGGATGCGGCTGTGCACGAAAACGACGGCGAGCAGCACGGCGGCGAGGTTGCCGATGACGAAGCCGGCCAGCGCCTCGATCAGCGTCGGCCTCAGATTGTCCATGAGCAGAGCGAAATTCTTCTGGAAGGTTCCGAAGATCGCCGTCGGGGTCGGCACGATATAGGTCGGAACGCCGAGGAAGGGCAGAAGATACTGCCAGGCAACCAGCAGCGAGGCCGCGCCGAGGACGGGCAGGGCCATCGCCAATTGCGGAGAGAGTGGCGCCGGCCTCACGATGCGCGCTCCAATGCGGTGCGCAGTTCGGCCATGGCGGCGACGATCGCCGGGTCTTCGCGCGAGCAGCGGTTGCCGTCCTGCTTGATCGGCCGCATGTCCAGGTCCTTGACCAGCCGTCCCGGATTGGCGGCGAGAACGATCACCCGTTCACCAAGATAGGCGGCTTCGGCGATCGAATGGGTGACGAACAGGATCGTCGTGCCGGTGCGCCGCCACAGATTGAGAAGCTCGTCGTTGAGGCGGTCGCGGGTGATCTCGTCGAGCGCGCCGAACGGCTCGTCCATCAGCAGCAGCTTGGGCTGACCAAGCAAGGCGCGTGCGATTGCCACGCGCTGGCGCTGGCCGCCGGACAGCTGGTGCGGCAGACGCTCACCGAAGCCGGCAAGCCCCATGAGCTCCAGCAATTCGTCGCTGCGGTCTTCTATCTTGCGCGTCAGGCTGCCTTGCCCGACGCCAAGCGGCAGACGCACATTCTCGCGCACGGTACGCCACGGCAGAAGCGTCGAATCCTGAAAGACGAAACCGACATCGCGGCGCGAGCGCACCGCGTGCGGCGTGTCGCCGAGCACGCTGATCTTGCCGCCGAGCGGATCGAGCAGGTCGGCGACCACGCGAAGCAAGGTCGACTTGCCGCAGCCGGACGGTCCGAGGATCGACAGGAAGGAGCCGGCCTCGACGGTGAGGTCGAGGCCGGAAAGCACTTCGACGGCCGCCTGGCGGCTGCCATAGCCGACATCCAGCCTGCTGGTTTCGATCGCGTTCGCCATCAGGCGGCGGGCGCGTCGAGCTTCGGCCGCTCGGCAGCCGAAAGTTCGAGGATCTTGGTGGTGTGGACGTCGGCGGCCGCGGGCCGGCCATTCGGGAACTGGCCGACCTTGTCGAGCAGCGCCAATTGCTCCTCGATTGACGCCGGGTCGAAGGTGCCCCAGCCGTCCTTGGCTGTTGCGCCATCGAAGGAGAGCTTCAGCACGAGGTTGACGGTCTTTTCTTCCCAGCCGAGGTCCATTTCGGGATAGGCGGCAACCATTTTCTTCACTGCCTCCTGTGGGTTGGCGTGCACCCAGCCCCAGCCCTTGGCGACCGCGCCGATGAACTTGGCCAGCGTGTCCGAATCTTTTTCGATCGCGGCGTCGGTGGCGAAATAGACATCGGCGTAGGAATTCAGGCCGAGGTCGCGCACCAGAAGATCGATGCGGTCGTCGCCGACGACGCTGAGCGCCTGTGTGTTGGTGATCCAGCCGCCGATGGCATCGACATCGCCGCGCACCAGCGGTCCCTTGTCGAAGCCGACATTGATGACGGTGACATCGGACGCGCTCATGCCGTTCTTGGCCAGGATCTCGTCGATGACGAAACGCGCCGTCGGTTGGATGCCGATCTTCTTGCCCTTGAGGTCGGCAATGCCACGGATCGGGTTTGCCGCCTTCGACGTGAAGGCATAGGGGCCGGTGCGGAAACCGCAGGCGATGATCTTCACCGGCACGCCGCTGGCGCGCGCTGCAAACAGCTGCGGCGTTTCGGAGAACTGGCCGAGCTGTGCTGCGCCCGATATCACCGGCGGCACGGTCGAGGCGTTCGGGCCGCCTGGGCTGAATTCCACCTCGAGCCCGGCATCCTTGAAGTAGCCGTTGGCGACGGCGGCGATGTCGCCGATCTGTCCGTTGGACATCAGCCAGTCGTACTGGATGACGACCTTTGCGGCGGCCTTCGCTCCCGGCGTCAGCGCCAGCTGCATCCCGGCCGATGCGGCGGCGACAGCCGCCACGCTGGATTTCATGAAGCTGCGGCGGTTCATGTCGTAATGTCTGTTCCCATTCATTTTTCGCTCCTGTTGCAAGACTGTCTCGTCTCTTCATTACGCGCCGTTCCCTTTGGCGCGGTGTCGTCTACGGCTGTTCGTCGTGGTAGTCGCCCGGGCCGCCGTCGAGCCAGGCGTAGAGTTCCCAGAGCGTGTCGTCCGGGTCGGTGAAATAGGCGCAGCGCGCATTCCAGACATAGTTTTCGGGTGGCCCGTAAAACGGCACGCCCTTGGCCGTCAGCTCGGCATGCAGCCGGTCGATCTCGTCTGGCGTATCGAGCCGGACGGCGACGCAGACCTTGTGCGCGTGGCGTGGCGATCTCAGTTTCGAAACGCCGGCATGCTGGCCGATATGGTCGATCTCCCAGGCTGCCAGTGTCACGCCCTCGCCATGGAAGTCGGCGAAACCCTCGGCGCGGCGGCGCAGGCGGAAGCCGAGCTTGTCGACATAGAACGTCACCGTCCGCTCGATGTCCTCGACCAGAAGGCAGACGTCGGAAATCCGGCTGATGCTTGCGACGGCCATGCTCATCTCCCTCCGCCCGTACGTTCGCCGCGCACGAGCGGCAGATTGACGCCGACACGGTTGGCCGCGCCGATGATGTGCGCGCGCATCGCGGCCTCGGCTTTTGCCGCGTCGCCGGCGACCAGCGCCTCGTAGATGCGCACATGCTCGCCGACGTTGACTTCCACCAGATCGTGTAAGGGGTTGGTCTGGCGTGCGTAATAGATCGAGCGCCGGATCTGTTCGCAGACGAAGGAGATGAAGCTGTGGATGTAGCTGTTGCCCGTCGCCCGGGCGATTTCGCGATGAAACAGAAGGTCGGCGTCGATGCTGCCGTCCTCCCACCGCTCCTCGCCGCTCATGCGGTCGAGCGCCGCCTTGATGGCGTCGAGATGCTCCTGGTCGCGCCGCTCGGCGGCAAGCGCTGCCGATTCGGCCTCGAGGATGCAGCGCAGCTCGAAGAGCCGCTCCATGTTCTGCCCCTCCTTCAGCGTCTCGCGGTCAATGCGGATCGCCGCCCGCTGCTCCGGCGCCAGGACGAAGGAGCCTATGCCTTGCCGTGCCTCCACCATGCCGTCGGCGCGCAATTGCGCGATCGCCTCGCGCACCACATTTCGGCTGACGCCGAATTTTTCGGAAAGCTGCTGCTCCGTCGGCAGCAGGGCGCCCGGATTGAGTTCGCCGGACTCGATCTCGCGGCTGAGGAACGCAGCGACCCGGCGCGGTAGCGCCTCGACGGTGCCGATGGCGGCCAGTCGTTGTTTCATGAACAGGTCTCCGTCACAGGGAAGAGGCAGCCGGGATTCATCAGTCCGGCCGGATCGATGGCATTTTTCAGCGTGCTGACCAGACGGCGATGGACGGGAGACATGCCGGTCCAGTAGACGCGTTGGCGGGTGCGCCCGATGCCATGCTCGGCGCTGACCGAGCCGCCAAGTGCGGTGACGATGTCGTACAGCCGGGCGGTGATGGCGACGCCCCTGGCGCGGGCGTCGGCCTCGGCAAGATCAAGCGGCGGCAGGACGTTGAAATGGATGTTGCCGTCGCCGGCATGGCCATAGGCCTGTGAAATCCAGCCCGGATGCTCCAGCGCCACAAACCCGCGGGCCTGGGCGATCAGCGTGGGGATGTCGGAGATGCGCACCGAGAGGTCGGTGCGTACGTGATAGCCGCGCCTGGCCTGGCCTTCGACCAGCCCTTCGCGAATGGCCCAGAATGCCTTGGCCTGTGCGCCGCTCTCGGCCAGCACGGCGTCGGCGACGAGATGCCTTTCCATGACGCCGGCGAGGAAATCGACCAGCAGCGAGCGGAGTTCGACGGCAGCGCCCGACGACAGCTCGATCAGCACATGAACAGGGGCATCTACCGGCGCGACGATGGTCGGGTCGGCCAGGCGCGCAAGCTCCATGCATTCCGAGCCGATGATCTCGAAGGCTGATATCAGGTCCGAGCAGTCGCGCCGGGCCTGCCTGAACAGGGCGATCGCCGATTCGAACGAGGGAAGGCCGAGATATGCCGTTTCGGTCTGGCCCGGTTTTGGAAAAAGCTTGACCTCGACGCCGGTGATGATGCCGAGCGTTCCCTCCGCGCCGATGAAAAGCTGCTTCAGGTCGTAGCCGCGATTGTCCTTGCGTAGGCCGGAAAAGCCGCTCCACAAGTCGCCGTCCGGCAGCACCACTTCCAGGCCGACGATGAGATCGCGGGCCATTCCGTAGCGCAACACGTTGACGCCACCGGCATTGCTGGCGGCATTGCCGCCGATCTGGCAGCTTCCCTGGGCGCCAAGCGCCAGGGGAAACAGGCAGTCCTGGTCATCCGCCGCGTCCTTGATGTGCTGCAGGATGCAGCCGGCGTCGGCCTGCAGGGTGAAATTGTCGGCATCGACAGAGCGGATCCTGTTCAGCCGCTCCAGGCTGATGACCACAGCGCCGGGCGTCGTGCCGATGTCGATCGCACCAGCGACAAGCCCGGTGTTGCCGCCCTGCGGGATCATCGCCAGACCGAGCGTGCCGCATAGCCGCACGGCAGCTTGAACCTCGGCGACCGAGGCTGGCTTCAACACCGCAAGCGCGCTGCCGTGATGATCGCCGGACCAGTCCGCGAGGTATTTTGCCATGCTGGCAGGATCGGCAGCCACGCCGCTTTGCCCCAGGACACGCTCCAGGGCAGCGAGAATGTCAGGCGAGATGCCGTGGAAGGTCATTGTCCGGCCGGTCTGGGTGCGGTGCGTATGGTTATACATATCATCCTACAACTGGCGTGCTGTCAACGGGCAAGCCGCCTGTCACAGGGACTCGTGGACAGAAAGTCGACCGGTGTCCGGCCGGTCCCCTGCGCACTAAATAGAAGATATGAATACGATCTATGCCTTGCTGGTCTTCGCGGCGGCCATTGCAATCATCTATCTGGGCGGCCGATGGAACACGTCGGATACCGACCACTATATGGGCTTCGAAAACCTACGTTCGCCCCACAAGGGGAAAGCCCGCAACGATGACGAGGATCCGAAAAAGAAATGAGGAGCCGGGGACGGCGGTTGCCTGACCGGTTCTGGCGTATCAGCCCGCCGATAGGCGCCTGAGGGATCGGTCATGGCCGACGGTGGCGCGATTTCCGGCGGTGTTGGTCATGCCTGTTGTTGTCGAAGGCGCTGCAATCCAGGCTTCAGATGTTGGCGGGCCGGTGCAGTATGGGCCAAGCAGGCAAGTCCATGGCCGCTTGATTTTTCATCCCACTTCACTCAAAAGGGCGCATTCGGGGGAGCGCGAATAGTGTCAAAACTTACAAGTTTTCTGGAGGGCCACGGTCTCAAGCGAAAGCGCCGGCCATCAGCTGTTGTGCTTCCAGAACGGCGTATGACACAAATATTGCACGAGCGCTGCGTTATCGAGGGTGCCGATTTTGCGGCGCCGCACATGGAAAATGCGCTGCTTTTCGACGACCATCAGCAAATACGAAATTATGCAATCGAGAAAGTCGCGAAATCCGGGTTTCTGCTGGAATTTGGTGTTTTTGACGGGACAAGCATCAACCATTTCGCAGGTAGACTTTCGTCATCTGGCGACACGCGGTCAATCTTTGGATTTGATGCTTTCCTAGGTCTTCAGGAAAACTGGACTGGAACTGGCTTCCAGGCCAGAGGCCGGCAATTCAACAGGGACGGCGTTGTGCCGAAGGTTCGGCAAAATGTGAACCTGATAAAGGGCTGGATTGAAGATACGCTTCCAACGTTTCTTAAGCAGCACCAAGGTCCAATTGCTTTCATTCATATTGACACGGACACCTACACGCCCTGCAAAGCCATTCTCACGCTCTGCAAGGACAGGCTTGTCAGGGGCAGTGTCATCCTGTTTGACGAACTGCTCTGCTACCCAGGATGGCGATTTGGAGAGTACAAGGCGCTGAACGAGGTGTTGGATCCAGACCGATACACCTGGGCAGCGTTCGAAGAGCAGCGGGCCGCGCTTGTCATCAACTGATGATAAGGTTTCACTCCGAGGACTGGCACCTCAGAGAAACTGGGCGACCTTCTTGCCGACGGTGAGAAAGCGTAGCGGATCGATCGCTTCGCCATTGTGGCGCACTTCGTAGTGCAGATGCGGGCCGGTCGAGCGGCCGCTGCTGCCGGTCTTGCCGAGGACGGCGCCGGCATCGACCTTCTCGCCGACGGTCACGTCGATTTCGCTGAGATGCCCGTAGCGGGTCGCAAACCCGTTGCCGTGGTCGACTTCCACCATGCGGCCATAGCCGCCGTTCCAGCCGGCCTTTGTGACGACGCCGGGCGCCGTGACCTTTGCCGCCATGCCGATCGGCGCCCTGAAATCCATGCCGGAATGCAGCGCGGCGGTGCCGAGGAGGGGGTCGGTGCGAATGCCGAACGGGCTGGTGACGGAGTGGCCGGGTGCGGGGTTGGACAGCGGCAGCTGGCGCGCTTCCTTCTTGAGATGGTCGAGCGCATCCAGGGCTTCGTCCAGTTCCTTGACCTTGCTGTCGAACATCATCGAGCTGTCGAGCGGGATCAGCGGTCCGCCAACATCGCTCTGGTCCTTGCCGAAATCGCTGTCGACCGGCAGTCCGGCTGCTTGCAGCGCCTGGGTGATCGCGTCGGCGCTCTTGTAGGCATTGTCGGCGAGCGCGCTGATGCGGGTGAGCTGTTCGGTCTCGATCGATTTCAGCGACTGGTTGATCGAGACGAACAATTTGTCGGCGCGATCGGCGGCTGAATCGTTTGGCAACGGATCGGAGCGGGTCGACCACAAGGAGAACGGCCTGGTGTCTGCGGCCCCAAGGTCCGCGCTCAGGCTGGCGACCGCGTAATTCGGCGCCGGCTGGCTGATGCTGCCGGTCACCTCGGCGGGTTTGTCAGGCTTCGCGGCTGCTGCCGGGGCCTCGACTGGCGCTGTTCCGACGTCATTCTCGGCGCGTTCGAGCAACGGGCCGAGGCGGCCATGACGCTGGCTGAGCTGCGTCTGCCGGTCAAGCAATTCGCTGACCTTGGTCTCCATCAATTGCTGATCGAGCAGCTGGCGGCTGGTGATGCGGTCGACCTGGGCGCGCAGGGCCGAAATACGGTCCTCGTAAGCCTGCTGCATGCGCGCCTGGCGCGCGGTGGTGGCGCCGATCAGGTCATCGCGCAGCACCAGATAGGACGTGGCCAGCAGGTAGCCGACGGCAATGGCGGCGAGTGCTGAACCGATGAATGCCGCGAGCCAGGGTCGGATCGTGAAGTGCCTGATCTCGTTACCCCGGGCAATGATGACGGTGTGGGGTTCCTTGCGCCTGCCGAAGACTGCGGACTGACCGGTTGCGTTCACGGGACCAAGCTTTCGTTTACGACACCACGACGGCTTGATTACACATTATTAGGGTTAACAAAGGCTTGCCGGATCGATCGCACGGCAACGAATACACGCGGCGAGGGCAGTGGGTTGCATCAAAACTGCAAGGGAGCGGCCATCGTGCGCCGTGCCGCGCACCATGTTTCAACCAGAAGAGCGGGTCGGTCGCCGATTAAGGTCAAGAATCCTTAACTCTCTTTGATTGCATTTACTTGACGGTTTCCGGCTAAAGGCGTGATGGGTTTGGGAATCTATTGAAGATGGCGGTCCAAGGGATGCTGAGCGATCTGGTTGGCAAGGTCCTCGACAAGCTCTCCGGCACCAGTCTGCTGGCGACCGGGCTTTTGCTGCTGACCGCTTTGGTCAGCGCGCTCGTGGCCTATTGGCGCACGGTGGAGGAGAAGAGCTGGAAGGAGTTTTTCGAGTTCGCCATCCCGCATGAGGTCATCACCCATCCCTCGGCGAGAGCCGACCTGCTGTTCTGGGTGACGAAGAAGGCCCTGATGCCCTTCCTGATGCTGCCCGCCGGAATTGTCTTCGTCACGGCGGTGGGCTACGGGACCAACTGGCTGTTCTCGACACTGTTCCAGTTCCAGCCGCCGCTGATCGAGGGGCCGGCGGGCCCGGTAACGGTGCTGATCTTCACCATCACCATGCTGCTCGCCTACGACATTTCCTATTATCTCTATCACGTCGCCCAGCATCGCTATCCGGTGCTCTGGGAACTGCACAAAGTGCATCACTCGGCCGAAGTGATGGTCGGTATCACCAAGGATCGGGTCCACCCGCTCGACGAACTGATGAACCGCGCCTGGGACGGCATCGTGGTGGGCATCTGCTTCGGCATCTGGTCGCTGATTTCGCTGAACCTTGTCGAACTGACGGTCTTTGGCGTCAACGTCTACGTCATGCGCAACATCCTGATGATGGATTTCGTCAGGCATACGCATTTCAAGATCTCGTTCGGCCCGCTCAACAATTTGATCCTGTGTCCTCATTGGCACCAGCTGCATCACAGCACCGACCCGCGCCACTACGACAAGAATTTCGGGCTGCTCTTCTCGTTCTGGGATCGGCTCTTCGGAACATTGTGCGTGCCGAAGCCCGACGAGGATTTCAAGTTCGGCCTGGTCGATCGGGATGTGCGCGACTACCAGTCGCTTGCCGGCCTCTATGTCATGCCGCTGAAGCGAATGTGGAGGCATATCGCGCGGCGCGTCCGTCCCGGACAGCCGGAGGCAACGCGGGCATCGCAAAGGGCTCAGCCGTGAACGCTCCCATGGCACCTACGATCCCGCGGAGCTTCGTCTTCGAAGTCGTGACATCGGCGGCGCGTTTGGACGAGATCGCCCCGGCCTGGACTGCGCTTTGGCAGCGAGCCGGCGGGCTTGTCTTCCAGCATCCGGCCTGGATCGCGGCCTGGTGGCGCACCACCCCCCATCAGGAGCGGCGCACGCTCAGGATCGGGCTGGCCTGGAACGGCGACCGGCTCGAAGGCGTGATAGCGCTCGCCACCTTCAAGCGCTCCGGCATCCGCATTCTCGAATGGGCGGCGAAGGATCACAGCGACTACGGCGACGCGCTGTTTGCCCCCGGCGGCGACCCGCAACAACTCTCCCGGCTCTGGCAGTATGTTCTCGACCAGGGCGGCTTCGACCTCATCTATCTCAATCGTCTGCTGCCGGATGCCGGTTTCCGTGCCCTGCTGGATCCGGCCTCGCGCCACGGCAAGGCGCTTCGGCGCAACCACCGCTGCGAAATCAGCTACCGTGTCGAGGGTTCCTGGCCGCGTGGCGCGGACTGGTTCGAGACGCTGTCCAAAAAGGCCCGGCAGAACTACCGTCGCGGCCGCAAGTTCATGGAAGAAGGCGGGGCTTTGCGTTTTCGCCTGATGGATGTCGGCGAACCGCTCGAGCCGGTGCTCGCTCGGGTCGCGGCGCTGAAGCGGCTGTGGCTGGTGCGGCACGGCCGCGTCTCGGACCTGTTCGATGAAGGCTCGCCGGTTCTCGCCGCGCTTGTGTCGGTGCTGGCCGAGCTCGGGCTGTTGCGCATTTTCGTCTTGGAGCTCGACGATACGATCGTCGCCGTCTCGATCAATTTCGAACAGCACGGCACCATGATGGCTTTCGTCACCACTTACGATCCCGAATACGAACGCGCCTCGCCGGGTATGGTGCTGATGGTGGACTATATCCAATGGTCGCGCGACCGTGGCCTTGGCAAAATTGATTTCCTCTGCGGCGGCGAGGATTTCAAGCGGCGCTTCGCCACGCAATCGGTCAGGCTGTCATCGGTGATCGGCGCGCGCGGCTTGCGCGGTCGCCTCGCCGCGCTGGCCGATCATCTGAACCATGTTTCGAAATCCTGGCGGGCGCGACAGCAGCCGAAGGTGGAAACATCCGAGGAATAAGCACGCTCGATTTCGGCATCAGCCGGATTTTCGTGCGCCGACATGAAGGCTATGTCGCCGTCGGCATTCGTGGCGCTCAGAGCGCGCGGACGGCCTCAAGAACTTCCTCGGCATGGCCCTTCACCCGGACCTTGCGCCAAATCCTGGCGATCCGGCCATCGCGGCCAATCAGCAACGTGGCGCGTTCGACGCCCATGTACTTGCGGCCATACATCGATTTCTCGACCCACAGATGGTAGGCATCGATCACCTTGCGCTCCTCGTCGGCGGCGAGGTCGATGGTGAGGCTGTATTTCGACTTGAACTTGTCGTGTTTCTTGACGGGGTCGGGTGACAGGCCGATCACCACCGCTCCGGCCTTCTCGAATTCCGGCTTGAGCTGTGAAAAGCTGATCGCCTCTTGCGTGCAGCTTGTTGTGTCGTCCTGCGGATAGAAATAGAGCACCACGGGCTTGCCGAGGGATGCGGCAAGGCTGATCGAGCCGCCGCCGTCTCGCGGCAGGTCGAATTGCGGCGCAAGATCGCCCACGACGAGGTCAGCCATACCGATGCCCTTGTTTGAGGTTACGCGCGAAGCCACACCGATATAGTGTCGACCGGGGATTCGTCCACGAGCGAGTTTGTACAACGGAAGATTGCGTGGATCAGGAGCAACCGCAGCACGAGAAGATAAGGTTCAGGCGGGATGAGATCGCCGACCTGGGGACCTTGCCGTCCGCGTGCCGGGTGCCGCCGCTTGGCCAGGCCCGGATTGGACGTGGCTTTCGCATCCTTTCGCGCGTGTTCGCCGGCATGGTCGCGCTCATGCTGCTGGTCGCGACGGCTGTCTATCTCGTCGGTCTTTCCGGCATTGGGGCGGACCGGCTGCGCGTCGAGGCGGAAACCGCTATCGAGAAACTCGCCGGCGTCGATGTCCATGTCGCGGTCGGACCCGCTCGCATCACGCTCGACAGTTCGAGTTTCGTTGCGCTCCAGGTCAGCGAAGTCAGCCTGAAGACGAACGACGGCAAACCCATGGCCGATGCCGGGCGTGTGCGCTTCGGCGTCCGCCTTGTGCCGCTGCTGTGGGGTGAGGTGCGGCTGACCAGCGCCAGGATTTCCGATGCACGCATCGTCATGGCGGCGATGCCCTCCGGCGGCGACTGGACCGCCGCGCTGCGCAATGAGGACGGCCTCGTCGATCCCGAGAAACTGTCGGACGCGGTGTTCGGCAACATCCATCGCGCCCTCGACGCCGTGCGGGAAGATTCGATGCGCCGGATCGATCTCAGCAATGTCGAATTCGTGCTGCCCGATACCGGATCGATCAAACTGGTCAAGATCGCCGACGCCACCGTCGTTCAGTCGGGGCCGGGCGGCATGGAATTTTCGTCACAGGCCGATGTCGACGGCAGGACGATCAAGGTTGCCGCTTCCGCCACACGCGATGTTGCGGCGCATCGCGTGACGGCGCTGGACGCGAGCATCGATCTGGCGGCTGCAGCCGACACCACGGCCGGCGCCGGGAAGCTGGGCGCCGTCGCGTTGAAGCTGAAGGGATCGGAAGGAGCCGGCACGAATGCGTCGCAACTGACGGCCGCGGTGTCGTCGACCGGGTCGGTGCTCGATCTCGGCGCGCGTGGATTGCTGCCGGCGGACGTCGCGGTCGATGCGACGATTGTCGCCGGCAGCAACAAGATCCAGGTGGACAGGATGCTGTTCAAGACCGGCCGGTCGACATTCGATTTCGCCGGCTCCATCGGGCCGAAGCCGGCGTCGGGAGCGGCCGGCGAGGAACCCGCCTACCGCTACGATCTGACCAGCGACGGTTCGTCGCTGGCGCCATCGGAGTCACCCGAGCCCGCATTGAGCTTCCTTGCGCGAATAGCCGGCGTGTACCAGACCAAAAGCCACAAATTGGTGGCCGAGCAGATCGCGCTTCGTTCCGATACCAGTGGCGAAGTGCTGGGGACCGCCGCCGTCGAGTTCGTCGAAGGCAAGGCGCCCGGGATCAACCTCGCCTTCAACATTCACAACATGCTGGTCTCCCACGTCAAGCAGCTCTGGCCGTGGTTTTCAGCGCGCAATGCGCGGCTCTGGGTGCTGAGCAATCTGTTCGGAGGCCGCGTCGTCGACGGCAATCTCCAGTTCCATGTGGTGCCCGATCGCCTCGGCAACGGTGTGCCGCTTTCCGCCGACGAAGTGTTCGGCCGCTTCCAGATCGAAGGGACGCGTTTCGACACGGCCGGCCGCATTCCGCCGATACGTGATGCGGTCGGTGTCGTCGCCTTCCATGGCAATGACGTCGACGTCGCCCTGTCCTCGGGCACCGTCTTCATGCCCAGCGGCCGCACCGTGGCGGCCATCAACGGCACGCTGGCAGTAAAGGCGGCGAACCGCCCGCCGGTCATCGGCGCGCTCGATATTGACGTTGCCGGCGACGCGGCGGCCGTCGCCGAACTGGCCTCCTACGAACCGATCAATGCCATGCGCCATGTCGGCTTTCTGCCGGATGACCTGTCCGGCAGCGTCACCGGCCATGTCAAGGCCGATATCCCGCTGCAGTCCGGCATCGACAGCTCCAAACTCGACTGGCTCGTATCGCTCGACTACACCGGCCTTTCATTGGCCAAGCCGTTCGAAGGGCAGACCGTGACGGATGCCGACGGCTCGATCACGGTCGATCCCGAAAAGGCGGTGATCTCGGCCAAGGCATCGCTGAACGGTATTCCGGCCGAACTCGACCTCGTCGAGCCGCTGGCCGATGATGGGCCGGCGCGCAGCCGCAAGGTCGCCCTGGTGCTCGACGACAAGATCCGTGCCGCCGCCATGCCCGGCCTGACGCCGCTGCTTGCCGGCACGGTGAAGGTCGCGATCGACAAGAGCGGCAGCGGCAATCAGAACGTCTCGGCCGACCTGACCAATGCCAGGCTGGACATTCCCTGGGCCGGCTGGAGTAAGGGGGCAGGGGTTCCCGCCACCGCCACATTCGTCATGACAAAGTCGGGCGAGACCACGACGCTGTCCGACTTTGAGCTCGACGGCAAGACCTTCTCCATCGACGGTAACGTTGTCCTGCTCAACGGCGCCCTGTCGTCGGCAAAGTTCAGCAAGGTCACCTTGAATCGGGGCGACGACGTGGCGGTGTCCGTCAGGCGATCGGGCAAGGGCTATGCTGTCAACGTCAGCGGCAACGCCCTGGATGCCCGCTCGCTGATCAAGCAGTTCACCTCGGACGTCGACACCGCCACCAAGACCACTGGCGCCGACGCCATTTCGGTGAGCGCCGACGTCGATCGGCTCACCGGTTTCCACGACGAGCAACTGTCCAACCTGAAGCTCGACTACAGCGCGGCCGGCTCGCGGGTGAACGGCCTGAAGGTCACTGCGACGGCAAGTTCTGGCGCCGCCATCACCATCAGCAACACCACCGGTGGCGGCCAGCGCGCGCTCAACGTGCAGTCCGCGGACGCCGGCGCCATATTGAGGTTCCTGAACGTCTACGAGCACATGGAAGGCGGGTCGATCATGCTGGCCCTGTCGGGAGCCAGCGACGGGCCGATGAAGGGCAAGGTCGACACCAGCAATTTCTTCGTCGTCAACGAACCGAAGCTCGCCTCCATCGTCTCGACCACCCCGGCCGGCGACAGCCGTAGCCTCGACCAGGCGGTCAAGGGCAAGCTCGACACGTCGCGGGTCAAGTTCGAGCGCGGCTATGCCGAGATCGAGAAAGGCAGCGGCTATCTGAAGCTGGCCAACGGCGTGCTGCGGGGGCCGCGCATCGGCACGACCTTCCAGGGCATCCTCTACGACCAGAACAACAACATGGACATGACCGGCACCTTCATGCCGGTCTACGGCCTCAACCGCATCTTCGGCGAGCTGCCGATCGTCGGTGCGCTTCTCGGCAATGGCCGCGACAGGGGCCTCATTGGCGTGACCTACAGGCTCAGGGGCAATGCCAACAAGCCGGTGCTCGACGTCAATCCGCTCTCGGTGATCGCGCCGGGGATATTCAGGTCGATCTTCGAATACCGGTGAAGCGGCCTTAGATAGGCCGCACCAGAATATGTTTTTTCCTGCCGAGTGAAAGCTTTACGACGTTTTCCGGACTCAGATCCTGAAGCGTCACCAGCCGGCGCTCGTCGCTGACAGGCTGGTCGTTCAACCGCACCGCGCCGCCTTGCACATGCCGCCGCGCTTCGCCGTTCGACGCCGCCAGCCCGGCGGTCACCAGCAGCGACAGGATACCGACGCCGGCTTCGAGCTTGGCGTTCTTAACCTCGACGGTCGGCAGCGATTCGGCGAGCGCGCCTTCCTCGAACGTCTTGCGTGCCGTGTCGCTGGCCTGTTCCGCGGCAGCGCGACCATGTAGCAATGCGGTGATCTCCGTGGCGAGCACCTTCTTGGCGTCGTTGATCTCGGATCCGCCGAGCCGCTCGAGGCGCGCGACCTCGTCCAACGGCAGCGTCGTGTAGAGTTTCAGGAACCGGCCGACATCGGCGTCCTCGGTGTTGCGCCAATACTGCCAGAACTCGTAAGGCGAGAGCATGCTGGCATCGAGCCAGACCGCGCCCGAGGCGGATTTGCCCATCTTGGCGCCCGACGAGGTGGTGAGCAGCGGCGTGGTCAGCGCATAAAGCTGCGCGTCCTCCATGCGACGACCGAGATCGATGCCGTTGATGATGTTGCCCCACTGGTCGGATCCGCCCATCTGCAGCCGGCAGCCGAGCCGCTTGTAAAGTTCGACGAAGTCGTAGGCCTGCAGGATCATGTAGTTGAATTCGAGGAAGGACAATGACTGCTCGCGGTCGAGCCGCAGCTTGACGGAATCGAACGCCAGCATGCGATTGACCGAAAAGTGACGACCGACATCGCGCAGGAAATTGACGTAGTTGATCTCCATCAGCCAGTCGGCGTTGTTGACCATGATGGCGTCATTCGGGCCACTGCCGAATTTGAGGTAAGGCATGAAATTGCGACGGATGCCGACGAGATTGTCGTCGATGTCCTGCGGGGTCAGAAGCTTGCGCGCCTCGTCCTTGAAGGAAGGATCGCCGATCATCGAGGTGCCGCCGCCCATCAGCGCGATCGGCCGATGGCCGGTCTGCTGCAGCCAGTGCAGCATCATGATCTGGATCAGCGAGCCGGCGTGAAGGCTCTTGGCGGTGGCGTCGAAGCCGATATAGGCCGTCACCGTTTCCGTGGCGAAGAGATTGTCGAGGCCGGCATCATCCGAAGTCTGATGGATGAAACCGCGCTCGCTCATCGTGCGCAGGAAGTCGGATTTGAAGGCAGGCATGGTTTCTTTCCCGAAAGCGTCCGCCCGTCCGGCGCGGCCGTATGTGAACGGGCGCGTTTAGCATCCAAGCGCGATCAGCAAAAGTGGTTTCCGATCTTGCGTCGGATTGCCCGCCAACCAAAGGGGTGCGATCAGCAGGGGGTGGATGCGGTTTTGTGGCACGCATGGATGATGTCCGTCATGCTTGCTTCATCGTTTCGGCTGGCGTAATGAGGCGCCGCGCCACAAGGTTCTTGCAGCCCACGACCTCGAGCGGCACCGTACGGCATTCAAAACATGCCATATCCGACGACAGAGCCCCGACGCGACATGCCGGACGCATTGATATCCATTGTCATTCCCTGCCGGAACGAGGCGGCAAACCTGCCGTTGCTGATCGACGAGATCGAGGCGGCGATGGTAGGACGCGACTTCGAACTGATCATCGTCAATGATGGCTCGACCGACGACACCGCGGCTGTTCTTGCCGAACAGGCAGCTCTTCGCCCGTTCCCGGTGCGGGAATTGCGGCACCGGAAATCCGCCGGCCAGAGCCTTTCGGTGCGTTCGGGCGCCTGGGCGGCGCGCGGAGGCATCGTCGCCACGATCGATGGCGATGGCCAGAACGATCCGCAATACATTCCCGTGCTGGTCGACGCCTTGCTGCAGGCCGGCCCCGATTTCGGCGCCGCACAGGGGCAGCGCCTCAAGCGCCGCGACAGCAAGGTCAAGCAATTGGCGTCACGTTTCGCCAATTGGCTGAGGAACGCCATCCTGCATGACGAGACGCGCGATACCGGCTGTGGCCTGAAGGCTGTTCATACCGACATCCTGCGCAAACTGCCGTTCTTCGACGGCACGCATCGCTTCGTGCCGGCCCTGGTCATCCAGGAGGGGTACCGTGTCGTGCACTGCGACGTGGTCGACCGTTCGCGCCGGCACGGCAAGTCGAATTACGGCATTTTCGATCGCGGCCTGCAGGGCGCGCTCGATCTTGGTGGCGTCTGGTGGCTGCGCCGCCGGCGCCGCAGAATGCCAAAGGTAGAGGAAATCAAGCGTGTTTAACGTGCTTCAGGAATTGGGGACCTGGCTTCACCAGGTCTTCATCAAGCAATTCGATGCGTGGATCCTGCTCGGCTTCGTCGCGCAGTTCTTCTTCACCATGCGCTTCGTCGTGCAGTGGCTCGCCTCGGAAAAAGCCAAGCGCAGCGTCGTGCCGGTGGCGTTCTGGTTCTTCTCGCTGTTCGGCGGCGGCCTGCTTCTGATCTATGCCATCCAGCGCCAGGATCCGGTGTTCATCGCCGGCCAGGCCATGGGCATGTTCATCTACATCAGAAATCTCTGGCTGATCGCCAATGAGCGCAAGGCGGCGATGACCAAGGTCGATTGAGCAGCCCGTATACGTGAAGAACATGATCGGAGAGGCTCAAAAATGGCATTGAACAGGAACTACATCCTTCTCTTCCTGTTCAGCCTGATGATGACGGCCTCGGGGCTGGCATCACTGCCGCCGATCGACCGCGACGAGTCGCGCTTCGTCCAGGCGACCAAGCAGATGGCGGAAAGCGGCGACTATGTCGACATCCGCTTCCAGGAGGCGTCGCGCTACCAGAAGCCGGTCGGCATCTACTGGCTGCAATCGGCAGCCGTGACGCTGAGCGGCAAGGGCGCTGAAGCCCCGATCTGGGTTTACCGCACGGTGTCGACGCTCGGCATCGCCATTGCGGTGCTGGCGATCGCCTGGACGGGAACCAATCTTTTCGGAGCGAATGCCGGTGTCGTCGCCGGCCTGGTGATGGCCGCGATCTTCGCCACCGCCTTCGAGGGGCGCGATGCGAAGACCGACGCGATGCTTTTGGCCTGCTGCGTGGCCGCGCAAGGCGCGCTGGCGCAGATCTACCTGGCATCGCGCCGCAACGAACCGGTCGCCGGCCATCTCTGGTGGATTTTCTGGATCGCGCAAGGGGTTGCGATCCTCATCAAGGGGCCGATCGCGCCGCTGCTTTCGGCGCTGACCATCGCGGTGCTGTTTGCCTTCGAGCGCGATGGGCGCTGGCTGTCGAAGCTCAGGATCGGACGCGGCCTGCTGCTTGTCGTGGTGATTGCGCTGCCCTGGCTCACCGCGATCACCTGGAAAAGCCATGGCGCCTTCCTGCAGCAGGCCGTCGGCAAGGACATGCTCGGCAAGGTTGCGTCGGGCGAGGAATCGCACGGCCTGCCGCCGGGCTTCTATATGCTGACCTATTCGCTGTTCATGTGGCCGTTCGGCCTGATCGCGGTCGGCGCCGGCCTGCAAGCCCTCAATCGATTGCGCGACGACCCCAGGCTGCGCTTCTGCCTTGCCTGGTACATCCCGTTCTGGCTGGTCTTCGAGCTGATCCCGACCAAGCTGCCGCACTATGTCCTGCCGGCCTATCCTGGCATGGCGCTGCTGATCGGCTGGCTTTTGACCTTGCAGCCCGAGGATGCCAATGCGCCGCTCAAGCGCTGGCAGACCTGGTTATGGTGGTCGACGGCATTTGGCCTGGTCGTGGTCAGCCTCGGCCTGGCGGCGGTCTGCGTGGGCGCGCCGATCTACCTCACGCACACATTCTCATGGTGGAGCATCCCGGCCGCGGCGGCGGCGCTCGGCGCCGGCTACCTCGCTTTTTCGCGACAGTTGCAGGTGCCGCTGCCCCGCATCGGTGCCATCGCCGCCTGTGCGGGCATCACCTATGGCTTGCTGTTTGGCGTCATCGCGCCGTCGCTCAAGCCGATCTGGCTGAGCCCGGCCATCGAGGCGGCGGTCAGCGCCAACAAGCCTTGCGACACCACAGTGCTGGCTTCGGCGCGGTATCAGGAACCGAGCCTGGTGTTCCTGGTGGGCACCAAAACGGTGCTGACCGATGTCGGCGGCGTGGCGGAACATTTGCTGGCCGATCCCGCCTGCGCGTTGGGACTGGCGCCGACCGAGGACGAGCAGAAACTGAACGGCATGCTGTCGGTGCAAGGCAAATCCGTGAACCGCGTCGCCGAGGTCGATGGCCTCAACTATTCGTCGGGAGACAAACTGTCGCTCGGCCTCTATCGTGTGGCGCCATGACGGCTGGTCCATGACAGGGTCGAATTCCCAATGCTCGTGAAACCGCGCCCTTCCGTTTTCGCCAGGCTTGTTGCGATGAGACGCCGCTCCCTCGACAATTTTCGCGACACGTTGCGGATCGTGAGAAGGCGCTTTGCCGTTCGTCCAGCACGTTACCCCAACATCGCATGGCCGGTTTGGGTCGTGGTTTGGATGTTGCTGACGGCGGCCGCCTTTGTTCGCCTCGACACACCGGCAGGGATGGCTCATGGCCAATGGTCGGGGGCAAGGTTTGCCGACTTCATGACCCAGTTCGCTCTCGGCGGCTGGTACCTGATCCCATCGGCGCTCTTGCTCGTGGCGGCCAATCTGATCGATTGGCGAAGCCTTTCACGGCGATCGTTGATGCTTGTCTACAACTGGACCTGCTTGTCGTTCCTGGTGCTGAGTTCGGTTGGCCTTTCCGGCTTGCTGGTCAATGTCCTGAAATATGCGATCGGCCGCGCCCGCCCACTCTACTTCCAGGATTTTGGTGTCCTGGCCCTGCATCCTTTTGCCTTCGATGCGCGCTTCGCCGGTTTTCCATCCGGCCATGCCACGACCATGGGCGCCGTGTTCGGCGTCCTTCTGCTCTTGTTTCCACGACGCTGGACCGTCGCCCTTGTGGTCACGGCCTGCATCGCCTCGACCAGGGTCTTCGTCGGCGCGCACTATCCGAGCGACACCGTTGCCGGCTTCGGCCTCGGCTGCGCCTTCGCGCTCGCATGCGGGCTGGTCTTTGCCAGGCTGGGTTTCATTTTCCGCCCGGCAGCCTCCGGTTTGCCAGTCCGTAAAGCGTCATTCCGGCTGATTGCTCCGAGGAACTAAGTCGCGACTAATTGCCGTCCAGGCCGCCGTAGGACCGCACCAAGCGAGCCATGTCGGCTGCGTTGGCCACTTCGCTTTCAAGTCCCTGTGCGACGCCGACGCGATCGGCGACGGGACGGTTCTGGCTGACCTTCCACTTGCCGTGGATCTCGCCGATCTCGATCTCCAGCCCAATGATGCCTTTGATCTGCGACTGGATGAAAGGCGCCGGCGCGTCCGTCACCGCCCAGGGCGCCTCGCGAACGCCTTCCTGGGAGGCGGTCAGATCGGCGATCTGCCGTGCCAGCCAGTCCTGGTCATCCATCACCTTGACGGTGCCGCGCACCTGCACGATGGCGTAGTTCCAGGTCGGCACCACCTTGCCGGTCTCGCGCTTGGTCTCGTACCAGGACGGCGTCACATAGGCATCGGTGCCCTGGAAGACGATCAGCACGGGCGACGCCGGATTGTCTGCGATGAGGCGCCATTGCGGGTTGGCCCTGGCCAGATGCGCGCGCAGCCTTCCGTTCGGCGGCAGGCTTTCACTAAGCTCAGAGGGGGCATCGAGCAGGAACGGAATGGCGTTGGCGATCGGGCCGTCCGGCCCGTTCGAGATCAGCATGCCGAGCGGATGCGCCCGGATCAGTCCGTGCAGGACATCGCGCCGCGTTTCCTGGAACTGGGGAGGCTCATACATCCGCGCTCGTGCCTTCCTTCTGCTTATCTCAGCCGCTTCGGCCGCGGATCCGACAATTCTCCAGCCAGCCGGCGGTCGAGATAGTCGGAGCATTCCTCGATCAGCAGATCGGCGTCGTTGGCGAAGAAATGGTTGGCGCCGGGCAAGGTCTTCTGCGTGATGGTGATGCCCTTCTGGGTGTGCAGCTTGTCGACCAGGCCCTGCACATCCTTCGGCGGCGCCACCTTGTCGGCGTCGCCATGGATGATCAGGCCCGATGACGGGCAGGGCGCCAGGAACGAGAAGTCATAAGTGTTCGGCTGCGGCGCGATCGAGATGAAGCCTTCGATCTCGGGCCGGCGCATCAGGAGCTGCATGCCGATCCACGAGCCGAACGAATAACCGGCGACCCAGCAGCTCTTGGAATCCGGATGCAGCGACTGCACCCAGTCGAGCGCAGCCGCCGCGTCCGACAACTCGCCGGTACCGTGGTCGAATTCGCCCTGGCTGCGGCCGATGCCGCGGAAGTTGAAGCGCAGCGTGGTGAAATCGCGCTTCTGGAACATGTAGAAGAGGTCGTAGACGATCTTGTTGTTCATCGTGCCGCCGAACTGCGGATGCGGGTGCAACACGATGGCAATCGGCGCGCTCTTTTCCTTGGAGGGCTGGTAGCGCCCCTCCAGACGGCCGGCCGGACCGGTGAAAATGACCTCAGGCATGAAATACTCCACTTGTAATACGAATGCGCGGCGCCCGGAACGAACCTTCCTCTGGCCTTGACGCAGGGCGAGCGTCTTCCTAGAAGCTAGTTTAGAACTGTTCAAAACTGAGTGGCCAGACGTCGAGCCCGGCCACCCGCGCCGCAAGCCGCGTAAATAGGACGGCTCGCCTTGGAATTTCAAGGAAATAACGCCATACGACAACCGAATGGCTTCTGACGGGACCAACTGGACGAAAATGGCCGCAAAACGCGCCTATCTCGACTATAATGCCAGTGCGCCGCTGCTTGCCGCGGCGCGCGAAGCCATGGTCGCGGCACTTGATGTTGCCGCCAACCCGTCATCTGTCCACGCGGAGGGCCGCGCCGCACGGCGCCTGATCGAGAGCGCGAGGCGTGAGGTGGCGGCGCTGGTGAATGCCAGGCCCGAACATGTCGTGTTCACCTCCGGTGCGACCGANGAGGCGTGAGGTGGCGGCGCTGGTGAATGCCAGGCCCGAACATGTCGTGTTCACCTCCGGTGCGACCGAAGCCGCCTCGACGCTGCTTTCGGCTGAGTGGCAGATGGGACGCGGCAGCGTGCGCATGAGCCGGCTCTACGTCTCCGAGGCGGACCATCCCTGCCTTTTGAATGGCGGGCGCTTTCCCGCGGCGCAGGTGACGCGCATCGGCGTCGAGGCCAACGGCATTGCCGATCTCGGCGCGCTGGCCACGGCGCTTGGCGGTCACGACAAGGCCGATGGCCTGCCGCTGGTCGCGATCCATGCCGCCAACAACGAGACCGGCGTCATCCAGCCGATCGATCGCATCGCCGAAATCGTCAAGGCGGCGGGAGGCGTCCTGGTGGTTGACGCGGTCCAGGCCGCGGGCCGCGTTTCGATCGATATGTCAGCGGGTTACGCCGATTATTTGATTCTGTCTTCGCACAAGCTCGGCGGCCCCAAGGGTGTCGGCGCCATTGTCGCCGCCGCGGACCTGATGATGCCCAAGCCCCTGGTCAATGGCGGCGGCCAGGAAAAGGGCCATCGCGGCGGCACGGAGAACCTCGCCGCCATTGCCGGTTTTGGCGTTGCCGCGCGTGAGGCCCTGAACGGGCTGCAGGCGATCGATACGGTGCGCAAGCGCCGCGACGAGATCGAGGCCATTGTGAAAACCCTGGTGCCCGAGGCGGAAATTTTTGGAACCGGCGCGCCAAGGCTTGCCAACACGACATTCTTCGCTATTCCCGGCATCAAGGCCGAAACCGCGCAGATCGCCTTCGATCTTGCCGGCGTGGCGCTGTCGGCGGGCTCCGCCTGTTCGTCGGGCAAGGTCGGGCCGAGCCATGTGCTGAAAGCCATGGGTTATGGTGACGGTCTTGGCGCCTTGCGCGTGTCGATCGGTTCGGCGACGGCCGCCGAGGATATCGAGCTGTTCAGGACCGCTCTGGCGGGCATCGCTGCAAGGCAGGCCGCCAGGGAAAAGGCGGACAGGGAAGAAGCCGCGTAGCGGTTGGGAGCATCGGACCGAAAAGTGCGTAGCGGTTTTCGGGAAAATCCGATGCTTGACTAAAATGTTTTTGGGTCTTTTTGACCTGGTAGAGCCGTGCGTTTCATGCTGGCCGGGTGAATTTCCGGTCGAGACGCACTATATGGAACTTACGCTGCCGCGAGCGCTTCTTTGGCGTTCATTTCGGCGGTGCCATAGTTTGAAAACTGTCGGGCCTTGACCCCGGCGTGGATGGAGAACGCATATGCCTGCTGTGCAGGACACGATCGATCGGGTCCGAAAGATCGACGTCGACCAATACAAATATGGATTCCAGACCGAGATCGCTGTCGACAAGGCTCCCAAGGGGCTGAGCGAAGACATTATCCGTTTCATTTCGGCCAAGAAGGACGAACCGTCCTGGATGCTGGAGTGGCGCCTGGAAGCCTATCGGCGCTGGCTGACGCTGGAAGAGCCGACCTGGGCGCGCGTCAACTATCCCAAGATCGATTTCCAGGACATCTACTACTACGCGGCGCCCAAGAGCACGCCCGGCCCGTCGTCGCTCAGCGACGTCGATCCCGAACTCCTGAAGGTCTACGAGAAACTCGGCATTCCGCTGCGCGAGCAGGAAATCCTTGCCGGAGTGCAGAAGACCGATGTCTCCGAGCTCGAGGAAGCCAGCGACAATGTCTACAAGTCGGGCCGTGTCGCCGTCGACGCGGTGTTCGATTCCGTCTCGGTGGTCACCACCTTCAAGAAGGAACTGGCGCAGGCCGGCGTCATCTTCTGCTCGATCTCGGAGGCCATCCGCGAGCATCCGGAACTGGTAAAGAAATATCTGGGCTCGGTCGTGCCGACGTCGGACAATTTCTATGCCACGCTGAATTCGGCTGTCTTCACCGACGGCTCGTTCGTCTTCGTGCCCAAGGGCGTGCGCTGTCCGATGGAGCTGTCGACCTATTTCCGCATGAACGAGAAGAACACCGGCCAGTTCGAGCGCACGCTGATCATCGCCGAGGAGGGGGCTTACGTCTCCTATCTCGAAGGCTGCACGGCGCCGCAACGCGATGAGAACCAGCTTCACGCCGCCGTCGTCGAACTGGTCGCGCTCGACGATGCCGAGATCAAATATTCGACGGTGCAGAACTGGTACCCCGGCGACGCCGAGGGCAAGGGCGGCATCTACAATTTCGTCACCAAGCGCGGCGATTGCCGTGGCGACCGCTCGAAGATTTCGTGGACGCAGGTCGAGACCGGCTCGGCCATCACCTGGAAATATCCGAGCTGCATCCTGCGCGGCGACGATTCCCAGGGCGAGTTCTATTCGATCGCCGTGTCGAACGGCTACCAGCAGGTCGATAGCGGCACCAAGATGATCCATCTCGGCAAGAACACGTCGAGCCGGATCATCTCCAAGGGCATCGCCGCCGGCTTCTCGCAGAATACCTATCGCGGCCAGGTTTCGGCGCACCGCAAGGCGACCAATGCCCGCAACTTCACCAACTGCGACTCGCTGCTGATCGGCGACCAGTGCGGCGCGCACACCGTGCCCTACATGGAAGCCAAGAACTCGACGGCGCAGTTCGAGCACGAGGCAACGACCTCGAAGATTTCCGAGGACCAGAAATTCTACGTCATGCAGCGCGGCATTCCCGAGGAAGAGGCGATCGCGCTGATCGTCAACGGCTTCGTCAAGGACGTCATCCAGCAGCTGCCGATGGAATTCGCGGTCGAGGCGCAGAAGCTGATCGGCATCTCGCTCGAGGGCTCGGTCGGCTGACCGGACAATATTCAGGAAACAAAAGAATGCTTGAGATCAAGAACCTGCACGCCCGCATCGTTGATGATGGCACCGAGATCATCCGCGGCCTGAACCTGACGGTGAAAGCCGGCGAGGTCGCCGCGATCATGGGACCGAATGGCTCGGGCAAATCGACGCTGTCCTACATCCTCGCCGGCCGCGAGGACTATGAGGTGACCGAGGGCGACATCCTCTACAACGGCCAGTCGATCCTCGAAATGGATCCGGCCGAGCGCGCCACGTCGGGCATCTTCCTGGCCTTCCAATACCCGATGGAAATACCGGGCGTGGCGACCATGGAATTCCTGAAGGTGGCGATGAACGAGCAGCGCAAGGCGCGTGGCGAGGAACCGCTGAAAATCCCGGAATTCCTGAAGCGGGTGAAAGAAGCCGCGGCCTCGCTCAACATGGACATGGCGATGCTGAAGCGTCCGCTCAATGTCGGCTTCTCCGGCGGCGAGAAGAAGCGTGCCGAGATCCTGCAGATGAAGCTCCTGGAGCCGAAGCTCTGCGTGCTTGACGAGACCGATTCCGGCCTCGACATCGATGCGCTGAAGATCGTTTCCGACGGCGTCAACGCGCTCCGCGCGCCGGACCGGGCGTTCCTGGTCATCACCCACTACCAGCGCCTGCTCGAACACATCGTGCCCGATAGCGTGCATGTGCTCTACAAGGGCCAGGTCATCAAGTCCGGCGACAAGTCGCTGGCGCTCGATCTGGAAGCCAACGGCTATGCCGGCGTGATCGGGCAAGCTGCGTGAGATGCCAGAAGGCAAGGTCAAACTGATGAATATGCACACACAACCGCAGCGGACACCGGCCGAGACAGCGTTGATCGACGCCTTCGGCGACCGCCTGTCGCTGCTGCCGGGCGATGGCGCGGTGATGCTGAAGCGCGACGACGCCATTGAAGCGATCAAGCACGGCCTGCCGACGCGGCGCGTCGAATCCTGGCACTATACGGACCTTCGCCGGCTGCTGAACGCGGTGCCGGACTTCGATCCGGCTGCCGCCCCCAAGGCCGTCGCGCCGATCGTCGAAGGCTCGGCCGTGTTGGCGATCCTGAACGGCAAGTCCGATGCGAGGACGCCGGCTGTGGACGGCGTCGCCGTTGAGCGCCTGTCGGAAAAGCTGACCGACGGCAGCATCGCGCCGGGCCTCGATCCCTATGGCAGCGACGATGCCATTGGGGCGCTGAACACGGCTTTCGTCGCCGATGGCTATTTTGTCGATATCGCCGACGGTGCCGAACTGGAAAAGCCGATCGAATTGCAGAATTTGCAGGCCGGCGGGCAGACCCATGTACGCCTGCCGGTGCGTGTCGGTGCCGGCGCCAAAGCGGTCATCGTTGAACGCCAGGCCGGCGAGGGTGCGGCGTTGACCAGTTCGGTCAGCCAGCTCGTGCTCGGCGAGGGCGCCGAGGTGACATGGCTGATCGTCCAGGAACAGCCGGAGACGGCGACGCATCTGGCGCAGTTCAAGGCCCATATCGGCAAGGACGCGAAACTGACCCTGTTCGTCATGAATGCCGGCGGCAGGCTGGTGCGCCAGGAGATCGTGGTCAGGACAACCGGCGAAGGCGCCGATTTCAAGCTGCGCGGCATCAATCTGCTGGCTGGCGACACCCACACCGACGTGACCATGGTGCTCGATCACGCCGTGCCGCACACGACCTCGACCGAGATCGTCCGCAACGTGGTGACGGGCAAGGCGCGCGGCGTCTTCCAGGGCCGCATCAACGTCCATCAGTATGCCCAGAAGACCAACGCCAAGATGGCCTGCAACACGCTGCTGTTGTCGGACGATGGCGAGTTCTCGACCAAGCCTGAGCTCGAAATCTTCGCCGACGACGTCGTCTGCGGCCACGGCGCGACGGTCACCGAGATCGACCACGACCATCTGTTCTACCTGATGGCGCGCGNATGGCGCGCGGTGTCGACGAGAAGAGCGCCCGGGGCCTTCTGGTCAAGGCGTTCGTCGCCGAGGTGATCGAGGAACTGGATGACGAAGCGATCGTCGACGCGCTCGAAGCGCGGCTCGACGGGTGGTTCGTGGCGCACGGGTAATTATTGGATGGGGCCCGGCAAAGCCACCCCTCATCCGTCTCGGCGCTATGCGCCGATCCACCTTCTCCCACAAGGGGAGAAGGTTGGGCGCTCTTCCTTCTCCCCTTGTGGGAGAAGGTGGCCGAGCGAAGCTCGGTCGGATGACGGGTGTTGCGAGGAACGCGGCCTAGGACGGCAAGGACTTTGAAATGGACCAGAAAGTCGAAAATATCCCTTACGACGTCGAGGCGATCCGCCGCGACTTCCCGATCCTGTCGCGGGAAGTCTATGGCAAGCCGCTGGTCTATCTCGACAATGGCGCCTCGGCGCAGAAGCCGCAGGTGGTGCTGGATACGATCCAGCATGCCTATTCCCAGGAATATGCCAACGTCCATCGCGGCCTGCATTTCCTGTCCAATGCGGCGACCGACGCCTATGAAAAGGCGCGGGAAACGGTGCGTCGCTTTCTCAACGCGCCAAGTACCGACAACATCGTCTTCACCTCGAACACGACCTCGGCGATCAACACGGTCGCCTATGGCTATGGCATGCCCAACATCGGTGAGGGCGACGAGATCGTGCTGTCGATCATGGAGCATCACTCCAACATCGTGCCCTGGCATTTCATCCGTGAGCGGCAGGGCGCCAAGCTGGTCTGGGTGCCGGTCGACGATCTCGGCGTCTTCCACATCGAGGAATTCGAGAAGCGCCTGACCGATCGCACCAAACTGGTCGCCATCACGCAGATGTCGAACGCGCTGGGCACGGTGACCCCGATCAAGGAAATCGTGCGCATCGCGCACGCGCGGGGCATTCCGGTGCTCGTCGATGGCAGCCAGAGCGCTGTTCATATGCCCATCGACGTCCAGGATCTCGACTGCGACTTCTTCGTCTTCACCGGCCACAAGGTCTACGGCCCATCGGGCATCGGCGTGCTCTATGGCAAGAAGGATATTCTCCAGGGCATGCGCCCCTTCATGGGCGGCGGCGAAATGATCGAGGAGGTGACGGAAGACGTCGTCACCTACAACGAGCCGCCGCATCGCTTTGAGGCCGGCACGCCGCCGATCGTCCAGGCGATCGGGCTCGGTGCCGCGCTGGAGTATATGGAAAAAGTCGGCCGCGAGCGCATTGCCGCGCATGAGGAAGGCCTCAAGATCTATGCTCATGAACGGCTGCGCGCCATCAACTCGCTGCGCATTTTCGGCGACGCTCCAGGCAAGGGCGCGATCATCTCCTTCGAACTGCAGGGTATTCATGCCCATGACGTGTCGATGGTGATAGACAGGCAAGGTGTGGCGGTCCGCGCCGGCACCCATTGCGCCCAGCCGCTGTTGAAACGCTTCGGCGTAACCTCCACATGCAGGGCATCGTTCGGCATGTATAATACCAGGGCCGAAGTCGACGCTTTCGCCGAGGCGCTTGAAAAAGCGCGCAAATTCTTCGGGTGACGATGATGGATGACGCGAGCACCACTGCCGAGACCACCGCGGAAACCGCCGCCAACGCCGTGGTTTCGGCGTCCGCCATTCCCGCCGACGAACTGGCGCGGTTGACCGACGACATCGTCTCTGCGCTGAAGACGGTCTACGACCCGGAAATCCCCGCCGACATCTACGAGCTCGGCCTTGTCTACAAGATCGACATCGAGGACGACCGCTCGGTCAAGATCGACATGACGCTGACCGCCCCCGGCTGCCCGGTGGCAGGCGAAATGCCGGGCTGGGTCGAAAATGCCGTTGGCGCCGTCGAAGGCGTTTCCGGCGTCGAGGTCAACATGACCTTCGACCCGCCCTGGTCGCCCGACCGCATGTCGGAAGAGGCGCAGGTGGCGGTGGGCTGGTATTAGAGCAATCCCAGGAAAAGTGTGAAACGGTTTTCCGTCCGGAATTGCGTCAAACAAGGAGTTAGAGCAGTTCACCGTTTCCCTGAAAAAGGTGAACTGCTCTAGCATCGAGCCTGGCGCACTTGCGCCAGTGGTAAAACTTCACCATTTTAGGTGAGGAATCATTCGGCAGGCCTTGAACCTGCATGGAATGGAGAAGGAAAAAGAATGGGACGCTTTGCCGTCATCACGATGACCGAAAAGGCCGCCGACCGGGTGCGCGAGATCGTGGCCACGCGTGAGAACGCGCATGGCATCCGCCTCGGCATCAAGAAGGGCGGCTGCGCCGGCATGGAATACACGGTCGACCTGGTGACCGAGCCCAACACCAAGGACGACCACATCGAGCGCGACGGTGCCCATGTCTATGTGGCACCGGAGGCTGCGCTTTTCCTGTTCGGCACCGAGATGGATTTCGAGCAGACGACGCTGCGCACCGGCTTCACCTTCCACAACCCGAACCAGAGTTCGGCCTGCGGCTGCGGCGAATCCGTCGAGCTGAAGCCGGCCGACCTGAAGGCGCTGGCAGAGGCACGCGCTTCGGCCTGATCTTCCTTCGCCCCGTTCACGGGGAGAAGGTGGCCCGAAGGGCCGGATGAGGGGCCGCGCCAGCCTCTCCGGAGTTAGTGCCGCCCCTCATCTGCCTGCCGGCATCTCCTCCTCGTAAACGAAGCGAAGAACACTACTTCACCCACATCCCCGTCCGCTTGTGCCAGTCGGCGATCGATTCCTCGGGATAGACATCGAACGTCTTGTCGCCTTTGCCGACATCCGGCTCGACCCAGTTCGCCTTGTATTTCAGCATCAGGTGTACCTTTTCAGGCGGTCTCGGCAGGTCGCTGTCGATTGCCGAGGCGAAGGGATGCACCAGCTCCGGCCAGGTCGGGTCGTAGAGCCAGAGCGCTGATCCACATTTCTTGCAGAAATTGCGCTCGCCGGTCGAGATTTCGCAATGCGGATGCTCGTCGTCCTCGATCTCGGCGCGGTAGACGCCAAGGCTTCGCTTGCCCCTGATGTTCAAGGTCTCGTTGTCGGCGCCGAGATTGATGGCGAAACCGCCACCGCCCTGCTGCTTGCGGCAGATCGAGCAGTAGCACAGCATGAACGGCACCGGCGTGTGGCTTTCCACCTCGAAGCGGACGGCATTGCAGCGGCACGAGCCTTTGAGCAGGACAGGCATGGCGGGAAACTCCGATCGATCCTCTTTCAACCTGTCAGCATGATTTTGGTTGCGGCGATGACAGGGCCTGACGTCGATGACATGATCGCGGCATGGACAATGAACGCATCGCCGAACTCTTCGAGGGCCTCGGACCGGTCAGCATCCGCAAGCTGTTCGGCGGCAAGGGCATCTATTTCGACGGCGTCATCGTCGCCATCGTGCTGCGCGGCGAATTGCTGCTGAAGGCCGACGAGCAAAGCGCCCCCGACTTCGAAGCCGCCGGCTGCAAGCAATGGACCTACACCGGCTCGCGCCACGGCAAGCTGGTCGCCATGCCCTATTGGAGCGTTCCAGACAGTGCTTTCGATGATCCCGACGAGATGACGGTGTGGGCGCGCCGTGCGTATGAGGCGGGGCGGCGGGCTGGGAAGTGATGCCAACTTGCGGATGTCGGCGGGGCAGCACCCCCCTCTGATGTCCGGCAGGACAGAGGGGGGTGCTGCCCCGCCGACGTTGGCTGCGCTACAGCGCCTTCGCAATCCGCGCCGCCAGCCGCGCATTGTTTTCGACCAGCGCGATGTTGGTCTTCAGGCTCCTCCCACCGGTCAGTTCGAGGATTTTCGACAGCAGGAACGGCGTCACCGCCTTGCCCGTCACATTGAGCGCCTCTGCCGCCTTCTGAGCCGCCTCGATGTAGCCAGCCATCTCTTCAGCCGGGATTTCGTGGCTTTCCGGCACCGGATTGGCGATCAGCATGCCGCCATTCAAGCCCAGCGCAGCCCTGGTCCGGAAGAAATGCGCGATCTCTTCCGGCTTGTGCAGGGTCAGCGGCGCGCGGAACGGCGACTGCCGTGACCAGAAGGCCGGCATCGTCTCGCAGCCAGCGCCGACGACAGGCACGCCGCGCGTCTCCAACACCTCCAGCGTCTTTTCGATGTCGAGGATCGCCTTGGCGCCGGCCGAGACGACGATGACCGGCGTGCGCGCCAGTTCGTCGAGGTCGGCCGAGATATCGAAACTCTTTTCCGCCCCCTTGTGCACGCCGCCGATGCCGCCGGTGGCGAATACCTTTATCCCGACCATGTGCGCCGCGATCATGGTGGCGGCGACCGTGGTGCCGCCGGTGCGCCCCTGGGCGACGGCAAAGCCGAGATCGGCGCGCGACAGCTTCATGGCGTCACCCGTCATGGCCAGCGATTCCCGCTCTCCATCTGCCAGGCCGATCTTGATGCGGCCGCCGACCACGGCGATCGTCGCCGGCACGGCGCCGCCGTCGCTGATGATCTTTTCCACATCCGCCGCCATGGCGCCATTGTCGGGGTAGGGCATGCCATGGGTGATGATGGTGCTTTCCAGCGCCACCACCGGCTGGCCGGCGGCGAGGGCCCGCGCCACCGGCGCATGGACGTCGATGAACGGGTGGGCGGTTTCCGGGTTCATGTGGATCTCCAAGCTGGAGCGCCCGCGTCTATCTCGACGCTGGCCGGCGCTGCGGACCATGAATTTGCCGGTCTCATGCCATTTCCTGCGCATCCGGCACAAGGGCCAGGGCTTGCACGAAGGATGCCTCGCTGAAATCGGGAACGGCATCGGCGCTTTCGATGGCCAACGTCGCCGCCGCGACGCCGTCGCGCAAGGCCTCGCGAAAAGGCAGACCGCGCAGCAAGGCCGCGATCGTTGCACCTGCCAATGCGTCGCCGGCTCCGGTGACATCGGCGATTTTTCTCGGGGCAGGCGGCAAGATCGAAAAGGCGCCTGCTTGGTCGAAACCCAGCACCGCGCCGCCACCTGCGGTGACCACACCGCTTCTGAGACCGCTGCAGCGCAGCCCGTCGACGACAGCCGGACTCGCGGCATTTGCGTTGACGCCCGCCAGCACGATGGCCTCGCTCCGGTTCATGAAGACCAGCGCCAGCGCGCCGAGCACCGGCATCAGCCGCACCACCTTGGCCGGCGAAATGGCAATCGCGTACACCGGCTTGCCCGAAGCGAGTGCGACGAGCCGCTCCAGCGCCGAGGACGGCAAATTGGCGTCGCACAAGATGGCATCGGCGGCCGCGACCACCTCCCGCACCTTGGAACGCCTGATCTGCTTGGGGAACGCCATGTCGTAGAGAGCCATGTCGGCAAAGCCGACGATCAGTTCGCCCTCGCGGTCGATCAGCGCCGTATAGCTCGGCGTGGTTCGGTCGAGGAACACCGCCGAGAGATCGGCGATGCCAGCTTCCGCTATGGCGCGCGAAACGGTGTCGCCCGCCGTATCGCCGCCGCGCATCGACATCAGCGAAGCCGACACGCCGCGCCGCACCGTGCTGCGCAATGCATTGAAGACGCCGCCGCCGACATCCTCGCGCATCGTGCCGGGATTGGACGCGGCGGGCACATAGGCGCCGGACACCTGGCCACGCCGGTCTATGTGGGCGCCGCCCACGGCCAGTATCTTTGCGGATTTCACCATGCCGGCGATATGCCCTTTGTCATTCCTGCCGCACAAGCGTTAGGCTGCGGATGGAGTTTCGCACGCAAGGCAGCGATTCGGCGAACCGAAACAATCGAGCTGTCTGGCCCAATGCGAGGTGCATTGCTGTTCGATCTCTTGGTACGAAAAAAGAACAAATCCGGATATCACTTGTTTTTCAGATGTTTGATCCCTCTTGCCAAACGAGAACAAAAAAGGTACAAAATGGTAGGGATTACGGATTGTCCGGCCTTCATTGACGACCAAGGGGTGATGTATCATGGCTCAGAATTCTTTGCGGCTTGTAGAGGATAAGGCAGTGGACAAATCAAAGGCTCTGGATGCGGCGCTGTCGCAAATCGAGCGGGCTTTCGGCAAGGGCTCGATCATGCGGCTCGGCGCGAACGAGCAGGTCGTCGAGATCGAGACGGTGCCAACGGGCTCGCTCGGCCTCGACATCGCGCTTGGCGTCGGTGGCCTGCCGCGCGGCCGCATCATCGAGATCTACGGGCCGGAAAGCTCGGGCAAGACGACGCTGGCGCTGCACACGGTGGCCGAAGCCCAGAAGAAGGGCGGCATCTGCGCCTTCGTCGATGCCGAGCATGCGCTCGATCCGGTCTACGCCCGCAAGCTTGGCGTCGATCTCGAAAACCTCCTGATCTCGCAGCCCGACACTGGCGAGCAGGCGCTGGAAATCTGCGACACGCTGGTGCGTTCCGGCGCCATCGACGTGCTGGTGGTCGATTCGGTCGCGGCGCTGACGCCACGCGCCGAAATCGAGGGCGAGATGGGCGATTCGCTGCCCGGTCTGCAGGCGCGTCTGATGAGCCAGGCGCTGCGCAAGCTCACCGCCTCGATCTCGCGCTCCAACACCATGGTCATCTTCATCAACCAGATCCGCATGAAGATCGGCGTCATGTTCGGTTCGCCCGAAACCACCACTGGCGGCAATGCGCTGAAGTTCTACGCCTCGGTGCGCCTCGACATCCGCCGCATCGGTTCGGTCAAGGACCGTGACGAGGTCGTCGGCAACCAGACCCGCGTCAAGGTGGTCAAGAACAAGCTGGCGCCGCCCTTCAAGGTGGTCGAGTTCGACATCATGTACGGTGAAGGCGTGTCCAAGACCGGCGAACTGGTCGATCTCGGCGTCAAGGCCGGCGTGGTCGAGAAATCGGGCGCCTGGTTCTCTTACAATTCGCAGCGTCTCGGCCAGGGCCGCGAAAATGCAAAACTGTTCCTGCGCGACAATCCCGATACGGCGCGTGAGATCGAACTGGCGCTGCGGCAGAATGCCGGGCTGATCGCCGAGAAATTCCTCGAAAATGGTGGCTCTGAGGGCAATGGCGACGACGGTTTCGAGGATGAAGCCGGCGCGATGTAGGCTAATGGCCGGAGTTCGGCCATAATTCCTGCCTATGATCCAATGCTTATGTAATCGAGTTCTTTAGTACCGCGTCCAAAACCGCCGGCCTTCGAGCCGGCGGTTTTTGTTTTTGGGCTGCCGGCAAGCTGGTGGATTGGACCCAATTCCGTGTTTCTGGACAGGGTGAAGCGTGCCCGCTAAAAGGCCCAATCTATCTCTGCAAAAAGCAGAGCCCATTTCCGCCGGGTTGCCGGCGGTTTTCGCGAAAAAAGGCAGCAGTCATGAGTGGCGTGAACGAAATCCGGTCGACATTCCTCGACTATTTCCGCAGGGAGGGCCACGAGGTCGTCGCCTCGAGCCCGCTCGTGCCGCGCAACGACCCGACATTGATGTTCACCAATGCCGGCATGGTGCAGTTCAAGAACGTCTTCACCGGCCTGGAGAAGCGGCCCTATTCGCGCGCCACGACTGCTCAGAAGAGCGTTCGCGCCGGCGGCAAGCACAACGACCTCGACAATGTCGGCTATACCGCGCGCCACCTGACCTTCTTCGAGATGCTCGGTAATTTCTCGTTCGGCGATTATTTCAAGGAACGCGCCATCGAACTTGCCTGGAACCTGATCACCAAGGAGTTCGGGCTGAAGAAGGACAAGCTGCTGGTCACCGTCTATCACACCGACGATGAGGCCGCCGGCTTCTGGAAGAAGATCGCCGGTTTTTCGGACGACCGCATCATCCGCATCCCGACCTCGGACAATTTCTGGGCGATGGGCGACACCGGTCCATGCGGCCCGTGCTCGGAAATCTTCATCGATCGCGGCGAGCATATCTGGGGCGGTCCTCCCGGCAGCCCCGAAGAAGATGGCGACCGGTTCCTCGAATTCTGGAACCTGGTTTTCATGCAATATGAACAGGTGACGAAGGAGGAGCGGATCGACCTGCCGCGCCCGTCGATCGACACCGGCATGGGCCTGGAGCGCATGGCGTCCATCCTGCAGGGGGTGGAAAGCGTCTTTGAGACCGACCTGTTCCGGCACCTGATCGACGTGGCGTCCTCCGCGCTCGGGCGCGCTCCCGACGCGGAAACCGTGGCCTCCTACCGCGTCATCGCCGATCACCTGCGCTCGTCCTCCTTCCTGGTCGCCGACGGCGTGCTGCCATCGAACGAAGGCCGCGGCTATGTGTTGCGCCGCATCATGCGCCGCGCCATGCGCCACGCGCAGTTGCTCGGCGCGAACGAGCCGCTGATGTGGAAGCTGGTGCCGGCGCTGGTGCGCGAGATGGGTCAGGCCTATCCCGAACTGCTGCGCGGCGAACAGTTGATCACCGAGACGCTGAAGCTCGAGGAGACGCGCTTCCGCAAGACGCTGGTGCGCGGCCTCGGCCTGCTCTCGGAGGCGACGGAAACTTTGCATGCCGGCGACATGCTGGACGGCGAGACGGCCTTCAAGCTCTACGACACCTACGGCTTCCCGCTGGACCTGACGCAGGACGCGCTGCGCCAACGCAACATCTCGGTCGACCTTGCCGGCTTCACCAATGCGATGGAGCAGCAGAAGGCCGAGGCGCGCAAGCATTGGACCGGATCCGGCGAGGCCGCCACCGAGACGGTATGGTTCTCCGTGCGTGAAAAGACCGGCGCCACCGAGTTCCTCGGCTACGAGACCGAGCAGGCGGAAGGCCTCGTCCAGGCGCTGGTCAAGGACGGCAAGACCGTCGACAGCGCCGGCAAGGGCGACGCCGTTGCGGTGGTCGTCAACCAGACGCCGTTCTATGGCGAGTCCGGCGGTCAGGTGGGCGACACCGGCATCATCTCGGGCGAAGGGTTTTCGATCGAGATCTCCGACACGCAGAAAAAGGCCGACGGGCTGTTCGTGCATCTCGGCAAGGTGGCAAGCGGCACCGTCAAGGTAGGCGCTGCCGTCGAGCTCAAGGTCGACCATGCGCGGCGCACCAGGCTGCGCGCCAACCATTCGGCCACGCATCTGATCCACGAGGCGCTGCGCGAGGTGCTGGGCACCCATGTCGCGCAGAAGGGCTCGCTGGTCGCGCCCGAGCGCCTGCGTTTCGACATCTCGCACAACAAGCCGATTTCACCGGAGGACCTCGAAGAGGTCGAGCGGATGGCCAATGAGATCGTCGTCCAGAACGGCCCGGTGACCACGCGCCTGATGTCCGTCGACGACGCCATCGCCGAGGGCGCCATGGCGCTGTTCGGCGAGAAATACGGTGACGAGGTGCGCGTCGTCTCGATGGGCACCGGTGTGCATGGCGCCAAGGCCAACCGGCCCTATTCGGTCGAACTCTGCGGCGGCACCCATGTCCGGGCGACCGGCGATATCGGCTTGGTGCGTGTCGTGTCGGACAGCGCCGTCGCCGCCGGCGTGCGCCGCATCGAGGCATTGACGGGCGAAGCCGCGCGCAAACATCTCGACGAGCAAGACAGGCGTTTGAAGGCGACGGCAGCCGTGTTGAAGATTTCGCCGGCCGATGTGCCTGCGCGCGTCGAGACGCTGCTCGAAGAGCGCAAGAAGCTCGAGAAGGAATTGACCGAGGCGCGCAAGAAGCTGGCTCTGGGCGGCGGTGCCGCGGCCGGCGCGCCTTCGGAAAACGAGACGGTCGCGGGTGTCGGCTTCCTCGGCAAGACGGTCTCCGGTGTGTCACCGAAGGACCTGAAGCCGCTGGCCGATGCCGGCNGGGTGTCGGCTTCCTCGGCAAGACGGTCTCCGGTGTGTCACCGAAGGACCTGAAGCCGCTGGCCGATGCCGGCAAGACGTCGCTCGGCTCCGGCGTCGTCGTCTTCGTCGGCGCCGGCGAGGACAACAAGGCCAGCGTCGTCGTCGCGGTCACCGACGACCTCGTCGGCCGCTTCAGCGCCGTCGACCTGGTCCGCGTCGCCTCGGCCGCGCTGGGCGGGCAGGGCGGTGGCGGACGGCCGGACATGGCGCAAGCCGGAGGCCCGGATGCTTCCAAGGCCGGCGATGCGATTGCGGCGGNCGGCGATGCGATTGCGGCGGTAAGGGCGGCGCTCGAGGCGGTGTAGGCGAGTGGACTGTTATAGCAACGGTCGGAGGGACAGTGCCCCCCTCTGTCCTGCCGGACATCTCCCCCACGAGTGGGGAGATCGGACGTCGCACCGGCTTTCGCCAATCTCCCACGTGGAAACAACCGCGCCGGAATAGGCGCCCGGCGGACGCTGCCAATCTCCCCCCAAGTGGGGGAGATGTCCGGCAGGACAGAGGGGGGCACTGTCCCGCAGACGTCTCAACACTTGTCAGCCGACTTTTTCAGTCCGAACGAAGCTCGGCCACGCCGCAATGCGCGCATACCAGTCCCGGATATCCGCGAACCGCGCCAGCAGCTGTTGCCCCTCGCTGACCTTGACGAAATAGGCAATGATCGGCGCCGCATGCAGGTCGGCCAGTGTCAGCCGCTCGCCGAGCAACCATGGTCCCTCCGTCGTCAGCGAGGTCAGCACGTTGAGCACCGTCTCCGCCTGCCGCAGCCCGCCGGCGATCAATGCCTCATCCGCCGTTTCCTTCTCCAGCCGCTCGACGGCGACATCCCAGACCATTGACCGGTAGCCATAGGCGTCGAGCATGCCGATGATCTGGCCCATCCTGGCACGGCCGCGCGCGTCGGCAGGCTGCAGCGCCGGTCCATCGAAGGCCTCGTCGACATAGCGCGCGATTGCATTTGTTTCGAACAGCCGAAACCCGTCATGCTCGAAAGCCGGGATGCGGCCGAAAGGATGGTGCTCGAGATACCAGGCTGGGATGCCCTCGGCGGCGAAGATATCGACCGGCACGAGTTCGTGGTCGACGCCTTTCTCCTGCAGCGCCATCCGGGCGATGCGCACATAGACGCTGTAATCCGCGCCGTACAGGATTGGCTTGATCATGCTTTCGCTCTCGGTGGTCTAAAAAGCGAAAGCCCCTTTCGGAGCCTTCGCATCCAGACTGCCGGTATTTACGCCATTGCCTTCTGCAAATTCTCGTCGATCTTGTCGAGGAAGCCGGTGGTCGAGAGCCATGGCTGGTCGGGGCCGATCAAGAGCGACAGGTCCTTGGTCATGAAACCGGACTCGACGGTCTGGATGCAGACCTTCTCCAGCGTGTCGGCAAACCGCTTCAATTCGGCATTGTCGTCGAGCTTGGCACGGTGGGCGAGGCCACGCGTCCAGGCGAAGATCGAGGCGATCGAGTTGGTCGAGGTTTCCTCGCCCTTCTGGTGCTGGCGATAGTGGCGGGTGACGGTGCCGTGCGCGGCTTCGGCTTCCACCGTCTTGCCGTCCGGCGTCATCAGCACCGAGGTCATCAGGCCGAGCGACCCGAAGCCTTGCGCCACCGTGTCGGACTGGACGTCGCCATCGTAGTTCTTGCAGGCCCAGACATAGCCGCCCGACCATTTCAGGGCGGAGGCCACCATGTCGTCGATCAGGCGGTGTTCGTACCACAGCTTC
This sequence comes from Mesorhizobium sp. LNHC221B00, assembly GCF_000502935.1. Lineage (NCBI taxonomy): Bacteria > Pseudomonadati > Pseudomonadota > Alphaproteobacteria > Hyphomicrobiales > Phyllobacteriaceae > Mesorhizobium > Mesorhizobium sp. LNHC221B00. The sequence continues at coordinate 263,016 of NZ_AYWR01000002.1, read as the reverse complement.
TTCGACTTGAACTCGGCCTCGAATTCGGCCTCGTAGACTTCCTGGAAAATGTCCTTGAAACGGCCGTCATAGGCCTTGAGGATGGTGTTCTTGGTCGACAGGTAGACCGGATAGTTGCGCAGCAGGCCGTAGTTCAGCGAGGCGCGGGCGAACTCGCGGATGGATTCGTCGAGATTGTACATGGCCATGGCGACACCGGCGCCGGGCGCATCGTACACATCGTGCTCGATCACCTGGCCATCCTCGCCGACGAACTTGATGGTCAGCTTGCCCTTGCCGGGGAAGCGAAAATCGGTGGCGCGGTACTGGTCGCCGAAGGCGTGACGGCCGACGATGATCGGCTTGGTCCAGCCGGGCACCAGGCGCGGTACGTTCTTCATGATGATCGGCTCGCGGAAGATCGTGCCGCCGAGGATATTGCGGATGGTGCCGTTCGGCGACTTCCACATCTTCTTCAGCTTGAATTCCTCGACGCGCTGCTCGTCGGGGGTGATCGTCGCGCATTTCACGCCGACACCGTATTTCTTGATGGCGTTGGCCGAATCGATCGTCACCTGGTCGTTGGTGGCGTCGCGATGCTCGACGCCGAGGTCGTAATATTCAAGCTTGAGGTCAAGATAAGGGTGGATCAGCTTGTCCTTGATGAACTGCCAGATGATGCGGGTCATCTCGTCGCCGTCGAGTTCGACGACCGGGTTCGCCACCTTGATCTTCGCCATGGAAAGAATGCCTCGTTGCTGGGATATGGGAAGGCCTTGCCCGTGTGGCGTTCGGCCGGGGGATGCCGCCCGTATATCAAAGCGCTTTTGGCCGCGCAAACGGCGATCGGTCACGAATGCGGGGCTGCCGCCGCGATCATTTGCGAATGCTTCATTTTCGCGGCCGAATATGGCAGGGGACGCTGAAATGCCGCAAACAGCAGTTCATTGACAATCATGCCCATCACCAAAGATCCCGACAAAGCTTCAGCAGCCGGTCCGGCCATCATCCTCGTCGAGCCGCAGCTTGGTGAGAACATCGGCATGGTCGCTCGCGCCATGGCCAATTTCGGCCTCTCCGAGCTGCGCCTGGTCAACCCGCGCGACGGCTGGCCGAGCGAGAAGGCACGCGCGGCCGCCAGCCGTGCCGATCACGTCATCGATGCGGTCAAGGTGTTCGACGATCTCGCCTCGGCCCTTGCCGACCTGAATTTCGTTTTCGCCACCACGGCAAGGCAACGCGATGGCTTCAAGACCGTGCGCGGCCCGGTCGAAGCGGGCAGGGTGCTGCGGGCCCGTCACGGAATGGGTCAGCGCACCGGCATCCTGTTCGGCCGGGAGCGCTTCGGTCTCTACAATGACGAGGTCGGCCTCGCCGACGAGATCGTCACCTTCCCGGTCGATCCCGACTTCTCCTCGCTCAACATCGCCCAGGCCGCACTTCTGATGTCCTATGAGTGGATGAAGTCGGGCCTTGAGGACGAGACCAGGACGAATTTCTCCGGTCCGGACATGAAGCCGGCCAGCAAGGAAGAGCTGCACGGCCTGTTCGCCTATCTCGAAGGCGCGCTCGAGGCACGCGGCTATTTCCGGCCGGCGCCGAAGAAGCCGAAGATGGTCGACAATCTGCGCGCCGTGCTGACGCGCGCCGGCTTTGCCGAGCCGGAGCTGAAAGTGCTGCGCGGCATTATCTCGTCGCTCGACAGGTTCTCACCGGCAATGCCGCGCGGCGATGGTTCGCCGGGCGACGATCCACGGCGGCTTCCGGCAGCCGCGCGCGCCGCCAAGGCAGAGGCCGATCGCCAGGCTCACCGGCCGGCCGGCGACGATGAAGACACGCCGCCGCTCGGCGGCAAGGGAACCGACAATGACTGACCAGCCGATCCTAATGTTCGATTCCGGCGTCGGTGGCCTAACCGTGTTGCGCGAGGCGCGCGTGCTGATGCCGGACCGCCGTTTCGTCTATGTCGCCGACGATGCGGCCTTTCCTTTCGGCGCCTGGGAAGAACCGGCGCTGCGCACGCATATATTGGAACTGTTCGCCAGGCTGCTCGACCGGTTTTCGCCGGTCATTTCGGTCATCGCCTGCAACACCGCCTCGACGCTGGTCATCGATGCGCTGCGCGACAGATTTCCCGGCCACCCCTTTGTCGGCACGGTGCCTGCGGTCAAGCCGGCGGCGGAGCGCACGCGCTCGGGCCTGGTCTCTGTGCTGGCCACGCCGGGTACGGTCAAGCGGCAATACACGCGCGACCTGATCAGCAAATGGGGGCAGAAATGCCATGTCCGTCTGGTCGGCAGCGACAGGCTGGCGGGGCTTGCCGAAGCCTATATGCGCGAGGGCTTCGTCGACGAGGAGGCCGTGCGCGCCGAGATCACCCCCTGTTTCATGGAACAAGACGGGCGCAGGACCGACATCGTCGTGCTGGCCTGCACCCACTATCCATTTCTGGTCAACCGCATGCGCAAGACGGCGCCCTGGCCGGTCGACTGGATCGACCCGGCCGAAGCGATCGCGCGGCGGGCGCTTTCCCTGCTGCCGCCCGTCGATGGGGCGCTCCCGCAAGGCGAGCCTGATATCGCCGTCTTCACCTCGGGCAAGGCGGATTTCGCCGTCAGCCGGCTGATGCAGGGCTTTGGACTGGTGGCGGAAGCGTCTGCCGTTCAGGCAGGTTCGAACACGATGCGGCGTTGATCCGGATCGGCCAGGACCAGCCTTAGCGTTAGGCCGTCACCCTGTCCGAGCCCGGCCGCGTTCAGGTTGGCAACGACAGGCATGTCGGCAAGCTGGACGCGCACGCCGTGGTTGACATCGGTCACGACGGCCTTGAATGTCTCCCCCTCGCGTCCCCTGAGCATCACCGCCTCGGCAAGGTCGATGGCCGCATGGTTGATCTGCGAAGCGCGGGCACCCGCCCGTCCCATCACTTTCGGCAATCTGGTGAACGCATCGGTGACGGCCTGCGGTGCGGGCTGGCCGTTGGCGATTGCCAGCGCGCAGCGCACGACGTAGCGATCGGCCAGTCGCCTGAGCGGCGCGGTTGCATGGGCATAGGTCGCCGCCATCGCCTCGTGCCAGGGGACGACACCTTCCTGATAGGGTTGGTAAGACGCGCCGGGGCTCGCATGGCGGATTTCCAGCATCAGCGCCGCCTGTTGCGGATCGGCCGGGTCAAGGGTTCGCTGGTAGTCGTGCAAGCTGGTGGAGGGCGGCCAGGACAGCCCCAGAGCCAGTGCCGCGTTGCGCAGTCTTTGCACCTTGGAAGCATCCGGCTCCGACATCACACGGAACAACCCGGTATGGTGCGCAAGCATGGCGTCGGCAATCGCCATGTTGGCGGCCAGGGAAAGCGCGGCGTTGTCTTGCTCGGATTGCAGCAGCGGCCTGAACGAAAGCCGGAACGTGCCGTCGGCGAGCCTTTCGACCTCCTGCTCGGGCGGGTCGACGCGGGACGCGCCACGCCGCTTCTCGTTCATCGCCATGCGCTGTGCCATTTCGGCGAAGCCGGCCGGGAGATCGGAGGCCTGCACGCTGTCATAGGCGAGCTTGGCGCGGCTTTGAATGATTGCCCGCTCCGCGCCGTCCAATTTCACCAGACCATCCTCGGCGACCCGAACGGTGAAGACGACCGCCGGGCGCGGTCCATCCGGCAGCAGGCTCGCTGCACCTTCGGCAAGTGCCGGCGGGTAGAGCCCGGCCTTGCCGTCCGGGAGGTAAAGTGTCTCGCCCCGCGTCCAGGCCTCGAGATCGATCGCGTCGCCGTCCTCGACGAACCAGGCTACATCGGCAATCGCATAATGCAGCAGAAGATCGCCGCCGCTCGCCTCGATTGAAAACGCCTGATCAAGATCGGTGGAGCTTGCCGGATCGAGTGTGACGAAGGGGATCGCTGTTCGATCGCTGTGCTGGCTGGGCACGCGTTTGGCCGCCGCCTCCGCTGCGGCCATTACGACTGCCGGAAATCCATCCGGCACGTGGAATCCGGTGCGGATTTTCGCCAAGCCCGTGGAGAGTGCTTGTGAGGGATCGGTCAGTGATTTCATGCCGCCGTCCTACACTGGCGCTCCGGACACGGGAAGGCGGGAACTGAGCCGCTGGCGACGGAACCGCCGCCGAGGCGCGGGCGTTTCTCCTGACAGCAAAGGAGTAACGGCCATGCCAGCCACCTCGAAAGCCCAGCAGAAAGCCGCCGGCGCCGCCCTGTCGGCCAAGCGCGGAGAGACGAAAAAGAGCGAGCTCCAGGGCGCTTCCAAGGGCATGTATAAATCGATGAGCGAAAAGCAGCTTGAGGAATTCGCCGAGACGAAGCGCAAGGGACTGCCGGAGAAGAAATCCAAGGATTGAGCGCTTCGAGCCGGCCTGATCATTGAAAAGGCCAGCGACGGTTCGCTGGCCTTGGATTGTTGCTTGGGCCAGCTTACCAGCGGTGGCAGCGCCTCACCCTCTGTACGATCACCCGGCGGTGGCCATGCCGCCACACCACCCTTTTCTTGACGACAACGCGGCACACCTGCTTGTGCCCGTGCCAATGACGGGCCATCGCCGGCTCCGGCGCAACCGCCATCGACCCGGCCAATACCGCGGCACCGGCCAAGGTAAGGAAGAACTTCTTCATGCTTATTGGACTCCTCTAGCTCCAGTCGCTTCCTGGTGCCGTTGGCGCAAACCTCCCGCCACAACCGGCATCGCATCTACGTCCCGGACGGTATAGGCTTGCGCTACGCTGCGCCACTCACAAGCTTGACACCGGTTAAATCTCGGTTTAACCAGCCGCCAACGCCGGGCAGCGATGTCCGGTGTTTGTTTTGTATGCGCAAGGTCGGCGACCCTGGTTGTTTCTGGTCTTGTTTGAACTGACGTGTCCCGTGGGTTTTCCGCCGCGTTGCGTGGGAAAACCCTGTCAGGTCTCGAAAACGGAGGCCAGAGGAGGGCGCGTTTCCTTCACCCGGACCATGAGGTGCCGGGTGTGTTGTTTTTGAAAAGGGAATGCGATGAGCAAGCGCGAATCCGCGAAATACAAGATCGACCGCCGTCTCGGCGAAAATATCTGGGGCCGCCCGAAGTCCCCGGTCAACAAGCGTGAATACGGCCCCGGCCAGCACGGGCAGCGCCGCAAGGGCAAGCTTTCCGACTTCGGCCTGCAGCTGCGCGCCAAGCAGAAGCTGAAGGGTCACTATGGCGACGTTTCGGAAAAGCAGTTCCGCAAGGTCTATGAAGAGGCGGACCGCCGCAAGGGCGACACCTCGGAGAACCTGATCGGCCTGCTCGAGTCGCGTCTCGACGCGGTCGTCTACCGCGCCAAGTTCGTGCCGACCATTTTCGCCGCCCGTCAGTTCGTCAACCACGGCCACGTCAACGTCAACGGCAAGCGCGTCAACATCGGTTCGTACCGCTGCAAGCCGGGCGACGTCGTCGAAGTGCGTGAAAAGTCGAAGCAGCTGGTGATCGTCCTTGAGGCGGTCGGTCTCGCCGAGCGCGACGTTCCGGACTACATCGAAGCCGATCACAACAAGATGGTCGCGACCTTCTCGCGCATTCCCGGCCTGGCGGACGTTCCGTTCGCCGTGCAGATGGAACCGAACCTGGTCGTCGAATTCTATTCGCGCTAAGCGAACGCTTTTTTGCGATATCGGAAAGGCCGCCCTCGAGGCGGCCTTTTTGTTTCGTGCATCCGCTTTGCCGTTTCGGTTTTCCTGCCGATGCGCTAATCCGGTCGGTAGTTACATACGGGGCCGTCGCGCCATGAACATGCAGCCGGACATCGAAACGCTTGAACCGATCGCCGAGGGCGAAGGTGGTTTCCACCCGCTGTTCGCCGATGTGCCGTCCTCGGTCGAGTTCAACAAGCTGCGCAAGCGGCTGCTGCGGCTGACCCGCCAGGCGATCGAGGATTTCTCGATGGTCAGGCCTGGCGAGCGCTGGCTGGTCGCGCTGTCCGGCGGCAAGGATTCCTACGGCCTGCTTGCCGTGCTGCTGGACCTCAAATGGCGCGGACTGCTGCCGGTCGATTTGCTTGCCTGCAATCTCGACCAGGGCCAGCCGAATTTCCCCAAGCACATCCTGCCGGACTATCTCAACGCCAACGGCATCGCGCATCGGATCGAATACCAGGACACCTATTCCGTCGTCACCGACAAGCTGCCGCAGGGCAGTACCTATTGCTCGCTGTGCTCGCGGCTGCGCCGCGGCCATCTCTACCGGATCGCGCGCGAGGAGGGGTGTTCTGCCTTGGTGCTTGGCCACCACCGCGAGGATATTCTCGAGACCTTCTTCATGAACCTGTTCCACGGCGGCCGCCTCGCCGCCATGCCGCCAAAGCTGCTCAACGACGACGGCGACGTCATGGTGTTGCGGCCGTTGAGCTATTGCGCCGAGATCGACCTCGAAAAATTCGCTGCCGCGATGCGGTTCCCGATCATTCCCTGCGACCTCTGCGGCAGCCAGGAGGGCCTCCAGCGCAACGCCATGAAGGCGATGCTGGACGACATCGAAAAGCGCATGCCTGGCCGCAAGGACACCATGCTGCGTGCGCTCTCCAACACCAGGCCGTCGCATCTGCTGGACCGGAAACTGTTCGATTTTGCTGCCCTCAACGAAACCCCCAGGCAAGCCGATGACATTTGACGATACTGCGATCGACTGGCTGGCCAGCCTGCTGGCTGAAGCAGCCGACACCGAAATCATGCCCCGCTTTCGCCGGCTGGGCGATGGCGACGTCAGGCAGAAGACTTCCGCCGCCGACCTGGTGACCGAAGCGGACGTCAATGCCGAACGGTTGATCACCGTCAGGCTGCGCCAACGCTATCCCGGCGCCATGGTTGTCGGCGAGGAGGCCTGTTCCGACGATCCGGCGCTGCTCGACGGTCTGGGCGACGCCGATCTTGCTTTCGTCATCGACCCGGTCGACGGCACCTTCAACTTCGCCTCCGGCGTACCGCTGTTCGGCGTCATGCTTGGCGTCGTGGTCAAGGGCGAGACGGTCGCCGGCATCATCCACGATCCGGTCGGCAAGGACTGGCTGATCGGCGCCAGAGGTGCCGGCAGCCATATCCGTCATGCGCATGGCACGCTGGAGAAAGTCCGGGTTGCCGCGAGAGCGCCGATCTCTGAGATGACCGGCGCGGTCTCCTGGCAATACATGGCCGAGCCCGACCGCACGCGGCTGGCCCGCAACCAGACCAAGACGCTGTCGCAGTTCAACTACCGCTGTGCCGCCCACGAATACCGCTTGCTGGCCAGCGGCCACGGCCATTTCGTCGTCTACAACAAGCTGATGCCCTGGGATCATCTGGCCGGCGTGTTGATCCATGCCGAGGCGGGCGGCCATGCCGCGCGGTTTGACGGCACGCCCTATCTGCCGTCGCATGTCGGCGGCGGTCTGCTGGTCGCGCCCGACCGGGAAAGCTGGCAGGAATTGCGCCGCGAACTGTGGTCGCAATAGCTCAAATTTCCGCGGGCGGCGTTCGCGCCGCCGGCTTTTACCGGCAAAGAAGTGATGCGGCCACCCGCGAACCCAAAGATCCGGCGAATATGGTGCGCGGTAGTCGCGGCCATCGCCTTGTTTGCGGGCTCCAGTGAGGCCTGGGCACGGCAACGCGGTTGTCGCAGCCCTGATCCCATCGACACCATCGAGGAAATGTCCAAGGCCATCTTCGCGTGTTGGAAGCCGCCGGCTGGAACCGTCGGCATGTCCCTGACATTGCAGTTCTCGCTTCGCCGAAACGGCACACTGATCGGCAAGCCTCGCGCCACCTATTCCGATCTCGGGACTGATGCCCGGCTAAGCCGTGCCTTCGTGGCTTCCATCCTCAAGGCTCTCGATGATGCCTTGCCATTGCCCTTTTCGGACAGCATGGGCGGGGCAATCGCCGGGCGTATGCTGATCCCTCGCTTCACGGCAACTCTTGAAGGTGCCTCCTAAGCGCAGCGGTTTTGGGACAGTTTTATGAGTTGCGGCCTGGACGGCACCTTGTAGATTGGACGCATGGCACTCAAGCGGATGGACAACATAGGAATCGTCGTCGATGACCTCGAAGAGACGATCGATTTCTTTCGCGAGCTCGGCCTTGAGCTCGAAGGGCGGGCCACGATCGAAGGAGAATGGGCCGGACGTGTCACTGGACTGGGCGATCAGCATGTCGAAATCGCCATGATGCGCACGCCGGACGGCCACAGCCGGCTTGAACTTTCCCGCTTCCTCGCGCCGCCTGTCGTCGCGGATCACCGCAACGCCCCGGTCAACGCCTTGGGCTACCTCCGCGTCATGTTCACCGTGGATGACATCGACGAGACGCTTGAAAGGCTCCGCAATCGAGGCGCGCGGCTCGTAGGCGAAGTCGTCCAGTATAAGGACGTGTATCGGCTCTGCTACATCCGCGGGCCTGGAGGGCTTCTCATCGGCCTCGCCCAGGAACTCGGCTGAGCGGAATACGACGACAATGACAAAGGGCGACCAGCGTCAGCGTCTCGTCTAAACCAGACTAATGCAGGTCGGTGATGTGCCCTGAAACCGGCGGGTTGTGCGGCTGGAACATCTTGCCGCGCTCGGCGATGAGGATCATCAGCAGCGCTGCGACCGAAACGCTGCAGAAGCCGGCGGCGAGCGGCGTTACCGTGCCGTTGAAGGCCTGGCCGATCAACGTGCCGAGAATGCCGCCGAGAAAAGTCTGCATGAAACCCAGGATCGATGACGCCGTGCCGGCCAGTTGCCCGAGCGGCTCCATGGCCAACGCATTGAAATTGGCGCCGAGCGCACCGAACGGCAGCATGGCGCCGGCAAAGAAGGTGACGAACAGCCACAGCGGCATCTTCAATTCCAGCGACACGACCAGCCATGCAAGACTGATGGTCAAGAACAGCAGCAGCGCGCTTTGCGACAGACGGCGCATGCCGATGCGACCGACGAGGCGCGAGTTCAGGAAGTTCGAGAAGGCGAGCACGCCCGCAACCCCGGCGAAGATGAGCGGGAACATCTCGCCGACGTTGAATATGTCGACATAGATCTGCTGCGCCGAGGCGATGAAGCCGAACATGGCTGCGAAGATGAAGGTGCTGGCGAAGGCGTAGCAGAGCGCGACGCGATTGGTGAGCACGATGCGAAAACCGCCAAGGACGGATGATGCCGTCAGCGGCCGGCGATGTTCGGGACGCAGCGTTTCAGGCAGGCGCAGCAGTGACCACGCCGACACCAGCAGCGCCCCGACGGCCATGGTGATGAAGATCCAATGCCAGGTGGCAAACAGCATGATGAACTGGCCGATCCCCGGCGCAATGACCGGTATCGCCATGAACACCATGAAGATAAGCGACATCACCTCGGCCATGCGTCGGCCTTCGAATGTATCGCGCACGATCGAGACGGCGATAACGCGGGTAGCCGCGGCCCCGACGCCTTGCACGACGCGGCATAGCAAAAGTGTTTCAAAGCTGGGTGCGATGGCTGCCGCACCCGCCGCCGCCACGTAGATGATCAAGCCGGCGACCAATGGCGCGCGACGCCCGAACCGGTCCGAGATCGGCCCGAAGAAAAGTTGGCCGCCGCCGAAGCCGAGCATATAGGCGACCACGACATATTGCCGGTGGTTTTCGTTCTCGACGCCGAGCGAGGCGCCGATCTGCTGCAGCGCCGGCAGCATGATGTCGATGGCCAGCGAATTCAGCGCCATCAGCGCCGCGCACAGCGCGATGAATTCCCAGCGCGGAATAGACAGTCTGCTCGCCGACTGCGGCGCTATCGATTGCTGGTCCACGGCAAGTCCGATCTCTAAAAACGAAAACGCGCCGGCGGGCCGGCGCATTGGCTCGTCCTGGTCCCGATATCAGGGGCCCGACATCAGGATGTAAAAATTGCCGAGGTGGAGCCGCCCCGGTGCCCACAAACAGAAGTCAGGCATGTCGACAGCGACATGCCCAAAAACTGGAATCAGGCGGCGCCTTTGACGCTCACGCCTTTTTCGACCAGGAAGGTCTGCAACTCGCCGGCCTGGAACATCTCGCGGATGATGTCGCAGCCGCCCACGAACTCGCCCTTGACGTAGAGCTGCGGGATCGTCGGCCAGTTGGAATAGTCCTTGATGCCCTGGCGCAGTTCCGCCGAGTCCAGAACGTTCACGCCTTTGTAGTCGGCGCCGATATAGTCGAGGATCTGGACGACCTGGCCGGAAAACCCGCACTGCGGGAAACCGGGCGTGCCTTTCATGAAAAGGACGACGTCGTTGCCCTTCACTTCATTGTCGATGTAGTCGTTGATACCGCTCATGGAATATCCTTTCACGCCTGTGGGAGTCAGGCTCGAAGCATGCCTTTCAAATAAACCCATAGGTTGCCCGAAACAAGAGTTTAGCCAAGCCATCGGCCAAATGGCGCAAAGGATGGGGCGTTTTGGGCCAAGCGGGTCTGAGGCTGTGTGCCTCAGTCGGGAACGCTGGTCTGCAGCGCCAGTGCGTGCAGCACGCCGCCCATATTGCCCTTCAGCGCGTCATAGACCATCTGGTGCTGCTGGACGCGGCTCTTCCCGCGAAAGCTTTCGGCCACGACCTCGGCCGCGTAGTGGTCGCCGTCGCCGGCGAGGTCGCGGATCGTCACCTTTGCATCCGGAATGCCGTCCTTGATCAGTTTTTCGATGTCGTGGGCGTCCATTGCCATGAAAGAAATTCCTGTTTTCGGGCGGGCGGCGGCGTGGCTGCCCGTGCGATGAGAGTCGGGATAAACCTAGAGCCTTTCCGGCCGGGATTGAAGCCGTTACGTCCAGCACCGTCGCGATTGCGGCCTACGGCGCATTCTCATCCGGATGGACCGCATCGGCTGCGGGGTCGTCTTCGCGCATCGAGAAGGTGCGACCGAGGCTGAAGACCAGCACATAGAGCGGGATGTTGACCGCCAGGTTGGCAATCGGCAGATAGCTGGTCATCCGCCAGGCGGGCGAGAAGAACGGCTGGCCGTAGCCATCGCAGACCAGCGAAGAGCCGTACTCCCACAGCGCCCCGAGGATGGCCGCTACGGCGAAAAGCTTGAGGCAGGTGACGACGTGCCTGGTCCGCGCCTGGTCCGGCAAGAGCCGGCTCCACAGCACCAGGCAGATGAGCGGAACCGCATAGATGAGGTTCTGCAGCACCAGCATCGGAAGCGTGCCATTGGCCGCGGCGAGGAACTCGGCGCGCGTTTCCAGCCTGGGGCAAACCTCGCTGGATGTCGTCGACAGCAGGAAGAAGACGAACGGCCCGAGGAACCAGAAGAAGAACAGCGACGGCCAGAAAACGACTGCGAGCAGCGCCCGGGCAGCCAGTCTGCTCAACTGGCCTGATCCATGAAGCGCGGGAACCAGCCTTCGTGAGCGGCGGTCAAATCGCTGACCGGGATCGCCCTGGCATCGCCGAGCTTCAGCGTCTTGCCGCCGGTCGAGCCGATCCACGGCGCGAAGATGCCGAGTTCGCCCTGTTGCTTGCGGATCGCATCCCATTCATCGCCATGCGGATCGATCGACAGCGTCAGGAGATAGCGCCCCTGGTCCTCGCCGAACCAGACCGGAATGGGATCGGTGCCGACGAGACCGGGAACGGTCGCGCCGATGCCCGACGCCATCGCCATCTCAGCCAAGGCGACCGCGATGCCGCCATCGGAAACGTCATGCGCCGCGGTGACGATGCCGGACGCGATCAGCGAGCGCACATGGTCGCCGACGCGCTTCTCGTGATCGAGGTCGACCGGCGGCGGCGGACCGTCGGAACGGCCGTGGATGTCCCTGAGATAGACCGATTGGCCAAGATGCGTTCCCCAGGAGGCGGGTGCGCCGACCAGAAGGATCATCTCAGATTCGGCGGCAAAGCCGGTTCGCACCATTTTCGACCAGTCGGCGATCAGGCCGACGCCGCCAATGGTCGGTGTCGGCAGGATGCCTTGGCCGTTGGTCTCGTTGTAGAGCGAGACATTGCCCGACACGATCGGGAAGCCGAGCGCGCGGCAGGCATCGCCGATGCCTTTCACCGCGCCGACCAGTTGGCCCATGATCTCGGGCCGTTCCGGATTGCCGAAATTGAGATTGTCGGTGGCGGCGAGCGGCACGGCGCCCGTGGCGGTCAGGTTGCGCCAGCATTCGGCCACCGCCTGCTTGCCGCCTTCGTAAGGGTCGGCCTCGCAATAGCGCGGCGTGACGTCGGAGGAGAAGGCGAGTGCCTTGGTCGGATGACCCTCGACGCGCACCACGCCGGCATCGCCGCCGGGAAGCTGCAGCGAGTTGCCCTGGATCAGCGTGTCGTATTGCTCCCACACCCACCGGCGCGAGGAGAGATCCGGTCCGCCGAGCAGCTTCAGCAGCGCATCGGCGACATCGGCCTGCGGAACGTCGTCGGCGGCAAGCGGCGCCGGCTTGTTCGGCTCGACCCACGGCCGGTCGTACTCCGGAGCCTTGTCGCCGAGATCCTTGATCGGCAGGTCGGCGACCTGGTCGCCCTGGTGCAGCACACGGAAGCGCAGGTCGTCGGTGGTCTTGCCGACGATGGCGAAGTCGAGCCCCCATTTGTGGAAGATCGCCTCGGCTTCCCTTTCCTTTTCGGGGCGCAGCACCATCAGCATGCGCTCCTGGCTTTCCGACAGCATCATCTCGTAGGCGCTCATGCGCTCTTCGCGCACCGGCACCTTGTCGAGATCGAGCTCGATGCCGAGGTCGCCCTTGGCGCCCATCTCGACCGCCGAGCAGGTGAGGCCGGCCGCGCCCATGTCCTGGATGGCGATAACCGCCCCCGAGGCCATCAGTTCAAGACTAGCCTCCAGCAGGCATTTCTCGGTGAAGGGATCGCCGACCTGCACGGTCGGGCGCTTCTCGTCGATCTTGTCGTCGAATTCGGCCGAGGCCATGGTGGCACCGCCGACGCCGTCGCGGCCGGTTTTGGCGCCGAGATAGACGACCGGCAGGCCGACGCCCTTGGCCTCCGACAGGAAGATCGCATCGGTCTTGGCCAGGCCCGCGGCAAAGGCGTTGACCAGGATGTTGCCGTTGTAGCGGGCGTCGAAATTGACCTCGCCGCCGACCGTCGGCACGCCGAAGGCGTTGCCGTAGCCGCCGACGCCGGAAACCACGCCTGAGACGAGGTGCCTGGTCTTGGGATGGTCGGGCGCGCCGAAGCGCAGCGCGTTCATTGCCGCGATCGGCCGCGCGCCCATGGTGAAGACGTCGCGCAAGATGCCGCCGACGCCGGTCGCCGCACCCTGGTAGGGTTCGATGTAGGAGGGGTGGTTGTGGCTCTCCATCTTGAAGACGACGCAGTCGCCGTCACCAATGTCGACCACGCCGGCATTTTCACCTGGGCCCTGGATGACCTGCGGCCCGGTGGTCGGCAGCGTGCGCAGCCATTTCTTCGAGGATTTGTACGAACAATGCTCGTTCCACATCGCCGAGAAGATGCCGAGCTCCGTAAAGCTGGGCTCGCGTCCGACAAGATCGAGGATGCGCTGATACTCGTCGGGCTTCAGCCCATGCGCGGCAATGAGTTCTGGGGTGATCGGCACGGAATTGGAAATGGTCATGGGCGGCGATTGATGTCCATGGGAGCGGGGATTTTGAGTCCCCTCTTATCGCAAGCTTTGCGGCCGATACACCCGTCGATCGAGGAAAAAGACAGAAAGCAACATTGGGAACGGTAAGGGTGTCCCGTCGTTAGGGTCTCAACCACTGAGGAGACCCGCACCATGGCTGACAAACAAGCCAAGAACGACAATCGCCTCTCGGACAAGGAGGCCCTCCATATCGCGGAGACCACCGACGTTTCGCCCCGGCAAGCCAAGGAACTGGCCGAGAAGCACGGCAAGGAGAAGGCCAAGAAGGAAGCCAAGAACTTCAAGGCCGAGGGCTGATCCGAGATCAGGCTCCCGAGAGGCCCAGTTTCGTAAGCTGCCAGTGGAATCGCGAATGGCTCAGGAGAAGCTGTCGTAGCCGGCGCGGCCCTCGTCGAGGAGGCGCCGGATAACCGCAACGCCGTCGGCGACGTCCCCGTGCTGTCTCGGCTGTGAAACGCCGAAGCGGACGCCGTGGAAAACCTGCTCGGAGCGACCGGCCTTGAACTGGTCCTCATCATTGATCAGCACCCCGTGCTCGAGGCAGGCATTCTTGAAGGTGCCGGAAAGCCACGGGTCGGGCAGGGTAAGCCAGACAAAGGGCACCTTCTCGTGAGACTTGAACGCGAAGCCGGCCAAAGTCTTGCGCACGATCGCGATGCGGGCGCTAATTTCAGCGATGCTGCGCTTGCGGATATCGCTGGCCTGACCGGAAAGCACCAGCCGCGCATTCACCTCCGCCAGCAGGAAGGGCATGCCGCCTGTCATCATCTTGTGGGCGACACGGATGCGGTGGCGATAGGCGGGCGGACAGGAGAGCCAGCCGCCGCGAACGCCGGCCGCGACCGACTTCGACAGGCCGCCGGCGACAATGGTCCGTTCAGGGGCATATTCAGCGAGCAATGGTGTCGGATCGTCGGTCAGATGACCATAAAGATCGTCCTCGATCAGGATGACATTGTATTCGCGCGCGACCCGCGCGATCGCCTCGCGACGCGCCGCCGACAAGGTCGCCAGCGTCGGGTTCTGCACCGTCGGCATCAGGAAGATCATCTTGGGATGTTTTTGCGCGCAGACGCGCTCGAAATCATCGGGGTCGAGGCCTTCGTCGTCCGATGCCACCAACGCCGTCCGCCGGCCGATCAGGCTGGCGCTGCGGGAAATCTGCGAATAGGTGAGGTGCTCGAAGGCGACATAATCGCCAGGGGTGGTCAGCGCGGCGATCGCTGACATCACTGCGGCAAGCGTGCCGAGCGTCGGGACAACGGCGTCGGCATTTGGGTGGAAAGAATTGCGTGACAGCCAGCGGGCGCCGGCCTCGTACCAGCGGTCGGGAAAATCGCGCGTGTAGCTTGATATCTCATGGGGATGGTCCTGCGCCACGCGCGACAGGACATCGGCGACATCAGCGCCCTGGCCGATGTCGGGCGCCGCCATGCTGTCGAAACGCAGTTCGCCGCGCGGCGCGTCGATAGTGCGTGTGCCTTCACCACCGACGTCTGGAGCCAGGAAGTCCGGTTTTTCGCCATCGGCGCGCTGGCGGACCACATAGGTTCCGCGCCCGACTTCGCCGCTCACCAGCCCCCGTTCGCGGAGCAATTGATAGGCCCGGCCGACCGTGCCGACCGTTGTGCCGATGTCATAGGCGAGGTCGCGCTGTGGCGGCAGTTTTGCGCCAGCATCGATCACGCCCCGGTCGATGTCCGTTTCGATGGAATCCGCAAGCCGTTGGTATAGCGGGCCGGAGCCGGCGGTCAGGTCTGGAAGCCAATTTGTCATGGTGACAATTTTCTATATTGCACCGAATTATGAGTCAATACATATCAGCCATGCGCTAAAAAAGGTGCAATTTAGACTCTTGGCAGAAAGAAAATGGATACAATCGCGACAATACGTCATTCGAGAACCGAGGGCCAGATTATGCGCCCGTCCGCCCAGCGCGGCTTCGTCAGCCGTCTGGCGCGGCTGGCCAGGTCGCTGGCGAGGTGGATCGACTATCTGCTGGATCGCCGGCGCAGCCGACTGGCATTGCTGGAAATGACCGACGATCAGCTCAAGGACATCGGCATCTCCCGCTGCGACGCCCATCGCGAGGGCATCAGGCCGATCTGGGAATAGACCTGCCTAGCGGACGGTTTTGGTCTGCAGGCGGGCAATGCCCTGGTCTGCCAGGACGGCGACGACGCATATCGCCAGGAACAGCCCGGTGATGGCCAACGACGCCATGGCGACGCTGCCCGAGCCGTTCTTGGCGACATCGAGGAACGGATAGGGCACCTCGCCGGCGAGCGGCGCCCGCGCCAGCGCATAAATCAGATAGACGATGGGATAGAGCACCCACCAGGAGATGTCGCTCCAACGCGTCCTGCCGTCGGCGCCTGATATCAGCCACCACAGCACGAACAGCACCGGTGTCACATAGTGCAGCAGGACATCGCAGAGCAGGAACAGGCCCTGCGGCTGCCAGAGGCGTGCCAGCACCGTGGCATAGACGATCATGACCATGGCGATCGAAACCGCGACACCCGCACGCATCCGTGGCCCGGCGAAGGCAGGCAGCCATGCGTAGCCGGTGGGCGACAGCAGCGAGACGTGCACCAGCACCGCGCCGATGTTGGTCAGGATGGTGAAGAAGCTTAGATAGAAGACGACCGAGCCGAGCAGGCCACGGCCGGCTTCCATCGACGCCGGAACGGTGATGCAGAACTGCAGGACAAGTCCGGCCAGACCGATGATCAGACCGGCGACCTGCAGAAAGCGGCCCACGGTCAGGCGGTTGCCCCGCAGGCCGTATTGCCTGTCTGCCAGCGGGCAATGTCCGAACCGATGCGCGCGCCGAGCGGATCGTTCATCAGCGGTCCGAAGACGTCGACGCGGCTCGAATTGCCTTGCGCCTGCACGACCAGCAAGGGCTTGCCGCCATAATGCTTGGCCGGCACCAAAAGGAAACGCGGCGTGCCGCTGAACGAATTCAGTTCATTGGCCATCTGATATTGCTTGAAGGCCGGGTCCTTGCTGGCGATCCAGCATTTGTGGGCTGCTATCGCCACTTGCTCCATGGCCAGCAACGCGGCACTCTTGCCGGAAGGAACAGGCGTGCTCTTGGGGGTGGATTGGCAGGAAGCAAGGGCGAAGCCTGCCGCCGCAACCAGGGCGATCGTCCTGTTTTTGATCAAGCGGCACCCATCTCGAGTTCGGACAAAAAGAGCTCCAGGCCATCGGTCATCTCGCCCCATACCCGCGACAATGCCGGATGCTGAAGGGCGATCTGCTCATAGGCATCGAATTTGGGATAGGCATCGAGCAGGTCGTTGCGGCCTGTCATGGCGCGGAAATTGTTGAAGATGAACCGCGTTGGGGTCAGCCAGGCATCGGCGAAGCTGATGTCGTTGCCGAGCGCGAAGGGGCCTTGCGCCATGCGCGCCTCGATCACCGCCAGCCCATGGTGCAGGCGGGCGAATTGGGCGTCGATCTCGGCATTGTCGCGCTTCGGCACGGAATGCAGTTTGAAGAGCTTCATCATCGGCGTCAGCACGTCGAGATCGGTGATGCGCGCGAACATGCGCACCAGTGCGCGGTCCTTGGAATCGGGTGGCAGCAGCGCCGGCTCCGGAAAGCGCTCCTCGAGATATTCGGCGATGACCACCGATTCGACGATCGTTTCACCCGAGCCGGTGATCAGCACCGGTATCCGGTTCATCGGCGAGATGGCGCGAAATCCTTCAGGGATCGGAAAACCCGGCGGCGGCGCGATGATCTTGATCGGCACGTCCTTGACGTAGGCGAGCGCCCGCACGATCGACGAGTAGGGCGACAACGGCCGCGAATAGAGTTTCATGACCGTCTCTCTCCCCAGAGCAATGGACTTGATGTCCTTGTAAAGTCTAGCACATTCTCGGCTGAAATCGTCAAGCGGCGATGCCGAGCGCGCTCTCGAACAGCGCGCGGCCGTCGCTGCCGCCATGGGCGGCTTCGATCAGGTTTTCAGGATGCGGCATCAGGCCGAGCACATTGCCCCGGTCGTTGATGATGCCGGCGATGTCGTTGATCGAACCGTTGGGGTTGGTGCCCTCGGCATAACGGAACACGACTTGTCCTTCGCCTTCGAGGCGCGCAAGTGTGCCGGCATCTGCAAAATAGTTGCCGTCATGATGCGCTACCGGCGAGCGGATGATCTGGCCCGGTTTGTAGCGGCTGGTGAACATGGTGTTGGCATTGGTGATTTCGAGTTTCACCTGCCGGCAGACGAATTTCAGCGAGGTGTTGCGCATCAAGGCGCCGGGCAGCAGGCCGGCCTCGACTAGGATCTGGAAACCGTTGCAGACGCCGATGACCGTCACGCCCTTGGCCGCCTTTTCGGCGACCGCCCGCATAACTGGCATGCGCGCCGCGATCGCGCCGCAGCGCAGATAGTCGCCGAAGGAGAAGCCGCCGGGGATGGCGATGAGGTCGACATCGGGGATTTCAGTGTCGGTCTGCCAGACCGTAACCGGCGGTTTTCCCGAAATCTTGGTCAGCGCCGCGATCATGTCGCGGTCGCGGTTGAGGCCGGGAAGGAGGACGACGGCTGATTTCATTTCGGTTCGTAAGGCCTTTGTGCTTCGGCGAGTTCGCGCAACTCGAGGCGCTGCTCAATCCGTTCGAAACGTTGATCGATGCGACCTGTTATCGCGTAGATATTGTTAATGTCCGTTTGCGTGCTCAACGCCTGCAGCCTGATCGCGACAATCTCGTGCTTGACTTCGCCTAGGCCATTCTCAAGTCGATCCATTCGTGAATGGATTTTCTTCAGAAGCTCGTACATCAACTCATTCGTGACTTCAGGCATCCGTGCCTCCGGCACAACCTTAGGTAAGCGTCACACTATAATTCTCAATCACCGTGTTCGCCAGCAGCTTGTCGCACATGGCTTTCAGGTCTGCCTCGGCCTTGGCCTTGTCGCTTTCCGCCAGCTCGACGTCGAACACCTTGCCTTGCCGCACCGCGCCGACGCCATCAAAGCCCAGTCCGGACAGTGCATGTTCGATCGCCTTGCCTTGTGGGTCGAGCACGCCATTCTTGAGGGTAACGGTTATGCGGGCCTTGATCACGCTGGACATGCTCCTGTTCGAACTCTTGGTTAGTGCGGCTTGCCTTTGAGGCCGTCGGTCGAGGCGACAAGCACCGGGCCGGTCGGGCGCGGCGGCTCGTTCTCGTTCATGATGCCGAGGCGGCGGGCGACTTCCTGGTAGGCTTCGACCAGGCCGCCCATGTCGCGGCGGAAACGGTCCTTGTCGAGCTTGTCCTGCGTCGCCACGTCCCACAGGCGGCAGGAGTCCGGAGAAATCTCGTCGGCGACGACGATGCGCATCATGTCGCCCTCGAACAGGCGACCGCACTCGATCTTGAAGTCGACGAGCTGGATGCCGACACCCATGAACAGGCCCGAGAGGAAGTCGTTGACGCGGATGGCCAGCGCCATGACGTCGTCGATCTCCTGCGGGCTTGCCCAGCCGAATGCGGTGATGTGCTCTTCCGACACCATCGGGTCGTCGAGCGCGTCGGCCTTGTAATAGAATTCGATGATCGAGCGCGGCAGAACGGTGCCTTCCTCGATGCCGAGGCGCTTGGACAGCGAGCCGGCGGCGACATTGCGCACCACCACTTCCAGTGGAATGATCTCGACTTCCTTGATCAGCTGCTCGCGCATGTTGAGCCGGCGGATGAAGTGGGTCGGAATGCCCATGCGGTTCAGGTGATTGAAGATATATTCGGAAATGCGGTTGTTGAGCACGCCCTTGCCGTCGATGACCTCGTGCTTCTTCTTGTTGAACGCGGTTGCATCGTCCTTGAAGAACTGGATCAGCGTGCCCGGCTCGGGTCCCTCATAGAGGATTTTGGCCTTGCCTTCATAAATGCGGCGGCGATTTTTCATCTGAATTTTTCTCTGGATTTGCGGGCAGGCGGCAAGCGACCAGTTCCTGTCCGTCTGCCTAAATTAGTATGGCGACGGTTGGGTTCAATGCCGGGTCTATCCCAATCACATCGTTTGCTCAATCCGCAAATCCTTCCAATCAACCGCTTTCGGGACCGAAATGCCGCAGCGCAGCATGCGACGAAGCGTATTGACCGGCCCGCGACCTTTTGGTTTGTGCTTTGGCAACACACATATCCTTTTGCAAACGAATCGCATTTGACCCGGAGGGACGCCATGAGCAGCATGAAAGACCGCGAAGAGGGCTTCGAACGCAAATTCGCATTCGACGAGGAGCTTCGGTTCAAGGCCTCGGCCCGCCGCAACAAGGCGCTCGGCCTTTGGGCCGCCGAAAAGCTCGGAAAATCGGGCGCTGACGCCGATGTCTACGCCAAGGAAGTGGTGGTTTCCGATATCGAGGAAGCCGGCGACCACGACGTGTTCCGCAAGATCCGCAAGGATTTCGATGCCGCTGGCGTCGACCAGTCCGACCATCAGATCCGCCGCACCATGGACGAGTTGATGGCGCAAGCGATCGAGCAGATCAAGAACACCTGATCCGGCCGAATCTGGTTTTCGCAAAAGTGTCCCACGGTTTTGCGACGGAGCCTGCGACAAAAAGAATAACTGGACCAATCGACCGCCCGGTCCAGCCGGGCGGTTTTTCTTTGCCTTTGCCATGGTTTCCGGCTGAAACTGTGATCGTTAACAAGGAAAGTGTCCATGTCCCTGAAGTCCCGTCTCGCCGCCGATGAAACGCTGGTCACCGCATGGTCGGGCGTGCCCGACGCACTGACCGTCGAGATCCTCGCCAAGCAGGGCTTCGATGCCGTGACGCTGGACATGCAGCATGGCGGCCATCACGAGGACAGCGTCCTGCGCGGTCTGATGCCGGTGCTTGCTGCGAACAAACCCGCGCTGGTGCGCATACCGGTCGGCCGTTTCGATATGGCGAGCCGTGCGCTCGATTTCGGCGCCGAGGCGGTCATCGCCCCGATGGTGAACTCGGTGGCCGACGCAAGGCTGTTCGCCGCGGCGATGAAATATCCGCCGCTCGGCGAGCGTTCGTGGGGTCCCACCTACGCCTTTCCACGCCATGGCAAGGGCGACCAAGCCGAGTGGCTGCGCGACACCAATCAACGCACCATGGCCTTCGCCATGGTGGAGACGCGCGCCGCGCTCGACGCGCTCGACGGCATTCTCGACACGCCGGGCATCGATGGCATTTTCCTCGGTCCTTCGGATTTCTCGATCGCCTGGACCAACGGCGCTACGGTCAATTCCACGCTGGAGAGCATGATGGAGACGGTGGCGTCGGTTGCCGAGCGCACCCGCAAGGCCGGCAAGCATGCGGCTATCTATGTCGTCGAACCGGCAATAGCCGGTCGTGTCGTGTCGATGGGTTATCGCCTGCTCGCCACGGGCTCGGAGCATGCGCTGATTTCGCTGGGCGCAAAGACCCTGCTCAAGAGCATCAAGGATTCGATCGGATCCTGAACCCGACCCGGCTGCCGCAAGCGTCGCGTGGTCAGGCCTTGGCTGCCGCTGGCCCCGCTGCGATAGGTGCGCCGCGCCTGAACCTGTTGAACAAGGCGCCGACCACCCGGACCCACCAGTTGTTGAAGATCATGAGTGGTAACGCCGCGAGGATCGAACCCAGTATGGCGGCGGCGGCACCGAGTGCGGTGGAACCGCTGGCCAGCACCACGCCCTCCGGCAATGGCGCGAAAGCACGCAAACAATTCCCATTCAGAACAACGAGTGCGGCCTCTCAACAATTCGAGTGAAGCATCCTTGCGCGATGGCCTGCCGAACAGCTTCGTGTTCAGGCCTTGAACGTATATATTACAGGTCCGTCAGGAACTTGGCGAAGGTCATGGAACCTTCGGGCCAAGGGCCGAAGCCCGAATCCTCGCTGAGATGCCCGGTCTCGCCGGCATCGATGAACAGCGAGCCCCAGGCGCCGGCAATGTCCTCGGCGACATCGAAGGCGCAGAACGGGTCGTTGTGGCTGGCGATCACGATCGAAGGAAAAGGCAGCGGTTCGCGCGGGTAGGGACCGAAGGTCATCAGGTGCCTTGGCTTGATCTTTGGATTGGCGACATCGGGCGGCGCCACGAAAAAGGCCCCGGCGACCCGCTTCTGGAACCGCGGAATGGCTTGCACCGCCGCGGCGACCCCCAGCGAATGGGCGACGATGACAACCGGCCTCTCGGCTTCGTTGACCGCTTTGGCCACGCTCGCCGTCCAGTCCTCGCGCACCGGCTTAGACCATTCCGCCTGCTCGACCCGCCGCGCCGTCGACAATTTCGATTGCCAGCGGGTCTGCCAATGCTCGGGACCGGAATTGGTGTAGCCCGGAACGATCAGAATATCTGCGTCTTTGACTTTCATGGCGCTGAGATAGCGAGAGCGCTTGTCTCATGCAACCGCTGATGGACGCCCTCGTAATGGTGAACACGATGTTCGCTTTTCGCTGTCTTGTGTGAACGATCGCGATCGACGATTTGTAATTGGGAAAGAAACAGCCGTGAAGCTCCGGGATTTTGGCGCTGACACGACGTAGGATGATCGGCGGCGCAGGGCTCTTGGCTTTTGGAGTTCCGTGGAGCGTAGCCGCAACGGAGACAATGATGAGCGAACTGCCATTTGCTGCCACCACGCCGGTGAGCGTAGCCCGCGTCGGGCTGAAGGCGCGCGATGCCGAAGGCCTCGCAACCTATTACCGCAGGGTCGTCGGCCTGCAGGAGTTGAGCCGTGCCGATGGCGCGATCACGCTCGGCGCCGGCAGCCGTCCGTTGCTGGTCCTCGAAGCGGATGCTTCCGCCAAGCCGGACGATCCGCGCAGCGCCGGCCTGTTCCATACGGCTTTCCTGCTGCCCAGCCGCGCCGATCTCGGCCGCTGGATCAACCATGCCATATCGGACAAGATCGCCATCGAAGGTGCTTCCGACCATCTGGTCAGCGAAGCGCTGTACCTGACCGATCCCGAAGGCAACGGCATCGAGATCTATGCCGACCGCCGTCCGCAGGACTGGAAATGGAACGGCGACAAGATCGCGATGGCGACCGAGCGCCTGAACATTCCCTCCGTCGTTGCCGAAGTGCCGGCTGGCGATGCCGGCTGGCAAGGTGCGCCGGAAAACAGCATTGTCGGCCACGTTCACCTGCGCGTCGGCAGGCCGGAAGAAGCTGAAGCCTGGTGGAACCAGGAATTCGGCTTCGACACGATGGCCAAATATGGTGGCCAGGCAGTGTTCCTGTCGTCCGGCGGCTACCACCACCACATCGGCGCCAATGCCTGGCAGAGCTCCGGTGCGGGCCGCCGCGACGCGTCGCGATCGGGTCTCGCCTGGGTCGATATGCGCTCGGACAATGTGAGCAGTGAAACGACCCGTGAGGATCCGTGGGGCACGGTGATCAGGACCGTGCCTGGCAAGGCTTGATTTGACGTCCGAACAGCTTCTTTCTCCCCGTTTACGGGGAGAAATGCCCGGCAGGGCAATGAGGGGCGGCGCCGAGGTTGGGAGGTTATCGTTTCTGCACAAAGCGATGGGTAGCTTTAGCCGCCGAAGTCCGCGCCGCGCCTCATCCGCCCTTCGGGCACCTTCTCCCCGTAAACGGGGAGAAGGAAAGCTCAAGCCTCGCCGAACACCCGGCTGAAAATCGTGTCGACATGCTTGGTGTGGTAGCCCAGGTCGAATTTCTCGCGGATCTCCGCCTCGGGCAGCGCTGCGGTCACTTCCTTGTCGGACAAAAGTTCCTCAAGAAAATCAGCGCCTTGTTCCCACACTTTCATGGCGTTTCGCTGCACCAGCCGGTAGGAATCCTCACGCGACAGGCCGGCCTGCGTCAACGCAAGCATGACGCGCTGGGAATGCACCAGACCGCGGAACTTGTTCATGTTCTTCAGCATGTTCTCCGGATAGACAACCAGCTTGTCGACGACGCTGGTCAGCCGCGACAGCGCGAAATCGAGCGTCACCGTGGCATCCGGACCGATCATCCGCTCGACCGAGGAATGCGAAATATCGCGCTCGTGCCAGAGCGCGACATTCTCCATCGCCGGCAATGCCATGGAGCGCACCATGCGAGCAAGGCCGGTGAGGTTTTCCGTCAGCACCGGGTTGCGCTTGTGCGGCATGGCCGACGAGCCTTTCTGGCCGGGCGAGAAAAACTCTTCAGCCTCTAGCACTTCGGTGCGCTGCAGATGCCGGACCTCGATCGCCAGCCGCTCGATCGACGAGGCGATGACGCCGAGCGTGGCGAAGAACATGGCGTGGCGGTCACGCGGGATCACCTGCGTCGACACCGGCTCCGGCTTCAGGCCGAGTTTTGCCGCCACATGCTCTTCGACATAGGGTTCGATGTTGGCGAAGGTGCCGACCGCACCCGAAATGGCGCAGGTGGCGATATCCTCCCGCGCATGCACCAGCCGCTCGCGGCAGCGCGAGAATTCGGCATAGGCCTGCGCCAGCTTGATGCCGAAGGTCGTCGGCTCGGCATGGATGCCGTGGCTGCGGCCGATGGTGACGGTGTCCTTATGCTCGAAGGCACGGCGCTTGAGCGCCGCGAGCAGCCCGTCGATATCGGCGAGCAGGATGTCGCTGGCGCGGGTCAACTGCACGGCAAAACAGGTGTCGAGAACATCCGAAGACGTCATGCCCTGGTGGATGAAGCGGGCGTCCGGCCCGATGAATTCGGCGAGATGGGTCAGGAATGCGATGACGTCATGCTTGGTGACGCGCTCGATCTCGTCGATCTTCTCGACGTCGAATTTCGCGGCACCGCCTCTTTCCCAGATGGTTTTCGCGGCCTCTTTCGGAATGACGCCGAGTTCGGCCAGCGCATCGCAGGCATGGGCCTCGATTTCGAACCAGATGCGGAACCGGGTTTCGGGCGACCAGATGGCGACCATTTCCGGCCGGGAATAGCGTGGGATCATCGGTCAGTCCTGACATATAGAGAGGTTTGCCCGCGTCCTAACAGAGGCGGACAAAATGCTCAACGCCGCCGCCGCGCAAACCAGACGCTCGCTGCGAACAAGGCGATGAAACCGAGCGGAAAGTAAAGCCTGATCCCCAGCACCACGAACTGGTAGAACGCGATCAAGGTCGTGAAGATGAGCTGGAGCGCCCAGGTGTGGGTGAAGGCGGGCGCATGCCACTCGGCATAGTAGGAGCGGTATTGCAGGGCATAGAGCCCGCCGGTCAAGCCGATCGTCGCGGCGGCGAGGCAAACGAACGCTGCCGCGAAGGCAACTTCCCGGCGCCTTCCGAGAGACAGCAGCTGCGCCGCAAACAGGCCAAACGGAAAGGCGAGGGTTCCACCCATCGCAAAGAGCAGCGACACGGTGCGTATCTTCTCCGGCGTCTCCCAATCGTCCAGCAGCAGATTGAGAAGCGCGCTGCCGCCCATCACCACGGCCCATAAAAAGGCGCCGAGAAACGCCGTCCGCCACCCCGGCAAGGCGCGGCGGAAATAGTTCGGGCCGGGGCTGGCGGCGTGCGGTGTCACAGGCGGCCCGTCACGGCAATCCAGCGATAGTCCGGCCCCTCGAAACCGTATTGGCGCACCGCGATCACCACCGCATAGGCGCTGAGGCTGTCCATCGAGAACGTCTGGACCGCACCGATGCTGTAGCCGTTCGGGCAGCCGCGGCTTTTGGGGACTGACTTGTCCTCGTGCAGCAGCTTGGTGGTGCCGCCGTCTCGCGCCTCGACCCGCAGCAACCGAAAGCCGTTGATCTCGCCCTGGCTCTCGCAGCCTTCGGTGTTGTTCATGCCCAGCTCGTCCAGCCGGAATTCGAGCGGCTGGTTGACCGGTGAGAAGATCGGGCGTGGGTTGACCACCATGCGGTGCGGATCGGTCACCGGATTGAAACCGGCGGTGATGCCGCGGTTGGCGCTCAACTCGGCCTGGCTGATAATGGCCTCGCCTTTCTGCCGGGCTTGCAGGCGCGCCGCCTCGATCGTGGCGGTCTCGTCGTCAAGCCGCACACGGATCGGCGTTCCCTTGAGAAAGCTGTCGTCATTGGTGTCGATGTAATAGCGGTTGGCGTAGGGGAACCCGGACCCATCCTGGACGCCATATTCCTCGAAAGCGAACACGCCGCCGTCCTTGGTGAATCCCAGGATTTCGAGCTCGGCGACATCGCCGGCACGGGCCAGGATCGGCGTCGTGACCTGTGCTAACAGGCAAACGACAAACAGCAAAAGGTTCCGCATCGTCTTTCACCCCCGGTGTTCGTGATCGTCTAGTCCCCTAGCATGATGGAATCAAAACGTCGTGCTGCCTGAAAGCCGATGCATCCAATGGGTCGGTCGTTTGTTATTGTCGGCAGTCCCAATGGAGAACCACCATGACCGACACCAGCAAAATTCGTGAGCATATGGAAGTCGTTGGCGCCGATGGCGTACATATCGGCACCGTCGACAAGGTCGACGGCCAGCGCATCAAGCTGACCAAGGCCGACAGCGGCGAGGGTGCTCACAAGGGCCATCACCATTACGTCCCTCTGGCCTTGGTTGCCGAAGTCGACGGCAAGAAGGTTTGGCTGTCGGCGAATTCCGATGTCGCGGTGACCTTCGAGGAAGAAAGATCCGATCGTGTGTGATCGACCGGTTCAGCCCGGGCGCGACGACCAGACCGGGAAAAAGTCGTTTTCGGCAGGCGTTGCGGCGAACACGCCGCGGCTGATGGCGCGCGCCATGGTGGCGCCGGCAGCGGCATAGAGGTCGATTGCCGCGTCGGCTTCGAGCCGGATGCCGCTCTTGCCGGTCGCCAGCGCGAACACCAGGTCGCCATCGGCCGGCGTGTGCGTCGGCCAAATGGCGCGCACGAAGCCGTCATGCGCCGATATCGCCAAGCGCTTTGCAGCAGCCTTGGTCAGAACCGCGTCGGTGGCGATGACGGCGATGGTCGTGTTGCCACCGGTCTCCATCTGCCGCTCGGCATGCTGGTCGCGGTATTTCAGCAAAATCCTCTTTGCATCGTCCGGCATTGGCGAGGGATAGCCGAGCCCGCCGAATTCGTCGTCGATTTCGAAAGGTGCCGCCCAGAAATAGCGCGTGCGGCCAACAGTCACCGAGCCGGTCGGGTTAACGGCAGCCAGCGCACCGATGGTGACGCCATTGTCCAACAGCGTCGAGGCCGAACCCAGGCCGCCCTTCAGCCCCGCGGTCAGCGCGCCGGTGCCGGCGCCGGCCGTACCGAGCTGGAAATCCATTGCCGCGGTTTGCGCTGCCTCATAGCCGAGGTCGCGGTAGGGCGGATAACGGCCCCAGTCCTTGTCGCCGCCATTGCGCAGGTCGAACAGGATCGCCGCCGGCACGATCGGCACGCGAAAGCCGCCCACCTCGAAGCCGATACCGCGCTCGCGCAATGCTGCCTGCACGCCGGACGCCGCGTCGAGGCCGAAAGCCGAACCGCCCGACAGCACCACGGCATGCACCGCCTCGACCGAATTATGCGGTTCGAGCAAGTCCGTCTCGCGGGTACCCGGCGCGCCGCCCAGGATCTGCACGCCGGCGATCGTCGGCTCGTCGCAAAGGACGGTCGTCACCCCGGACTTCAACAGGGCGTCGGTCGCATTGCCGACGCGCAGGCCGGCGACATCGGTGATCAGGTTGCGCGGGCCGGTCCGGAACATCAGTTGCTTTCCAACATCAGTTGCCTTCCAGGGGCACGAAGCGCGTGCCGTCGAAGCGGAACACGCGATAGGGGCTCTGACTGAGGTCGCCCTTGGCGTCGAAGCGGATCGGCCCGATCGCCGTGGTGAAATCATGCCCGGGCAGCACCTCGGTCAGCGGCGTGCCCGAGGATAATGCCGATGCCGCCTTGGCGATTTCGATCGCCGCATAGGCCGGCAGCGTGTAGCCGTCCGGCACGATCTTTTGCGCGGCGAAGCTTTCAAGCACTTTGGGATCGGCGACATCGGCCCATTCGGGCGGCGCGATCATCAGCGTGCCCATCGCATAGGGTACCTCGCCGGGCGGCGTGCGCAGGTTTTCACCGCCGGCAAAGACGATGCCCGCCTGGAGCTGTGCGGCATCGCGGCCCATGATGGCGACGTCGTCGCCATCGCCGCCGGCAAAGACATGCGTGGCGCCGGCCTTCTTCAGCCGGCCGATCAGGCCGATCTGGTTGTCGAGCTGCGGCCGGAACGTGTCGACGAAGACGGGTTTCAGCGCCGCTTGCTCCGCCGCGGCGCGAAACGTCTCGGCCATCTCGCGGCCATAGATGGTGCCGTCGTCGATAATGGCGAACAGCTCGTTCTGCCACAGGCGGGTGAGGCTGGAGGCAACGGCGTTGCGCTCATCGTCGCCGCGCGGCCCCAGGCGATAGACCGGCCAACCGGTCTTGGCGCGGCGGTCGGTCAGGCTTTCGGTTCGCACGCCAACGGTGATCACGGGAATGTTGGCGTCCTTCAGGATCGGCATCGCCGCCTCGATCGCGTCGGTGCAGAGGAAGCCGACGACGATATTGACCTTGGCCGCCACGAAGTCCCTGGCCGCGGCCGCGCCGCCATCGGCGGTACAGGCGTCATCCACGGTCTTGAGTTCGACATCGTTTGCTTCCGCCGCGAGCCCGGCACCGGCCTCGACCTGCTTGCCGAGAATGGCCGATGGTCCCGACAAGGGTGCGGCAACGCCGATCGTGAGCGTCTGGGCGTTGGCGGCGCCGGCCAGCAGCAGCCAGGCCAGCGCGGCGGATATTGTTGCCCGGGATCGCATCCTGCCGAAGTGTTCCTCCAAGCCCGCGACATCGCGCAGGCACCAGCTCCCGCCAAGACCTAAAGGCTGCCCGGCCTTGGTGCAACACGCGAATTTGGCGAGATGGGCCAAGCACTTCGCTTGTGGCATGTCATGTCTAGCCATATATAGCGGTGAGGTTTCTGGCTGTGGAAAATTCTGGTGCTGAAGAAGAATGACATTGGACCTCAGGCCTATCGCGACGCGATGAGCCATTTTGCCGGTCACGTCCATGTGGTTACCACCGACGGGCCTGCCGGCAAACGCGGCGCGACGGTGATCGCGGCCTGCTCGGTATCGGACACGCCGCCGACCATTCTGGTCTGCCTCAACCGTGAAAATCCCAAGAATGAGCCGTTCGTGAAGAACGGCCGGTTTGCCCTGAACACGTTGGCTTCGCACCAGGAGCCGCTGTCGGTCGGGTTTTCAGGCATCACCGGCCTGCCGGTCGAGGAGCGTTTCGCGCTCGGCGAATGGGATGTGATTTCCACCGGAGCGCCGACCTTGAAAGGCGCGCTCGCCGTTTTCGACTGTGAGCTGATCGACACCAAGGACCTGGCCACCCATCGTGTGCTTTTTGGCAAGGTGACAGGTCTGCGCATGGGCGATAATTTGCGGCCGCTGATCTACCACGCCCGCGGCTACCATGTTCTGGAAAGCGGAGCAGCGGCGTTCACGGAGAAAGAATGAACGAACTGAAACCGCGCGCCGTGCCGCGGACGATCGACGAAACGCTCGATCTCCTGACTGGCGCGGACTATGTGGCGGACCGGTCGCTGGCGACCGTGCTTTTCCTGTCGCTGCGCATGAACCGGCCATTGTTCCTCGAGGGCGAGGCCGGCGTCGGCAAGACCGAGATCGCCAAGGTGTTGGCGCAGGCGCTTGGCCGCCGGCTGATCCGCCTGCAGTGCTACGAGGGGCTAGATGTCTCCTCGGCGGTCTACGAGTGGAATTACGCCGCTCAGATGATCGAGATCCGCATGGAGGAGGCGGCCGGGAAGGTCGAGCGCTCCGCCATGGAACGCAACGTGTTCTCGGAAAAATACCTGATCCGCCGCCCGGTGCTCGACGCGCTGACCGGCAAGGTGGGTGCGGCCCCGGTCTTCCTGATCGACGAGCTCGACCGCACCGACGAAGCCTTCGAGGCCTTCCTGCTCGAAATCCTCTCCGACTTCCAGGTGACGGTGCCAGAACTCGGCACGATCAAGGCGGAAGAGCCGCCGATCGTGATCATCACCACAAACCGCACCCGTGAGATCCACGACGCGCTGAAGCGGCGCTGCCTCTATCACTGGGTCGACTATCCCAATGCCGAGCGTGAGCTTGAGATCGTGCACCGCAAGGTGCCGCAGGCCAACCAGCGGCTCTCGGCCGAGGTGGTCTCCTTCATCCAGAAACTGCGCCAGATCGAGCTGTTCAAGGTGCCTGGCGTCGCCGAAACCATCGACTGGGCCGGTGCGCTGACCGAACTCGACAAGGTCGCGCTCGATCCGGAGACTGTATCCGACACGATCGGCGTGCTGCTGAAATACCAGGACGACATTGCCCGCATCGAACAGGGTGAAGGCCGGCGCATCCTCAACGAGGTGAAGGCCGAGCTTTCGGCGGCGGAGTAGGCGATGCCGCGCTCCGAACCGAAAGAGGCGACAGCGGATGGCCGGATCGCCGACAACATCGTCTATTTCGCCCGCACCTTGCGCAAGGCCGGCATGCGCGTCGGGCCAGCCTCGGTCAAGGATGCCATCGAGGCGGTGCTCGTCGCCGGCATCGGTTCGCGCGATGATTTCTACTGGACGCTGCACGCCGTGCTGGTCTCGCGGCACGAGGATCACGCCATCTTCGACGAAGCTTTCCGGCTGTTCTGGAAATCGCGCGAGTTGATCGAGAAGATGCTGGCGATGTTTTCGCCGGTGGCGCCCGACGCCAGGGAGAAGCAGAAGCCGCGCGCGGCCGAGAACCGCGTCAGCCAGGCTATGTTCGAAGGCCACCAGAAGAACCAGCCTCCGCGGGAAATCCCTGAGATCGAGGTCGATGCCCGCTTCACTTTTTCCGGCAACGAGGTCTTGCGGGGCAAGGATTTCGCCCAGATGAACGCCGCCGAGATCGCCGACGCCAGGAAGGCGATCGCCGGGCTGCGTCTGCCCGTCGACATGGTGCGTATCAGGCGCTTCAAGGCCGATGCGTATGGCCGCCGTATCGACCCGCGCGCCATGATGCGTTCGGCCGCGCGCACCGGCGGCGAACTGATCCTGCCGAAATTCCGCTCAGCCCGTGAAGTCCATCCGCCGCTGGTGGTGCTGGCCGACATATCGGGCTCGATGAGCCAGTACACCCGCATCTTCCTGCATTTCCTGCATGCGTTGACCGAAAAGCGCCGGCGCGTGCACACTTTCGTTTTCGGCACGCGGCTGACCAATCTGACCAGGCAGATGCGCCACCGCGATCCCGATGCGGCACTTGCCGACTGTTCGGCGGCGGTCAAGGACTGGTCGGGCGGCACGCGCATCGGCGACGCGCTGGCCGAGTTCAACCTGACTTGGTCGCGGCGCGTGCTGGGGCAGGGCGCGGTGGTGCTTTTGATCACCGACGGGCTGGAGCGCGACGATGTCACCGGGCTTTCGGAGGAGATGGAGCGCCTGCACAAATCCTGCCGGCGGCTGATCTGGCTGAACCCGTTGCTGCGCTTTGACGGTTTTCAGGCGCGCGCCCGCGGCGTCAAGGCGATGCTGCCGCATGTCGACGAATTCCGTTCGGTGCACAATCTTGAGGCGCTCGCCGACCTCTGCGCCTCGCTGGACAAGAAATCGGCGCTGTCGGTCGATTCGCGGCGATGGATGGATGTTGGCGAGAGGCATGCCGCATAACCATATGTTTTCCCTGTTCCCTGGAAAAACAGACCCTGAGAGAAGCAACCATGAGCGACAGTCTTTATCTCGATGAAGCCCGCGATCCGCTGATCATCGCCGAAGGTTGGATGAAAGACGGCAAGGATGTCGCTATCGCGACGGTGGTCGAGACCTGGGGGTCGGCACCGAGACCGATCGGCAGCCACCTTGTCATCGATGCGGAAGGTAATTTCCACGGTTCGGTTTCCGGTGGCTGCGTCGAGGGCGCCGTGGTGACCGAGGCGATCGACGTCATAGGCTCCGGCAAGGCCAGGATGCTGGAATTCGGCGTTGCCGACGAGGCCGCCTGGCAGGTCGGCCTGTCCTGTGGCGGCCGCATCAAGGTGTATGTCGAGCGGTTAGGCTGATCTCAGATGGATCCATATACTCTAAAAACCTTGAATGCCGAGCGCCGCGCCCGCCGTGCGGCGATCCTCGTCACCGATCTTGGTGACGGCCGCGATCGTATCGTGCGAGAGGGCGACCACGTCGCCGGCGATCTCGGAACGGCGATCGCCAAGGCGTTTCGATCGGGCAATTCCGGTTCCGTCGAGGCGGAGGGGCGGACATTCTTTCTCAACGCGCATCTGCCGCAGCCGCGCCTGCTGGTCATTGGCGCCGTCCACATCAGCCAGGCGCTCGCCCCGATGGCACGGATTGCCGGCTATCCCCTGGAGATTATCGATCCGCGCACCGCCTTTGCCACGCCTGACCGCTTTCCCGATGTCGCCTTGCATGCGGAATGGCCCGAGGATGTGCTGACGCGCCAGCCGCTCGACAGCTATACGGCGCTCGCCGCCGTCACCCATGACCCCAAGATCGACGATTTCGCGCTCAAGGCCGCACTCGACGCCAAATGCTTCTATGTCGGGGCGCTTGGCAGCCGCAAGACCCATGCCAAGCGCGTCGAACGCCTGCTGGCGCTGGGCGCGAGCGCCGACCAGATCGCCCGCATCCATGCGCCGATCGGCCTCGATATCGGTGCCGCGAGCCCCGCCGAGATCGCCGTCGCCATTCTGGCGCAGACCATCCTTGCCTTCCGCTCGCGCGGCCTCGATGTAAAAGGTGCGGCAGCGTGAAATTCGGTCCAATTCCGATCGACGCGGCCGAAGGCGCGGTGCTGGCGCATGCCACCACCGCCGGCGAACGGCGGTTTCGCAAGGCGCACAGGCTGACCGCCGAAGACATCTCCATACTCAAGGGAGCCGGGATTTCGCAGGTCGTCGCGGCCGTGCTGGCCCCGGACGATCTGGGCGAGGACGCTGCGGCGCAAAGAATTGCCGAGTGCATGACATTCAGCGGCATCGAGGCAAGGTCCGCCGCCACGGGCCGCGTCAATCTCCACGCCAGGGCGGCCGGCATCTTCACGGTCAATGCCTCGA
Organism: Mesorhizobium sp. LNHC221B00; assembly: GCF_000502935.1. NCBI lineage: Bacteria > Pseudomonadati > Pseudomonadota > Alphaproteobacteria > Hyphomicrobiales > Phyllobacteriaceae > Mesorhizobium > Mesorhizobium sp. LNHC221B00. The sequence continues at coordinate 230,516 of NZ_AYWR01000002.1, read as the reverse complement.
TGATCGATGCCATCAACGCCGTCGATCCCGCCATCACCATTGCCACGCTGGCCCAGCACGCACCGGTCGAGAAAGGGCAGATGGTCGCGACTGTCAAGATCATCCCCTTCGCCGTCGCCTCCATTTTGGTCGACACCGTGACCAAACTCTGCGCCGGCGGCGAGATCTTTGCCGTCAATGTCTACCAGCCGGTGCGCGTCGCCGTCATCCAGACGGTCTTGCCGGGCACCAAGCCTGGTGTGCTCGACAAGACGCTGCGCGTCACCGAAGCGCGGTTGGCGCGCTCGGGTGGCCGGTTGACGGCGGAGCGCCGCACGCCGCATGAGATCGCGCCCGTGGCGGAGGCCGCGGCCGCGCTGGCGGGCGACAACGACATGGTGGTGATCTTCGGCGCCTCCGCGATGAGCGATTTCGCCGATGTCGTTCCGGCGGCGATCGAAAGGGCCGGCGGTACCGTGATCCGCGCGGGCATGCCGGTCGATCCCGGCAATCTGCTGGTGCTCGGCATGCTTGGTGGCAAGCGCGTCATCGGTGCGCCCGGCTGCGCCCGCAGCCCCAAGGAAAACGGCTTCGACTGGGTGCTCGATCGGTTGGTTGCCGGCCTCGACGTCACCGCGCGCGACATCGCAGGCATGGGCGTCGGCGGGCTGCTGATGGAAATCCCGACGCGGCCGCAGCCGCGCGAACCGGTGCCGGCCAAAAGCCAGCTCAAGGTCGCGACCGTGCTCCTGGCGGCAGGTCGGTCGAGCCGCATGGGCGGGCCGAACAAGCTGCTGGCGCTGTTCGACGGCAAGCCGCTGGTGCGCCGCACCACCGAGCGCGCGCTCGCCTCGAAGGCTGCAGGCACGATTGTCGTCACCGGCCATCAGCGCGAACGGGTGCGCGCGGCATTGTCGGGTCTCGACGTCACCTTCGCCGACAATCCCGATTTTGCCGATGGTCTGTCCACGTCGCTGAAGGCCGGGATCGCCTATCTGCCGCAGGACACTGCCGGCGTGATGATCGTTCTCGNATCGTTCTCGGAGACATGCCGGGTATCGCGTCCGGCGATCTCGACCGGCTGATCGATGCGTTCCGCCGGGCCGGAGGCAATTCCGTGGTCCGTGCCTCGCATCTTGGAAAACGCGGCAACCCGGTGGTTCTGCCGCGCTCGCTATTCCCCGCCATCGCCCATCTCGAAGGCGATACCGGCGCACGCCATCTGGTCGAAGCCGAAGGGCTCGACGTCGTCGATGTCGAGATCGGCGAGGGGGCAGCGGTCGATGTCGACACCCGCGAAGCGCTGGAAGGCGCCGGCGGGGTGCTGCAGGATTGACAAACCCGAACTGAATTAAGCATGGCTTGGGGATGGCTATTCGTACCGTCGCACCCCCCTCTGGCCTGCCGGCCATCTCCCCCTCAAGGGGGGAGATTGGCAGCTTCCGCGTCGACACTCTTTCTCCAGCGGTGGTGATTGGCGAAAGCCGTGATGACATCCGATCTCCCCCCTTGAGGGGGAGATGGCCGGCAGGCCAGAGGGGGGCGTGCCGCGCTGTCCTAGCTGCCTTGCTTTTCTTGTTTTCTTCGGCCGCCAACGCCGACACGTTATCCCTAAAACCCTTCAAGGACGATCTCTTCGCCTATCCGGCCGCGCTTTCCTCCGACACCAACGGTGCCTACACGGTCATCGACTATCGCGAAATGCGCGACATCAACCAGCGCGACGAGGTGCCGGAAAAGCGTGTGCATGCGCAGTATACCGACACCGGCGTGCGCAAGGCGCAGCAGGATCTGCTCTTGAAGACCGATGCCGGCGACGTCAGGCATGTCGCTGTCGGCAAGACGGAGGGTGCCGGCATCATCGTGCTTTACCTTCACGGGCAGGGCGGCAGCCGCAAGCAAGGCGTCGACGACTTCACCTTCGGCGGCAATTTCAACCGCCTCAAGAACCTGATGGCCGCCAATGGCGGCCTCTATCTCAGTCCTGATTTTCCCGATTTCGGCGACAAGGGCGCGGCACAGGTGGCGGCGCTGATCGATCACTATGCCGAACAGTCGCCGGGCGCGAAGATCTTCGTCGCTTGCGGCTCGATGGGCGGTGCGCTGTGCTGGAAGCTCGCCGGACGCAACGATACCGGCCGGCGCATCGACGGCCTGCTGCTGCTCGGCTCGCTGTGGGACGACAGCTTTTTTGCCAGCCCTGCATTCAAGCGCCGCGTGCCGGTCTTCTTCGGCCAGGGCAGCCATGACGTGGTCTTTCCCGTGGCAAGCCAGGAGACCTTCTTCCGTTCCATCATCGCCAAGTCGAAAGCCTATCCGACCCGGTTCGTCCGCTTCGAGACCGGCACGCATGGCACGCCGATCCGCATGGTCGACTGGCGCGAAACGCTCAACTGGATGCTGTCGAAGGCGCACTGATCGACGCGGGCTTAAAGCGGAGCGGCGCTCTACGGCGCGGTGTTGTAGTCGACGACCGTCTGCGGGTTCTCCTCGCCGTCATAGGATGCGTCGACGTCGTACTGGACCAGCGAGAAATTCCCGTTGCGGAACAGATAGGTGCCGGCGTCCGACGCATCGCCGACACCGCGCCACTTGTTGAACGTGGTGATCGTATGGGCATCCGGGTCATAGTCGGAATTGACCGCCCAGCCGCTCGTCTGGAAGCCGACGATGCTCATGCCCAGCAGTTTGCCATCGCTGTCATTGTTCTCGTAGCGGATGTCCATCTTGGGTTCGGCGAACTGCAATTGCTGCACGGCCGACAGTTCGTCGGTCATGTAGTAGACCGAGCTTTCATTGTAGGCGGCGGCCGAGCAGGAAAAATGGAACAGCCGCGTCTCCTTGTCGGGATCTCCGGGCTGAGCATCCTTGTCCTTGTACTTGATCGAAAAGACCTCCGGCTCATTGGCCACGAGATCCTTGTCGCACTGGTCGCCATAGGTCGCCAGAAAAGCCTTCTTGGCCTGCTCAAGCGCGGTGTCCTTTTTCGGTGGCGGCGGCCCGTCGCCGCAGCTAGGCGGCACCGCCTCCTCGAAATCGGCAGTGGAGGGCTTCAGCGCGCCCTTTTCGATGTGGATCGGGTCGAAAGGCGGCGCGGCCTGGATCTGGGCATTGACCTGGCGCAGCGTGTAGCAGCCGGCGAAAACCTTTTCGCCGCCGGTCTTGTCGGTGGCGCGGATAGCGACGGGAACGTTGTAGAAAATGCTGCCCGCGGCACCTTCGTCCGAGATCGCGCCGGTCTCGACCTCGACCTTGGCGGTGCCGTCATAGCCCTTGATGAAGCTGTCAAAATCCTTTGCCGGTTTTGTATCGCCGAAATAACTCCATGCGCGGGCGAATTCGTGCCGGTTGATGGCGCTGTAAAGCGAATGGATGACCGCCTCGGCGCTCGAACGGTCATCGACATAGGGCGCTTCGGCGGCATCATCGGCGGCCATGGCCGTTTGGCCAGTCGTGGCAAGGGAGAGAAGGGCAGTCGCTGCGAGAAGGGCGCGTCTCATCGGGAATCTCCGCTCGATAACGAAGATTCTACCATGCCGATTGCGGCGGCGTGGTGACGCTGCGGCGCCGGCGCTTGAAGAATCGAGCGCGAAGGCGCTACCTGCCGACCGCCGGCGTTCGGCCGGACGGGAGATTTGACGTGACGATATCGATGTATGAGGCATCCGTGCCCGTGTTTTCAGCCCGGCTGAAAGCACTTTCCAATGTGCTGGCATCAGCCGAACAGAATGCGCTTGACCGCAAGATCGACCCGCAGGTGTTTTTGACGGCGCGCCTCGCGCCCGACATGTTCGCGCTGACCCGGCAGGTGCAGATCGCCACCGATCATGCCAAGGGCGCGCCGTCGCGGCTGGCCGGCCGCGAAGTGCCGAAATATGAAGACAATGAGGCAAGTTTTGCCGATCTCGAGGCGCGGATCGCCAAGACGCTCGCGCTTCTGGCAACGTTCTCGGCTGCCGATATTGATGGTTCGGACGACAAGATGATCGAGTTGAAGCTCGGCGGGCGCGAAACCACATTGGGCGGCATGCAGTATCTGCTGCATGTTGCCATGCCCAACTTCTACTTCCACCTCACCACCGCTTACGACATTCTTCGCCACAATGGCGTGCCGCTGGGCAAGTCGACATTCCTCGGATCGCGCTGAGGAATTGGACGTTGAGATGTCCCGTGCCGATCCGGGACATCTCGCAATATGCATTTAGCGAATGGACATTTCGCGGGCGATGCGCGGAAAATCGGCGGGCTTGACGCCGATGTCGGCACGGTCGGCATTGCTCATCGAATGAAGCAGCGCGAGAGCCGCGCGATATCTCAGATGTTCCTGCGGGCGCGGCCGGGCGAACATTTCAGTGAAGAAACCCATGACTCAGGCTCCTGGTTGGTCCTCCACATGCAGCAATATAGATGAATCGTGACAATTGTGCAGTGCAGCATTTGCATGCCTGCCATGTCGGAATGATTTGCATAAATTTTTTTTGGGCCCGGTGAAACTTTTGGGCCGCAGGACCCGTAGGCTTGAACGCAGGCACATGGCCAGTTTTTCCTCGCCACTCCTGGCGAATTTCCGGGCTGCACGAAAGTGCAGTCCGGCTTTTGTTGGAGCAGCTTTGGGTGCTCGGGCGGCAATCCTCGCAACGGCTAAATTCCTTAAGATCGGTGGCATGTATTTTTAACGAGCCGGTTCTATGGTCTGTAACCCAGACAGTCGGGCAAGTGGGAGGCTGACATCGCTACCAGCGCCAAGCGCGATTTCGCTTCGCTGCTCGACGACCTCTTCGTTGCGTCCGACAAGGGTGACGGCATCGGGGGTGACGGCATGGAGGGCGGCGGGGCCAGTGTGCGTCCATCCATTCCGTTCGACTATCTGTCTGTTGCCGATGAACTGCATTCCGGCCGTATCAAGGTATCCGCGGCCGAATATCGTGAGGCGGGTACCGACCTGGCGAGCGAATTCGCTGCCTTGCTCGAACACGCCAAGCTCGCTCTGGCCGGCGAAGAACCAAAGCCCGAGGAGAAATTGCCGCCGATCGATCTTGAATCGATCGCGGTCGAACTGGGACTGGATCAGCCAAAGAGCATCGCCGATTTCGGCCGTATTCGCCGCGGCTTCGCCTTCGCCAACCATCCGGACCGTGTCGCCCCGCATCTGCGCCAGCGCGCCATGATCCGCATGCAGGTGGCCAACATGCTGATCGACGAAGCCAAGCGCCGCGCGGTGGCCGGCGCTCGCCGCTAGACAACCCCAACTCACGCAAAAGTCGGCCTGCCGAGGCTTGGAGAGCGCCGCCGCTTTCCCTATAGATGCTGACCTCATTCCCGCGCTGCCGCGCACGCTTTCCCTCGGAGCAGAAATTCCATGCACAAACGCCGTCTCGGTCGGACCGATCTCCTTGTTACCCAGATTTGCCTGGGTTCGATGACCTGGGGTCAGCAGAACACGGAAGCCGAGGGGCATGCCCAGATGGACCTCGCCTTCTCGCGCGGCGTCAATTTCATCGACACCGCTGAACTCTATCCGATCCCGCCGAAGGCCGAGACGCAAGGGCGGACCGAAAAGATCATCGGCAGCTGGATGAAGGCCAAGGGCAACCGCGACAAGGTGATCCTTGCCTCGAAGGTCGTCGGCCGCACCGCCAACAGCTGGTTTCGCGGCGACAGGCCGTCGCAATTGGTGCGCGCCGATATCCTTGACGCCATCGACAAATCGCTGGCCAAGCTCGGCACCGATTATCTGGACCTTTATCAAATTCATTGGCCGGAAAGGGACATTCCGTGGGGCGCCAACCCGACACGCGTCGGCGCCGTAGCGCGTCGTCCCGATGCGATCGGTGCGCCGGCGGGCGAAACGCCGATAGAAGAGACGCTTGCCGTCTTCGAGGAACTGGTAAAGGCGGGAAAAATTCGCCATTTCGGCCTGTCGAACGAGAGTTCCTGGGGCGTGATGCGGTTCCTTGCCGAGGCCGACAAGGGCGTTGGTCCGCGCGTCGCTTCGATCCAGAACGCCTACAATCTGGTCAACCGCAGCTTCGAGGTGAACCTCGCCGAGGTCTGCGAACGCGAAGGGGTTTCGTTGCTCGCCTATTCGCCGCTGGCACAGGGCTACCTCACCGGTAAATACGACCATGGCGCCCGCCCGCAAGGATCGCGCTCGCAGCTGTTCAATCGTGGCCAGCGCTACGAGACGCCCAATGCCGCGGAGGTGCAACTCGAATACAACGAGTTGGCGCGCTCGTTTGGGTTGGAGCCGGCGCTGTTTGCCAATGCCTATGTGTCGAGTCGGCCGTTCGTCACCTCGAACATCGTCGGCGCCACGACCATTTCGCAGCTGGAAATGGCGCTGTCCTCGGTGGATGTCGTCTGGACCGAAGAGATGCAGAAGGCGGTGGATGCGATCCATCAGCGGGTCGGTAATCCTTGTCCTTGATTGGTTCAAGGTGCGGAATTAAGCAGGAATAACAAAAGGGTGGAGACAATGGCGGACTTTCCGATCGAGGCGGTGCGAGCAAGATTCCCGGCTCTCTCCCTGACCGACAAAGGGCGTCGCCGCATCTATCTCGACAACCCTGCGGGCACGCAGGTGCCGCAGGCTGTCGCCGACGCGGTGTCGCGCTGCCTGCTCACCACCAACGCCAATCTCGGCGGCTATTTCGAAACGACGACCGCCGCTCAACAAGTCGTCGATGACGCGCATCAGGCAATGGCCGATTTCCTTGGCGCGGAGAGCCGCGAGGAAATCATCATCGGCGCCAACATGACGACGCTGACCTATCACATGTCGCGCACGCTCGGCCGCACCATGAAGCCCGGCGACGAGATCATCCTCACCCGGATGGACCATGAGGGCAATGTCTCGCCCTGGCTGCAGCTGGCCGAGGATCTTGGCCTTGTGGTGCGCTGGCTGCCCTTCGACGAAAGGAGTTGGCAGGTCGAGGAGGCGACGCTGAATGATCTGCTATCCGACAAGACGCGGCTGCTTGCATTGAACTATGCCAGCAACCTGACCGGTTCGATTAACCGGGTTAAATCCCTGACTGCCATCGCAAAACAAGCCGGCGCGCTGGTCTATGTCGACGCCGTCCAGTTCGCGCCGCACGGCCTGATCGACGTGCAGGAACTCGGCTGCGATTTCCTGATCTGCTCGGCTTACAAGTTCTTCGGCCCGCATATGGGCATATTGTGGGGACGGCTAGATATCATCGATGGCCTGAAGGCCTACAAATGCCGCTGCTCGTCCAATGGCCTGCCGGAGCGGTTCGAACTCGGCACGCCGCAGATCGAGCTGATGGCCGGTCTTACGGCGGCGGTCGATTATTTTGCCGAACTGGGGGGAGCAGCGGGGCAGGGCGGCTCCAGAAGGCAGAAGCTCGCGAGGGCGTTCGAAGCCTCCATTGCCTATGAAAACCGGCTGGCGCAGAGGCTGATCGATGGCCTGGCCGACATTTCAGGCCTGACTATCCACGGGATCACCGACCCGAAGCGGCTCGGAGATCGCGTACCGACAGTCTCCTTCACTGTTGACGGCATCGTTCCCGAAACCATCGTCCGGCAGATGAACGCCGAAAACATCTTCCTGTGGTCCGGCCATAACTACGCTTGGGAGATCGTCCACCAACTGGGCATTCCGGCCGAGCAAGGCGTCGTGCGCATCGGCATCGCACACTACAACACATCCGACGAGATCGACGAGACGCTGGAGAGCGTGCATCGGGTCGTCGCCATGCTCAGGCAGCAGCGATCCTAAAGCCGGTTTGAATTGTCACCGCGCCTTTCCGCCGAAACCGGTGAGGAAGGCGGTGAGATTGTCGCCGAGTGCGTCGCAGAGATAGCCGCCTTCCTGGACGATGACGCTCGGCAGGCCGAGCCTGGCGATGGCTTCGCCAATGCGCGAGAAGCCGGGCGTGGTCACCGAGAGACCGCCGAACGGATCGCCTTCGAACGCATCGAGGCCGAGCGCCACCACCAGCGCATCGGGCGAAAAGGCACGGATGCGCTGGAATGCGATCTCGAGCGTTTCGAGAAACGCCGCGTCGGCGGATTTGCGTGGCAGCTGCAGGTTGAAATTATAGCCGAGGCCCGGCCCTTCGCCACGCTCGTCGGCATGACCCCAGAAGAACGGATAGAAACGCACCGGGTCGGCGTGCAGCGAAACGGTGAGCACATCGGGCCGTGCATAGAAGATGCCTTGCGTGCCGTTGCCGTGATGCAGGTCGACATCGAGGATTGCCACGCGGGCCGCGTTTCTGCGCAAAATCTGAGCCGCAACGGCCGAGTTGTTGATGAAGCAGAAGCCGCCGGCGACATCGGCAAAAGCGTGGTGGCCGGGCGGGCGGCACAGCGCATAGGCGGCCGGTGCGCCAGCCATCACCGTTTCGGCGGCTTCGGCCGCGCTCCAGGCGCTCCACAGCGCGCTCTGCCAGGTCTCGCCGGAGATCGGGCAAGCCGTATCGGCTATGTGATAGCCGGCCTGGCCGACCGCCGAGGCCGGGTAGGAACCATTGCGGGCGATCGGGTGGATGTTGGGGATCACTTCGGCGGATGCGCCATCGATGCGTTGCCAGCGGTCAAAGATGTGCTCGAGAAAGTCGAGATATTCGGGCGTGTGCACCGCCGAAACGGGGCCGAGCCCGTGATTGCGCGGCCGTTCGATCGTGCAGCCCGCAGATGCTGCGCCGGCTAATAATCTCTCGACGCGTTCGGGTCTTTCCGGATTGGGCTGTGCGGCACCGCTGGAAAGAAAGGCCTTGGGGTCGTGGCGCTTCTGCTCCTGCGCATAAAAGGCTTTCATTCCTGCTCCCCATTTTCCGGCGCATCGGCGAAGGCGAAAAAGGCTTCGCCGGTGATCTTCTGCGTCTGTTCGTAGCTCGACCAGGCAATGCCCAGCCTTTCATAGAAAGCCTTGGCGCCTTCATTGTCGGTGTCGACGGACAGTCTGAGATAGACCCCACCTTCTTTCCGGCACTCAGCCGCGATGCGCCGCAACAGCCGCTCGCCGATCTTGCGACCGCGAAACCGGTCCTCGACGTAGAGATCCTGCACATAGACGCCAGGCCGCCCCATCCAGGTCGAAAAGATCGGGAAATACAGGCACAGCCCGGCGAATTCGCCGCCGACTTCGGCGATCAGTGTCGAGAAGGCGGGCTTTGCGCCGAAGCCCCAGGTTCTGAGATCTTCCGCCGTCGAGACGATTTCCTCGGGAGCGCCGATGTGGGTCCCGAGTTTCAGGATTGCCGCGTGTATGGTTTCGACGTCTTCGATGCGGCCGGGGCGGAGGAGGATTTTGGATGAGTTGCTCAACACAGGTATGGTGCCAAGGCACCCCCCTCTGTCCTGCCGGACATCTCCCCCGCATGGGGGGAGATTGGCAGCTTTGGCCTTGCCGCCACTCTTTTGACGTTGGAGGTTTGCGAAAGCCGAAATGATATCCGATCTCCCCCATTGCGGGGGAGATGTCCGGCAGGACAGAGGGGGGTGTGACGGAACACAAACATCTCAGTCAAGGGCATCTCAAAACGCCACTCTATCCCCGCCCTTGAGCGCCAGCATGTCACGCGCTTCGGCCGGTGTGGCAACCTCCAGCGACAGCCCGTCGAGAATGCCACGGATGCGGCGCACCTGGTCGGCGTTGGATTTCGCCAGTTGGCGGCCATCATAGAGGCTGTCTTCCAGCCCGACACGGACATTGCCGCCCATTGCAGCGGCGATCGAGATCAGCGGCATCTGGTTGCGGCCGGCGGCCAGCACCGAAAACTGGTAGCTGTCGCCGAACAGTTTGTCGGCGATGCGCTTCATGTGGACGAGATTGTCCGGATCGGCGCCGATGCCGCCCAGGATGCCCAGCACGAACTGGATGAACAGCGGCCCCGACACCAGGCCGCGGTCGCGGAAATGCGCCAGCGAATAAAGGTGGCCGACGTCATAACACTCGAACTCGAAGCGCGTGCCGCAGCCCTTTCCGAGTCTTTCGAGCACGCCCTCCATGTCGGCGAAGGTGTTTTTGAAGATGGTGTCGCGGGTGGCTTCTAGCAGTTTCGGTTCCCATTCGTGCTGCCACTCCCGTGGTTTGTCCAGCATCGGGAACAGCGCGAAGTTCATCGAGCCCATGTTGAGTGAGCACATTTCGGGCTCGGCGCGGAGCGGCGCAGCCAGCCGTTGGTCGAGCGTCATCAGCGACGAGCCACCGGTGGTGATGTTGATCACCGCGGCGGTTGCCTGCTTGATGCGCGGCAGGAACTGCATGAAGACGTCCGGATCGGCGGTCGGGCGGCCATCCCTGGGGTCGCGGGCGTGGAGGTGCAGGATCGAGGCACCGGCCTCGGCAGCCGCGATGGCATCCGTCGCGATCTGGTCCGGCGTCACCGGCAGGTAGGGCGACATCGACGGCGTGTGCACGGAGCCGGTGACCGCGCAGGTGATGATGACTTTTCGCGGCGCCATCCCCTTACCCCCGGCCTTCGACCGGCAGGTCGAGCTCGGAAGCCAGAACCTCCAGCGCATCACCGATGATGGAGACGATTTCGCCGACCTGTTCGCTGGTCACGATCATTGGCGGCGCGACCATGAAATTGTCGCCGTCGACGCCACCCTTCACCCTGCGGCCATAGATGATCAGCCCGCGCGCATAGGCAAGGTCGAGCAGCCGCTGCGTCGCTTTCTTGCCTTGGTCGATCGGCCGCAGCGTCTCTGGATCGGCGACCATCTCGGCGCCGGTGAGCAGACCCTTGCCGCGCACGTCGGCGATGAACGGGAAGCGCTTGGCAAGTCCCTTCAATCCGTCCATCAGCACATCGCCCATGGCAGCCGCATTGGCGATCAGGTCGAGCCGGTCCATTTCACCCAGAACCGCAAGGCCGGCGGCGCAGGCCAGCGGATTGCCGGCATAGGTGTGGCCATGCTGGAAGCCGCCGGAGGCGAGCAACGGCTGCACCAGCCGCATCGGTGCGGCGAGCGCGCCGAGCGGCGCGTAGCCCGAGCCCAGTCCCTTTGACAGCGCGACGATATCGGGCCTGCAGTTCCAGTGGTCGCCGCCGAGGAATTTGCCGGTGCGGCCGGCGCCGCTCATCACTTCGTCATGGATGAGCAGGATGCCGTAGCGGTCGCAGATCTCGCGGATGCGGGCATAGTAGCTGTCCGGCGCCACCAGGGCTGCTGTGGCGGCACCGCCGATCGGCTCCATGATGAAGGCGACCACGCTTTCCGGCCCCTCTGTGAGGATCTTCTCCTCCAGCATGTCGGCATAGCGAACCCCGCGCTGCTCCATTGAAAGATTGTCGCGGTCGCGCCAGGCGGTCGGCGCCGGCACGGTCGGCATCGGCCGCATCATCGGCGCAAAGGTTTCGGACAGCGCATCGTCGCCGGTGATCGAGAGCGAACCCAGCGTGCCGCCATGATAGGAGGGGAAGCGGGTGATCACCTTCCAACGGCTGGCCTGTCCGGTGGCGACCGCCCATTGCCGCGCCAGCTTGATGCAGGACTCTGTCGCTTCGGAGCCGCCCGAGACAAAGAAGATGCGGTCCATGCCCTCCGGCAGTTTCCCCGCGAGTTCCCGCGCGAGTTCTTCCGCCGGCTCGTTCTCGAAATGCAGCCGATAGGCGAAGGTGGCGCGGTCCATCTGCCGCTTCATGGCATCGAGCACATTGCGGTTGGAATGGCCGATATTGGCGACCATCGGCCCGCTCGATCCATCGATGAAGCGGCGGCCGTCCTGCGTCCACATGTAGATGCCTTCGGCGCGGTCGATCAGCGGTCGGCGCAAGCTGGAGAGATAGAACAGATGCGAGTCTCGCCGGACTTCAGTCGGTTGAGCGGCGGTCTGGATTTTCGACATGTCAGGGCTTTCCGAGATAACGATCGAGGACATTTTTTGTGACGCGTTCGACCATCGGGTCCTGTCTTAGCAGGCCGGCAACCCATTCGCAGCTTCCGGCGTGGAACACCTCGCCCTTGCCGCGCGGAAAATTGACGATCATGCCATTGCCGCGTTTGACTTTCTCCAGATTGGCGTCGCTGCCCTCGCCGAACAGCGTTTCGGCGCTGAAGCGGCCATCCTCGTCGGTGAGGAACTGGTCCTCGATCGGGATATCGGCGCTTTCCTCGACCTGGGAAGCCATGCCGACGGCGAGAACCTGCAGTCCATCCGGCGCGCCGCTGTCTGACGTGGGGTAGGGCAGGCCACCGCGGATCTCGAAGTCGAGCCCATCCACCTCATAGCCATAGACGTGGCTGTCGGCGCCGAGCAGGTCGCCGTAGTAGATGCCGGTGCCGGCAAAGGCCCAATGCTCCGGTCGATAGACCGGGAAACCGCGCACGCCGCGCGGCGCGCAGCCGCCCCAGCCGGCATAGAGGCCACGGGTGGCATTCAGCCCGAAGGTTGCCGAGCCCGGCCGGCCGATTTCCGGCGCTTCCCAGGAATTGGTGGCGCGGGTCACGTCGCCGCCGCGATAGGCGGGATCCTCGGCGCGGGCACGGTATTTGTAGCAGACCTGGCGGCGCCCCTCGTCCTCCAGCCGCGTCTGCCACATGAAGTTGCCCGCAAAGCGCGCCGCATGGCCACCGCGGTCCACATAATTGTCGACCGCGTCGCGCATCTCCCAGGTCCAATACTCGTCATGGCCGACGAAGACAGCGCAGTCATAGCCGTCGAGAATGTCGGGCGAGAAATGCAGGTCGTGCTGGCTGGCGAGATCGACGGCATAGCCGGCCCGCTCGGCGAAGCGGAAGAAATGGCTATCGTAGCTGGCCCAGCCCGACGAAGCGTATTTCTTCGAATGGCCGGTGGCGAGCGCCCATTCCATGTGCGGATAGCGCGGCACCGTCTTCGGCGGCACGGCGACTTCCAGCGGCACGCGCGGCGCATCCTTCGGCAGCACGACGAAGCCACGGCACCAGGGGCGCTGGGTCGATACGATGGGCGAATACTGATTGCGGTCCGGTCCGGTGATGCCTTGATAGTGGTTGGAGCCGCCCCAAGTGTTGTAGGCGAGCCAGGTGCCCGTCGCCGCAACCTGCAGCACGCGGCCGGGCTTCTTGCCGGCCTGGGGGCTAACGATGAAAAGGTGGTGGGACTGGATCGGCTTGCCGTCGCGCCCGTCGGCGGTCAGTGTTGCCCGATAGGCGCCGGACGGCCAGTCGCCGCCGACGCGGAATTCGAACGAAGCCTCCCAGCCGCAGCCCTCTGCCGAGCATTGGTCCGGACTGTCCTGCCAGCGTGCCGCGATGCCCGATTTCTCGAACACTTTCGTCTCGGTGCCGCCGTCGCGGATGATCGTCATGCCGAAGGATGGAGCCGTCGAACTGACATGCAGCGTCACCGTCTCGCCGGCGCGATAGGAAAATCGGTCCGAGTAGCACCAGATCTCGCCGCGCTCGCCATCCATCCCAGGCCATTCGTAGTAGTGGCCGCGCACCGCATGGCGGCGCTGCTCTGGCGTCAATCCGAAATCGGGGAATTCCGTGGGCAGATGGGTCATGAACACCGAAGAAGTGGCAAGCCGTCATTTCGGCGATCTGCAGGGCAAGCGTCAAATGGAAACGATCGGGCCAGCATTCGTTGGCCGCGCTCTTGGCCGCCGTTGCCAAAAAGACTATTTCCACAAACGGCGGCGTTTTTCCGCCACGGGGATCGGCATGCTCAGAGTGCAAAAGGTCAAGGTCGACGACATCTACGTGCCGACGGCGCGCAAGAAGACATTGCACCCCGAGACCGTCCGGCATCTCGCCGAGGACATACTGGAGAACGGCATGAAGACGCCGATCCAGGTCCGCCACGACGGCAAGCGCCATATACTGGTCGAAGGCCTGCATCGGCTCGAGGCCGCGAAGTGGCTCGGCGAAACCGAGATCGACGCCTATCTGGTGCAAGCCAAGCGCCACTGACACGGGCCGCTTTTCCCGCCCAGCCTCCATCCATACAAGCAGTCGCCAGATTTTCTCCAGTCGCCAGATTTTTTCACTGGCGGTGTCGGGTTGCGTTGCATCGGCTCGTCCTTGGGACGGAAGCCGGATCAACCCCTAGATCAAACAGATCAAACCCGAGGAGACCACCGTGGCCACCAAGCTCGACATTGCCCCCGACAACGACCGCGAACTGGTTCTTGCCCGCATCATCGATGCATCGCGCGACAGCGTCTATCGCTGCTGGACCGAGCCGAAGCTGGTCACGCAATGGTTCTCGCCAAAGCCGTGGACGACGCCGCGCGCCGAGATGGATGTGCGCACCGGCGGCTCGACTCTGGTTGTCATGGCTAGCCCGGACGGCAATGAGTTTCCTAACCCCGGTGTCTTCCTGGAAGTCATTCCCGGCAAGAAGATCGTCTTCACCGATGCCTACACACAGGCTTGGAAGCCGTCGGAAAAGCCATTCATGACCGTCGTGCTGACCTTCGAGGACGAAGGCGATGGCAAGACCCGCTATATCGCGCGCGTCCGGCACTGGAGCGTCGCCGACCGCGAGCAGCACGAGGCGATGGGTTTTCATCAGGGTTGGGGCCAGTGCGCCGACCAGCTTGAGGACCTCGCCATGACGCTTTGACACCACAAGACGCTTTGAACCGACAGGACCGCTTTGACACCGGCAGGACTCGAGGAGACCGATATGTCCAGAACCCTGTTTTTCGTCATTCTTGCTTCGGCCGCGGCGCTTCTCGCCTGCCCGGGCACCACCAATGCAAAGGAACCTGCCATGACGACCGAAACGAGAACACCGCTGAAGCCGGGAAAGTCCGGCCTGTTACCGATCAACGGCCTGAATTACTATTACGCCGTCTACGGCAAGGGCGAGCCGCTGCTTCTGTTGCATGGCGGTCTTGGCTCTACCGACATGTTCGCGCCGATCCTGCCCAAATTCGCCGAAAATCGCACCGTCATCGGCGTCGACCTGCAAGGCCATGGCCGCACGGCGCTCGGCGACCGGCCATTCAGCGTGGAGGCGATTGGTGACGACATGGCCGATATCGTCAAGGCGCTCGGCTACGACAAGGTCGACGTCATGGGCTATTCGCTCGGCGGCGGTGTCGCTTTCCGCATGGCGGTCCGCCATCCCGAGATGGTGCGCCGCCTTGTGCTGGTCTCGACCGGCTATGCTACCGACGGTTTCTATGACGAGATGCGCCCGCAGCAGGCTCAGGTGAGCGCCGCCGCCGCGCCGTTCATGAAGGACACGCCGATGTACAAGTCCTACGTCGCGGTCGCGCCGCATCCGGAAGACTTCCCCAAATTGCTGGACGCGCTCGGCAATTTCATGCGTCAGAACAGGGACTTCTCGGCCGATGTTCCCAAGCTGAAGATGCCGGTCATGCTGGCCTATGGCGACAGTGACATGTACAAGCCCGAGCATGAGGTCAAGTTCTACCAGATGCTCGGCGGCGGACTGAAGGACGCCGGCTGGATGCGCGAAAACCTGTCGCGGAACCGCCTGGCGATCCTGCCCAACCGCACACATTACGACGTCTTCTTCGCCCCGGAACTGACGGCCGCCGCGCTGCCGTTCCTCAACGGCGAGACCAAGGTGAAGAGCTGGGACGAGGTGGTCAGCGAAACGGAGTAGCCTGTCATTTCCCAGCCGGCCGTCTCTGCAACGAGAGGCCGGCGTTGCCTATGAAGCCTTGGCGCGGCGCGGCTGCCTGAGATGCTTGATGCCGCTCATCTCGACGAAATTCGTCGCCGCTTCCCAGAGATAATCGCCATAGAGAAACGGCTCGAAGGGCTCGGCGCCTTTCAATGGCAGCGGCGCAATTTCGGCATCGACGCGGGGTTCGTAGAAGAACGGGATCGACAGCCGCACCGTCTTCGGCGCGATCACCCGGTGCCGCGTCGCACGGACGCGCCCGCCGGTCCAGCGCTCCAGCAACTGACCGAAATTGACCGCCAGCGTGCCGTTGGCCGGCGGCACGTCGATCCATTCGCCGGCGAGGTTTTTGGCCTGCAAACCCTCGACGCCGTCCTGCGCCAGCAAGGTGACGAAACCGGAATCGGCGTGCTCGCGCCCGATAATGGTGCGCGTCTCGCCCTTGTGGATCACGGAAAACTCCGGGCCGCTGGTGTCGACGCCGGCGTTGGCATCGCGCAGGGGATAGCGGATCAGGCGCAGCGTCGAGATGCCGCCATCGAAACAGGCATCGAAGATCGTTTCCGGCAGGCCAAGCCCACGCGCGATCGACCGCATCAGCGCGTTGCCGACGCTCTCCATCGACCGGTAGTAGTCCGCCGCCGCGGCGCGCCAGCCGGGCAGGGCGTCTTCGGCCGGCAATGGCGTCGGCTCAAGCAGCGGATCGTCGGAGGTCGAAACACCTCCGGCATCGGCGATATCCGGTCCCATGATATCCCGCCCTATGTCGATGCCTTCCTTGTAGGAAACGGCTGTCGGCTGCAGCGGGAACCAGCCGCGGTAGACGTTCTTTCTGGTCGGGTCGAAATTCCAGCGCAGCAGCTTCTGCTTCTCGGCTTCGGACAGCGCGAAGATGCGCAGCAACTGTGCTCGCCTGTCCGGCGTCAGCCAGTGATCGCCAGGAAAGTCGCGGACGGCCATGAAACCGATCCCCGAGGCGGCGGCCATGATCCTGGTGTCGGCACGATCGCGAGCAGGCGAGGGCGGCTTGAACAGGTCGGCAATGCCGATGGTCTCGATCTCTTGCGCCACGACAAACTCCATCGCATTCCGATTATCGATGGCATCGTATCAAGGCTTTTCAATTGACCCTGTCGGCCGCGCGACTACCTTGCCGCTTATTTTCTCGATTTGCGGAACAAGACGATGGCTAAACATCAGGGCGGCTGCCTGTGCGGAGCGGTGCGCTACAGCACTGACGCGGCTCCGATCAACGAACGCATCTGCCACTGCCGGCTTTGCCAGAAGGCGATCGGCGCCGCCTTCAACGCGCGCGTGCTGTTTCGCATCGACGATGTGACGATCGAGGGACCGCTGGCGACGGTGAACAGCTCGCCTGATCTCAAGCGCGGTTTTTGCCCGAGCTGCGGCACCACGATGTTTTCGCGGCGCGATTCCGCCGGCATCATCGGCATCACCACCGGTTCGCTCGACGACCCGTCGGCCTTCAGGCCGCAAATGCACATTTTCACCGCCTCGAAACAGCCTTGGGTGGTGCTCGACGACGGCTTGCCTCAATATGAAGGCGCTCCGCCACCAGCCTAGACTTCCCTCGCCACGCGGCGGCGCCGGGACAGTAAGGCGATGACCAAAATTTAATCCAAAACATCACGCGATAGCCGGCAAAACGTCATTGGCGGGCCATGATTGTCTTCCTATCTATGCTGCGCGGGCCGGCATTCGAGGAGACGACGGATGAACGACAGCATCAGCACCCTGGACGAGCTTTTGAGCGATCCGATGGTCCTGCTTGTGATGGAGCGCGATCGTGTGCGCCCTGAACAGGTGCGCATGCTGCTCGAACGGGCTCGCCGGCCTTCCGTCGACGAACCCGTCGTTCCGCCGGCGCATGTGATCGCCAGGACCTGCCAGAAACTCTGGCTGTGTCCGTAATCGCCTTGTCTTTTTTCTCCTGTGAGAACACTCCCTGTGAGAACTCAGGCCGGCCCTTTGGGACCGGTCCTGACCGACGCGCGTTCGGTGCTGTCTCACCAGCTTACAAATCCGTAAATTGATTATCTCGTCCATGACGGTAAGGCTTGCCCGCGACAGGCCAAGCGCGACGGGTCAAGGCTGGTCGCTCCCGCGCAAGTTCGATCTCTCAACCACGGAACCCGATATGGCTGACATCTGCACCCAAGGCCTGGACACGGGCTTTGTCGGCTTGGGATATGCCAAGGTCGCCTTTCTCGGCCTTGTGCAGGGCATTACCGAACTGCTGCCGATCTCCTCGACCGCCCATATGCGTATCGTGCCGGCGGTGCTCGGTTGGCAGGATCCCGGGTCGGCCTTTTCCGCCGCCATGCAGCTTGCGGCCCTTGCCGCCGTGGTCAGCTATTTTTGGGGCGATGTCAGGGACCTGCTGTTCGGTTCCATCGACGCCCTCACACGCCGCGATTTTGCCGACCGGCATTTCCGGCTGGCTTCCTGGATCGTGTTGGCGACGATCCCGATCGTCATTGCCGGCGTGGCGCTGTCGGGCATCCTCAATGCCTGCGGTTCGCCGCTGCGCAGCCTGAGCGTGATCGGCTGGTCCTGCATCGCCATGGCGGTCCTGCTGGCGCTGGCCGAGATTTTCGCCCGCCACCGGCGCACCATGGACGAAGCTTCGCTCGCCGATGCACTGCTCGTCGGTGTCGCCCAGATCGGCGCGCTGATACCCGGCGTCTCGCGCTCGGGCTCGACCCTGACGGCAGCACTTGGGCTCGGCTTCAAGCGGGCCGAGGCAGCGCGCTTCTCGTTCCTGCTCGGGCTGCCGGCCATCGCTCTTGCCGGCCTCAAGGAGCTTTGGGAACTGCACAAGGTCCATCTCGATGCCCACGGATGGTCGGTTCTCGCCACCGGACTGGGCGTCGCCTCGATTTCCGCCTTCTTCGCCATCTGGGGCCTGATGCGCGTGCTGGAACGCTTTTCCGCCTGGCCTTTCGTCATCTATCGTGGCCTGCTCGGCATCGTCTTGCTGCTGGGCGTTGCGATGGGGTGGCTTGCCTAGGCTCGCGGTCGGCTCTGTGTTGCGCGGGAGCAACCCTGAAACCTGCACGCTTCGGCCCGCAAAGATGTGATCAGCCAGCTTGATTGACTTCGGTAGGTAACAGCCCTTAACGTTCTGTTAACAAAACAGATGGGCGGGGCCGGATGGCATCCTCGAAGGGTTGGCGCCGAAAGGCGAAGGGGCTGGGGCTGGCGGTTGCTCTGACCGCGTTGTGTTCAGCAGCTAATTTCGCCTACGCGGCTCCTGTTTCCATGGTTGTCGGCGGCTCGACCTCCCAGCCGATCGGCCACTATGATTTCTGCAAGATCCATGCCGCCGAGTGTTCGATCCGCTCGCACGACAGCGTGCCGGAACAGATGACCGGCAAGCTGCTGCACGAGATCTCAGCGGTAAATCTCTCGGTCAACACGCGCGTCAAGCCGATGAGCGACGTGGACAATTACGGCAAGGACGAGTGGTGGGCCTATCCGGACAACGGCTTCGGCGACTGTGAGGATTACGCGCTGGAAAAGCGGCGTGAACTGAACAGGCTGGGCATTGCCATAGCCAATCTGCTGATGACGGTGGTTCGCAAGCCTGATGGCGAAGGTCATGCCGTGTTGACGGTGCGGACGGACAAGGGCGACTTCATCCTCGACAATCTGACCGACAAGGTCCGGCTCTGGAACGAGACCAGCTACCGCTACCTGAAACGGCAGGCGAGCGACGACACCGGACACTGGGTCTCCATTCTTGGTGGCGACGAACAGCTGGTCAGTGCCGTCAAATAGTCTCGTCGGCTCCGCGGCCAGTCCCGTCGGCTCCGCGGCTAGTCCCGTTGGCTCCGCGACATCCCATCGCCGGTTCTGAACCGCGCCGTTCCAGGCCGAGCTTCCACAATGCCGGCCGGCGATGCTATCCACGGTGGCTCGTTGGAGCTGGGTAGGTGCATGGATTTTCTGACGCTTTTCAATTCCGCGCCGCTGCTGCTGGCCTTGCTCAAGGCCGCGTTGCCGCAGGCGGTCGCCACGACGGTGGCATTCGGCCAATGGTTCGCGACGGTGCCGCCGTGCCGCGACTTTACGTTCGAGGCGACCAGCTATCTGGTCTGCGAGGTCGACCCCAACCAATATTCGGTCGAGCTGTTCTGGAAGGACCAGACAGGCAAGCCATTTCAGTCGCTGCACAATCTCGACGCCGCCCAGCGCATGGCTGGCCGCACGATGCTGTTTGCCATCAACGCCGGCATGTATCACCCAGACCTCAGGCCGGTCGGCCTCTATGTCGAGCGTGGCCGGGAAATGGCGACGGTCAAGACGGGATCCGGCAGCGGCAATTTCTCGCTTCAGCCAAATGGCATCTTCTATGTCAGCGACGGCAAGGCAGCAGTTCGGGCGACTAGGGATTTCGTCAGCAAGCGGCCGGCAACCGACTATGCGACGCAATCGGGGCCGATGCTGGTGATCGACGGCCAGCTTCATCCGAAATTTCAGGCCGACGGCACATCGCGCAAGACCCGCGACGGGGTCGGGGTGCGCAAGGACGGTGTCACGGTCTTTGCCATTTCGAACGGCACGGTGACGTTCCATGCGTTCGCCCGGCTGTTCCGCGATGCGCTCGGCTGCGACAACGCGCTGTTTCTCGACGGTACGATATCGAGCCTGCTCGCCCCGGCCATCGGCCGCAACGACGACTACTGGAATCTGGGGCCGATGATCGGCGTCTTCAGGAAAAGTGGCTAGAGCAATTCCAGGAAAAGTGCGACACGGTTTTCCGTCCGGAATTGCGTAAAAACAAAGAGATAGAGCATTTCACCGTTTCCGTGAAACGGCGAAATGAACTAGGGCACGATATGGCCAGGATCGCGCGGCCCGCCAGCCACGCAGCCTGATGATGATCGTCGCGACCATGATCGCTGCGATGGCGCCGGCGGCGAATGTCCGAAACCAGCCACAGGCATGGTAAAAAACTTGATTCAATCTTTATTGGTAATTTCTCATTCATAACTGGTCCGGTTGTCCGTCGGCCATTGCCCTCGGTCTGTTGCGTTTCGAGTACAGGTCCAGATGCGGTTACCAGGCGTCGTCAGTTTCATGATCGCATCGCTGTTCCTTGCGGGCTGCTCGTCGACATCGGGGATGGACGCGCTCGACGTGCAGAGGCCATCGAACGAGACGACCAGTTCGGTGGTGCGGCCAAGCGCGCCGATCACATCCGTCCCGGTGGCGAAGGCCAGCAATGTGCGCAGGCTGGCCGAGGCCGCGCCAGTGGACGACAATGTTCAGCCTTTCGGCCTGGCGGAGGAGGAGACGGTAGCCTTTCCAGCGCCCGAATTGCCTGACAGCGCCGATGCTCCGGTCGAGCCGGCAGCCTTGGTCTCGCCGCCGAAACTGTTGTCGCGGGCAGCCCCTGCCATGCTCGCCGGTCCGGTCACGCGCTACGGCTTTCGCGACGCCAAGCCGATCAATTTCGGCCGCTCCTCGCCACGGCACCTTGCCGTGCATGGCGTCGACGTGTCGCGCTGGCAGGGCAACGTGAACTGGGAGAAGCTGCGCGCCCAGGGCGCCAATTTCGCCTACATCAAGGCGACCGACGGTGGCGACCATCTCGATCCGATGTTCATGAAAAACTGGCGCAACGCCGACGCCGCCGGGCTGAAGCGCGGCGCCTACCACTTCTTCTACTGGTGCCGCACCGCCGGCGAACAGGCCGACTGGTTCATCCGCAACGTGCCGAAGGTGGACGGCGCCTTGCCGCCGGTGATCGATGTCGAGTGGAACGGCGAGTCCAGCTGCAAGCGGCGCCCGTCGCGCGAAAAGGTGCTGGAGAAGATGCAGGTGTTCATGGACAAGCTCGAGCGCCATTACGGCCAGCGGCCGATCATCTACACCGCGCCCGATTTCTACCGGGACAATCTCAGGGGCCAATTCCTCGATTATCCGTTCTGGCTGCGCGCGGTGGCCAGGCATCCCTCAAAGGTCTATCCCGACCGCAAATGGCTGTTCTGGCAATATTCCGGCTCCGGCCTGTCGCATGGTGTCACCGGCCGCATCGACCTCAACGTCTTCAATGGCGACGAGCGGCAATGGCGCGCCTGGGCCGGCGGCCGGCAGATGGTGGCCGACGCGGACTAGCGCTTTTCGCGCGTTGCTGCTCGTTCCGGCTGCCTATTGGAGCTGGTTGCCCCGCTCGTTCCGCTCCTCGCTCAGCCGCAGGCTCCTCCTCAGGGCCATGATCTCGGCAATCGCGGCATCGATCATGGTGAGAAGCGTGATCGTATCGTGCTGAGTGGGATCGGCCCTGACATAGGCGAGCTGGTTGACGATGTCGGTGTCGTCCTCGGTTTCGTCGCTCATGGCCGCGTTCCGGTTGTTATCTTCCAGACGTTCTCATTCCACCCGATCCGTCGTCAAATTGCACCTATATCACTTCGTCGTGTGCATGGCCGCCCGACCGCCCATCCAACCGGTCCTTTCGCCTTATCTTGGGTGGCGGCGACGCGATTCGTCGAAGGTGGCAAAGGCCAGGACACCGGAAAATGATGCGAAGCTGAGCAGGACTGCGGCGACAACCATGAAGTCGTAAGTCGACATGTTCGTTCTCCCTGGGACGATAGCCGAGGAGACAGCACTGACGACGACCCTGCGTTGATTTGGATCAACTCGCAGGGCGCCATGCGCGACACTGGGTGACTGTGGCAGAGCCGGAGACTGGCAGGAGCGAGGTACATGTCGCCCTTTCGTCATTCTCGCCGCCTCTATCGAGGCGGCTGCACCGACGCCTCGTTGATCATCGCCTCGATGTTGTAGCCGTCGGGGTCGAGCACGAAGCAGGCGTAGTAATTCTCGGCATAGTCCGGACGCAGGCCGGGCGCACCATTGTCTTTGGCTCCGGCCTCCAGTGCTGCCCCATGGAACGCGTCGACCTCTGCCTTGCTGCCGACGCGGAAAGCGACGTGCAGATGGGTGAGCGGTGGCGTTTCGCCGGTTCGCTGAATCTCGAACAGGCAGCCATTGCCGACATCGAAAGCCCAGAATACGCCTTCCTTGCCGAAGGACAGGCGATAATTCAGGGGCGCGAAAGCGCGTTCATAGAAGAGCTTGCTCTTCTCCAGATCACCCACTTCGATGGTTATGTGATCGATCATTTGGTGCTCCGTCTGGGATGTGATGGGGTTGCCTCGCGATTTTGCGAATAAGCGAGACATTGCCGTCGCGGTGCTGTCTAGTGCCGGTTCCTGCACTCCGGGGGGATCAGGGTGGAACTCAAGATTCTGCTTGTCGGCTTTGTCTGCGCGGTCGCCGCCATGTTGTCGTTCATCACCGTCGTGAAATGGCGGGAGGTGCGGGCGCTCAGCCACTGGTTGCCGACGCCGGGAAAGATCATCTCGTCGCGCGTCGAGGCGCGTGAAGTCAGAAGCTCGGGCGCTGGCTCGGACAGCAGCGATACCACCGAGATGCGCAATTTTCCGGCGATCACCTTCGAATACAAGGTGGGCGGCAAGAAATTTCAAGGCTCGCGCTACAGCGTGAAGGAAAATCTGGGGAATTTCGAAGTCACCGAGACGCTTGCGCAGTTTCCGCGCGGCGCCGAGGTGACCGTGTTCTACAACCCGGCCGATCCGAGCAAAGCCGTGATCGAGCGCACCATGCCGGACGGCGCCTTCAAGTTCATGTTCCAGCTTTCGGCCGGGCTGGTGATCGGCGCGCTGGTTCTGGTGTTTTCCGTCGGCGGTCTGCTGGAGGCGATCCGGCCGTATCTGCCCAAGCCGCAGAACCTCGGCGCCGCGGCACTGCTGCTGTTCATGGGCCTATTCGCGCTGCGCATGGGTTTCGCCCAGAAGTCGCTTGCCGGGCAGGCCGCGAAATGGCCGGTCGCCGCCGGCCGCATTGACACCTCGGGCCTGCAGGCGCTCCGCAACCATAGCAACTATCGACGCTGGCGCACCGTCTTCAAATCCCGCATCGTCTACAGCTACGGCGTCGCCGGCCAGCGCTACACCTCCGACCGCGTCGCCTTCGGCGCCACGGTCACCGCTTCGCTGCCCGCCCTCGTCAGCGGCCAGGCACGAAGCTATGCCGAGGGCAGCCAGGTCGAAGTCCACTACGACCCCGCCAACCCCGCCTCGGCGGTGCTGGAATGCCGGGTGCGCGGGCTCTGGCTGCTTTGGGTCTGTTCGGCAGGCTTTCTCGGCGGTGCGGCATTGCTGGTCGGGCTGGTATAAGACGCTGATTGCTTCAGCAGCGCACGAGCGGTCCGCTGTCGAAGCCAGGCCAGGTGAACCGCAACATGGCGCCATGCCTCTCGATATGGATAACACGAGTGAACGGCTCCTCCAGGGCCGGGTCGGAGCCGTAGCACTGGCTCGCATGCACCACCCAGCCCGTGGCTGTTTTGCGAAAGGCCGCGTGCTCGCAACCGAATTCGGGAAGCGACAGGGCCGCTTTGTCCACAGTGAAGACCGTCTGGCGTTGAACGTCGGCGGCCGCACTACAGTTCAGCCGCTCGTGGGACCAGGTCCCGACATAAGGTGGCGCGGCCAGCGCGGTGCCGCTCGCGCATGCGGACATTGCCATCGCCACTGCCAAACGCCGCATCACCTGTCTCCTCGATCCGCCATGCTCGATCGTATAGCAGTGTTGGGATTTGTGCGGAGTATTCGTCCAGCAGAGAATGCGGCCATTCCGGATTCCGCTTTTGGCCGGATGATGCGACTGTGTGCGACGGCGGTCCAAACAAATCGCCAAATCCTGGAGGAACTATCTTATGCGCCCTCAACGCTCTGAGGCCCGGCGATGAGCACTCGCATCGAAGACATGAGGAACCTCGGACCGGCGATGGCGCGGATGCTGGCGGAAATCGATATTCTCAGTGAGGAAGATCTGCGCGGTTTCGGCGTGGTTGAAGCTTACCACCGGCTGAAGTTCCGTTTCGGACGGCAGATGACGATTCTCGCACTCTATGCGATGGAGGCCGCACTTCGCGGTTGCGACTGGCGAGCGCTTGATACCGAAACCAAGGAGCATCTGCGTGAGCAGGCGCACCAGGACAGGCAACCGGCAGGGAGCGGATAAACGCAGCCGCGCCGGATTTCGCTTATGCTTTTGCGCGGATGATGCGACTGTGCGGGCTGGCACGCGGCCGGGCAACGCTTTCCCAGGGACATTTGATGATCACCCGCAAACTGGTCTTCGTTTTCCTCGGCCTGCTCGGCCCGGTGCAGGCAGCGACCGCCAAGGAATGCCTGCTGAGCCATGCCACCTATCGCGAGCCGCGCTCGGGCGCGGTGATGCAATTCCGGCCGATCGACAACGAACCGGCGGCGCTGACGGCCGAGGTGTTTTCGCTGATCGTTCCCAACACCGACAAAAACCTGCCGGCCGACATCACCTGGACCAATGGCAAGAATTCGTTTCCGCTCGGCACCATCCGCCACGCCTGCACCGATGACGACCGCGAGGCGGGCCTGCAGGATGGCAGCGGGCTGTGCAGGATATGGGACGGCCAGATCTACGCCTTGACTGGAGGCGGCGCCGAGCAGTTGAACGCGCGCGAAGCCACGCCGGCGCCGAAAGGGCTGCTTCTGCCCGATTTCGGCGTGGCTTTCACCGAATGGGCCGATTTTGCCAACGCCAATCCGAAAGGCTCCGCATGGGATGCCTTCGCCTTGACAGGATGCAGCGATGAGTAGCGCCATAAGATCGATCGCCTGGGCCTGCGCCCTGTCTGCGTCCGCGACGCTATCAGCCGTGGCGGACGAGCCGGCGCCGTCGCGCCCACCGATCGACAAATGCGTATGGGAGAAGCTGGCCGACAAGACGATCGGACTGGCCGCCTGGGCACAGCGCTGCGATTTCGGCTTCCGCCAGATCCATTTCGAATTCGTCGGCAACGCGCTCGCCATCAAATACAGTGACGGCGGCGCGGCCGATCCGCTGGTCGAGCTATTCGACATCAAACCGGGCGAGACCGCCGAGGCTGCCTTGCAGCGCCTGTTGCTGGAAAAGGCCGACAAGACCGTCAGCGATCGCTGTGTGCTCACGCCCTACACGGAGGGCAGCGTGCCCGCCGGCGTCAAGCGCTACACATTCAGCCCCGTCGCCGCCTACGCGAAAGAGCTGAAAGCGCTCACCAATCCGGACGAAGTTCCCGAGCCGCCCTGCGGCGACTGGGGCGAAATGCCTGACGGCATCCAGTATTTCGAAGTGCCGGCGGGCGAGGGGCAGAAAGTGCTGTTTGTGCGTGTGGGCCAGGACGAGCCCCTGTTTGACGAGCAGACGCTGCGGGTGTTGCCGTAGGGCTGAGATTCGGATCGCAGCGTTTACGTTTACGCCTCTACGTACTCGGCGAGGCTGACACCTTTAGGCACATCCAGTCCATCGGCGCGCAAGCCTTCGATGTGGAAGCGTATTGCGTCGCGAATTTCGATTTCCACTTCCGGCACCGTCGCAGCGGTCGCGATGCAGCCGGGCAAGTCGGGCACATAAGCAGAAAAATTGCTTCCCGCTTTCTCAATCACCACCGCGTAGCGCATACCATCACTCCTTCAAACCGGACTGCTTGAGGATGCTGTTCAGTGTTCCTGGTGCAACCTCTTCAGACGGTTTGCCGGCCACGGTGACGCGGCCGGCTTTGACCCTGTGCTTATATTGGCGATGGCTGCCTTTGGTTGCAACCAGATACCAGCCGTCGGCCTCCAGCAGGCGAATGACTTCGCGAACCGTAAGCCGAGGTGGCATCAGGCCTCAGCTGCACCCGCTCGTGGCGCCGCACGTATCGCACTTCTCGCAAGTCCCGTTGCGCACCATGGTGAAGTTCTGGCACTCGGAGCAGGAATTGCCGGTGTAGCCCTGGAGCAGTGACTTGGCGCGGCGGTCGGCGGCGAGTTTCTTCGCCTCGGCCGCATCGTTCGCTGCGGCGTCGGTGAACAGGGCCGCGGTGGCATCCGTGGAAGCGTTGGACGCTGCGTCGGCCGCTTCCTCGAAGGCGATGTCTTCCGCCAGTTCCTTGGCCCGATCCTCATAGTCGCGCTTGTAGGCGACCGCCTCGTCGCTGGCCGGCTTCAGCGCCAGCACGTTGGAGCCGGAGAAGGCTGTTGGCGCCGAGCGGGCAGGGGTGCCGGTGGAACCGCCGGCAAACCCCTTGGGATCGTTGCCGCTTGCCCTGGAAACCAGCTTCACCGGCGAACCGCGGGTCAGGCCCTTGGAGACAGCGTCGGTTTTGCCTTCGCTGATGTTGCGGCCAAGTGCGGTGTTGGAGAAGTCCGACTGGTCGACATGGGCGAGGTCGTTGCGGCCGAGATAGGAAATCGCCAGTTCCCGGAACACGTAGTCGAGGATCGACGTCGCGCTCTTGATCGCGTCATTGCCCTGCACCATGCCGGCCGGCTCGAACTTAGTGAAGGTGAAGGCGTGCACATATTCGTCGAGCGGCACGCCGTACTGCAGGCCGAGCGAGATGGCGATGGCGAAGTTGTTGAGAAGGCCACGCAGCGTGGCACCCTCCTTGTTCATGTCGATGAAGATCTCGCCGAGGCGGCCGTCATCATATTCGCCGGTGCGCAGGAAGATAGTGTTGCCACCGATCTTGGCCTTCTGTGTATAGCCCTTGCGGCGGCCGGGCAGCTTTTCCTGCTCGCGCGACACGCGCTCAATGATGCGCTCGACGATCCGCTCGGTGATCTGCGCGGCGCGGGCGGCGGCCGGTGCCTGGATCAGCTGCTCGATCGCTTCGTCCTCGTCGTCCTCGACATCGGCGAGCAGCGAGGAGTTCAGTGGCTGCGACAGCTTCGAGCCGTCGCGGTAGAGCGCGTTCGCCTTCAGCGCCAGCTTCCACGACAGCATGTAGGCGCCTTTGGCGTCTTCCACCGTCGCGTCGTTCGGCATGTTGATGGTCTTGGAGATGGCGCCCGAGATAAAGGGCTGTGCCGCCGCCATCATCTGGATGTGGCTGTTGATCGAAAGCGAGCGCTTGCCGATCTTGCCGCATGGGCTGGCACAGTCGAACACCGGCAGGTGCTCGGCCTTGAGGAAGGGCGCGCCTTCCAGCGTCATGGCACCGCAGACATGGATGTTGGCGGCCTCGATGTCCTTCCTGGAGAAGCCGAGCGCCGGCAGCATCTCGAACGAGAAGTCGTTGAGCTGCTCGTCGGTGAAGCCAAAGGTCTCCTTCACCCAGTCGGCGCCGAGCGTCCACTGGTTGAAGACAAACTTGATGTCGAAGGCCGACTTCAGCGCGGCATTGAGCGCGGCAATCTTCTCGTCGGTGAAACCCTTTGCCTTGAGCGAGCCGGGATTGATGCCGGGCGCCTGGTTGAGGTTGCCATGGCCGACCGCATAGGCCTCGATCTCGGCGAGCTGGGCTTCGGAATAGCCGAGCGTGCGCAGCGCTTCCGGCACGGCGCGGTTGATGATCTTGAAGTAGCCGCCGCCGGCGAGCTTCTTGAACTTCACCAGCGCGAAATCGGGCTCGATGCCGGTGGTGTCGCAATCCATGACCAGGCCGATCGTGCCGGTCGGCGCGATCACGGTTGCCTGTGCATTGCGGTAGCCATGCTCCTCGCCAAGCTCGATGGCGCGGTCCCAGGCGGCTTTCGCATGATCGGCCAGCGCCTGCTGCTTGAGGTCGGAGGCGACCAGAGGCACCGGATTGACGGCCAGCTTCTCATAGCCGTCCTTGTCGCCATAGGCGGCGCGGCGATGGTTGCGCATGACGCGCAGCATGTTCTGGGCATTGCGGTCGTAGTCCGCGAAGGCGCCGAGCTCGGAGGCCATTTCGGCCGAAGTGGCATAGGCGGTACCGGTCATGATCGCGGTGAGTGCGGCGCAGATCGCGCGGCCCTCGTCGGAATCATAGGGAATGCCCGAGGTCATCAGCAGGCCGCCGATATTGGCGTAGCCGAGACCGAGCGTACGGTATTCGTAGGAGAGCTTGGCGATCTCCTTCGACGGGAACTGCGCCATCATCACCGAGATTTCGAGCACGATGGTCCACAGCCGGACCGTATGCTCATAGGCGGCGATATCGATCGTGCCGTCGCCATTGCGATAGGGCAAAAGGTTGATCGAGGCGAGGTTGCAGGCCGTGTCGTCCAGGAACATGTATTCCGAGCACGGGTTGGAAGCCCGGATCGCACCGGCCGACGCGCAGGTGTGCCAGTCGTTCATCGTCGTGTTGAAATGCAGGCCCGGATCGGCCGATGCCCAGGCGGCGTAGCCGATCTTTTCCCAGAGATCCCTGGCCTTCAGCGTCTTCAAGACCTTGCCGTCCTTGCGGGCGGTCAGGTGCCAGTCGCCATCCTGCTCAACGGCGCGCAGGAAATCGTCCTTCAGCGACACCGAATTGTTGGAGTTCTGGCCCGAGACCGTCAGGTAGGCATCCGAATCCCAGTCGGTGTCGTAGGTCTTGAACGACATCGAGGTGTAGCCCTGCTTGGCGAACTGGATGACGCGGTAGATGTAGTTCTCCGGCACGGCCGACTTCTTGGCTGCCTTGATCTCGCGCTTCAGCGCGGTGTTGATGGCAGGATCGAAGCAGTCGTCGTCATGGCCTTCGCAGTTGACGCAGGCCTTCATGATCGCTTCGAGATGCTTCTTGACGATCTTGGAGCCGGTCACCAGCGAGGCGACCTTCTGCTCTTCATTGACCTTCCAGTCGATGAATTCCTCGATGTCGGGGTGGTCGGCGTCGACAATGACCATTTTCGCCGCGCGCCGCGTCGTGCCGCCCGACTTGATGGCGCCCGCCGCGCGGTCGCCGATCTTGAGGAAGCTCATCAGGCCGGAGGAACGGCCGCCGCCGGACAGCTTTTCGCCTTCGCCGCGCAGAAACGAGAAGTTCGAGCCGGTGCCGGAGCCGTATTTGAACAGGCGCGCTTCACGCACCCACAGATCCATGATGCCGCCCTCGTTGACGAGATCGTCCTGCACGCCCTGGATGAAGCAGGCATGCGGCTGCGGATGCTCGTAGGAGGACTTCGACTTGGTCAGCTTGCCGGTGAAGGGGTCGACATAGAAGTGGCCCTGGCTCGGACCGTCGATGCCGTAGGCCCAGTGCAGCCCGGTGTTGAACCATTGCGGCGAATTCGGCGCCACGCGCTGCGTGGCCAGCATGTAGGCAAGCTCGTCACGGAAGGCGAGCGCATCGTCCTCCGACTTGAAGTAGCCGCCCTTGTAGCCCCAATAGGTCCAGGTGCCGGCCAGCCGGTCGAAGACCTGGCGGGCGTCGATCTCGGAACCGTAGCGCTCGGCTTCCGGCAGCTTGGCAAGTTCGGCCTCGTCGGCGACTGACCGCCACAGGAAGGAGGGGACGTCGTTCTCTTCGACCTTCTTCAGCCGCGCGGGGACACCGGCCTTGCGGAAATACTTCTGTGCCAGGATGTCGGCGGCGACCTGGGAGAACTGCGCCGGCACATCGATGTTGTCGAGACGAAACACCACCGAGCCATCCGGATTCTTGATCTCGGAAAGCGCCTTGCGGAATTCGATCTCCGCGTAAGCAGATTGTCCCGGCTTGGTGAAGCGACGCTCGATGCGCATTGGTCCTGTCCCTTTTGTCTATATATAGCGCTTTCGTCAGGGGATTTCTGCCCCCGATGCGAAACACGCATGTCCGCCGTCTGCCGGCGTTCGAAAACGGCCGGCTCTCCATTTCGCGGTCTCCGTCGGTCCTTGCAGGTCAGGCTCCTTGCGAAGCACATGTCCAGCGGGCCGACGGACCCTCGCGGGTCCCTCAAATCTGATTTTTTCGATTCCCTCACTCGAGGGAAATTCACACTATCTAGCGTCGAACCTACCTGCAAACACTAAATATAGTGTTAACAGACAATTTATTCCAGTCCGACAATTCTCCCTTTTGTCGCCCCGCCACCCACAATCCCAACGCTTCCGCCGGCCTCGTAAACAGGCGGAAATGCGGGCAAAACTCACATAATCCGGGAAAAAGACCGGGCTCAGAACTTTCCGGTCGCACTCTCAACAGGAGCACATGGCCTATAAAAGGCGACTCGTTTTGCGCCGTCAAGGATTCGTTTGCGTAGCTTTTGTGACCCCAACATCTTGTGTGTCACATATGTGGATAACGGGGACAGATTGACCCGCCGCGATCACTATTTTTCCGGCGACGGGAAGCGCGCCGCCGATGGTCGGCGCGACGGCACTCGAAACGCTTCAGCTCCCAGCAATAGCGGCAGCCCCGAAAAATCAGCCGTAGTGCAACTTCGGCTTTGGCTCGATGCCGGTGAACTTCACGCCAATCCGGTCGTTGCGGCGCCAGCGGACCTCGCAGCGATAGGCGACGCCGTCGAGCGGCACATAGAGAAGGAAACGATCCGGAACCCGGGACTCGAGCGGTACCTTCAACTCGGCGCCGCCCGCATGCTGATTGCGCACGGTAACGCCGACTTCCGAGTTTTGAATGCCGGTGATGATAGTTCCGCCCTTGAGCACGCGCGGACGATGCTCGCGCTGCGGCTCGCCGGGACCTTGCTGAAGGTTGTCTACGGGCTTCATCATCAATCAAACGCCAGATTGATCGATTTGTAGCGGAGAAAAATTAGCAAACCATTCATGGACACAACCAGAAGGTTGTAAATCGGCCATGATGCACGCGTAAGGGGTGGGTTAGGAGAACCTGTGCGGGTCGGCGCAGAAATAGGCGATGATCTGGCAAAGGTCCGGTTCGTTGACCATGCGCACCGCTTCGCTGGAATTGACCCATTTGCGGGTGCGGGCGCGCTTTTCCTTCCAGCGGTCGGCGATCTTTTCGACGTGCAGCGGAAACACCAGCACCTCGCAGGGCACTTCTTCACCCGAAGCCAGCACCTTGGCATAGAAGTAACGGCCGGCTTCGAGATGGGAGACGGTTCCGCGCAATCCGGCTTCCTCGCCGGCCTCGCGCGCTGCCGCCTCGCAGAGCGGCTCCCTGGCCTCCGGCCAGCCCTTGGGCAGCACCCAGCGGCCGGTGTCGCGGCTGGTGATCAGCATGATCTCGACACCGTTCCCGGTATCGCGCCAGGGCAGGGCGGCAACCTGCAGACGGCACGGCGCAGTGCCGAAGAGTCGCCGGACCCTTTCGGCCAGATGGTTGTGCGTCGTTGGCCTCGTCAACATCGGAGAAGCTAGCCCCAGCCTCCAGAATCGTTTGCCGTCTCACGAATCTTACGGCGAATCGTAATCTATAAAAGTAAAAAACTTCATATAGACCGGTAAAAATTGCGCCATCGCCCCCTGATCCCACAAAATATTGTGCCTTCAGCTGCCTATTTGGCAGCAAAAGGCACTTGCCGAACTCGTGCCGAGTAGAACGGGGGTTTGTTCTGCGAATCAGCCGGCGTGATCGTCGGCGATCGGCTTCTGATAGGTGAAGCCCATATCCCAGGGGAAATAGATCCAGGTGTCCTGGCTGACCTCGGTGACGAAAGTATCCACCAGCGGCCGGCCCTTGGGCTTGGCGTAGACGGTGGCGAAGTGGGCCTTCGGCATCATTGCCCGCACGATGCCGGCGGTCTTGCCGGTATCGGTCAGGTCGTCGATGATCAGCACGCCGACGCCATCGTCGGCCAGCAGAGCCGGCGTGACCTCCTTGAGCACCTGCAACTGCCCCTGGCTGGTGTAGTCGTGATAGGAGGCGACGCAGACCGTTTCGATGACGCGGATGCCGAGTTCGCGCGAGATGATCGCCGCGGGCACCAGTCCGCCGCGCGTGATGCAGACGATGGCCTTCCATTGACCCTTGTTGGTGCCGGCAAGCCGCCAGGCAAGCGCGCGGGCGTCGCGGTGGAACTGGTCCCAGGAGACCGGGAAAGCTTTTTCGGGAAGGGACATGTCTCGCGCACTCCGCAGCACGCGAGGACCGCGTGCGAGAAAACAGGGGAATGCGCGCGGAATTAACTGGAAAACCTTGGGCTTGGCAAGGGCGGTCGGCAGTGATCGCTGTGGACTTATCGCGACAGGAAGGCCGCCACCTGCGTTGTGCGCAACACCGTGCGCGTCACGCCGCCGAACAGGAGCTGGCGCAGCCACGAGTGGCTGTAGGCGCCGAGAACCAGAAGATCGGCACCGGTCTCGGCGATCNCCGAACAGGAGCTGGCGCAGCCACGAGTGGCTGTAGGCGCCGAGAACCAGAAGATCGGCACCGGTCTCGGCGATCCTGTTCTGGATCATGTCGTCGACCGAGGTGCCGCCCGATTTCTGCACCGAGACGCTGACCGTGGCACCGTGGCGTGACAGCGCCGACGCGATCTCGGCACCGGCGGCTTCCGGGCTTTCGTCGAGCGTTTCGGGCGGATCGATGACCAGTATGTCGGTTTTCTCGGCCTCGATGATGAAAGGCAGGGCGTCGAAGGCGGCGCGCGCAGCCTCCTTGCTGCCGTTCCAGGCAAGCAGCACGTGCTTGAAGGTGGTGACCAGCGGCCCCGCGTGCGGCACCACAAGCACCGGCCGGCCGGCATCATAGACCAGCGTGTCGACATCCGCGCCCGGATCGCCGCCGGTGTCGCGCTGCGCGGCAACAATAAGATCGGCGGCGCGCACCGTCGAAATGCCGGTCAGCGCGCTGTCGCCGGAGAAGCTCTCCAGGCTGCGCCATTCGAAAGAGAGGCCGGAATCCTCGATGCGCCTGAGGAAGACGGCCTGCAGCTTGTCGGCGCGCTCCCGGTTCATGTCGGCCGACACCTGCAGGAACTCGGTATCCGGAAAGCCGGTCGCCGATGTGTAGGGCACCGGAAGCGCCTCGGCATGGATGCCGATCAGATGGCTCTGGAAACGGCTGGAGAGCGGAATGGCGCAATCAAGCACGCGCTCGGCGTCTTGCTCGTTCTGCAGAATGGCAACGATGGTCTTGAAACGCATGGCGATCCCTCAATCTGGCGAGGCGTTCGATCTCCTGGCGAGGCGTTCGATCTCGCGTGCAGGGAAACGCCGCGATGTCTTGCTTGGTTCCGGCTGGAGCCATTCCCTGGGGGAATTGCGCCAAAAGGGAATTGCGTCAAAACAAGGAGATAGAGCGGATCAGCCTGCCTTGGCGGCGAAACCCGCGACCATTGCCTCGACATCGGCGCGGGCGGCGTCCAGTGCCTCCTGGCTGCGGGCCCGCACGACCAGTTCGGTCCAGAACTTGCCGTCGCCATATTTCGGATAGGAGCCGATGATGGTGTCGGGATGCGCTTTCTGGATCTCGCCCAGCGGTCCGCCGACAAGCCCTTCGCCAAACGGACAGTGCACCGTCGCCGATAGCATCTTCGTACCGGCTCTCAGCGTCGGCACGACATTGTCGAGCATGGCCTGGAAGATCGAGGGCACGCCGGCCATGACGTGGACATTGCCGATGCGGAAGCCGGGCGCCACGGACACCGGGTTGTCGATATGGTCGGCACCGCGCGGCATTCTTGACATGCGCTTGCGTGCCTCGGTGTATTCGATGCCGCGCTCGGCATAGCTCGCTTCCAGCAGCGCATAGGCCTTGGCATCGTATTCGCAGGGCACGCCGAACGCCTTGGCAATCGAATCGGCGGTGATGTCGTCATGGGTCGGGCCGATGCCGCCGGTGGTGAACACATAGGTGTAGCGTGCGCGCACGGCATTCACCGCCGCGACGATCTCGTCCTCCTCGTCGGGAACGATGCGCACTTCCTTCAGGTCGATGCCGATAGCCGTCATGATGTCGGCGAGGTGGCCGATGTTCTTGTCCTTGGTGCGGCCGGACAGAATCTCATCGCCGATGACAAGCATGGCGGCGGTCACGATTTCAGGCATGGAAAGCTCCGGCAGGACGGGTCGCCTGAAATAGCGCGGCGCGCGGCTGTCGGCAATGCCGGCCGAGCGGTGGTATCCGGCAATGTCCGGTCGATGCGAGGTTGCGGCGCGACCGGATGCAGCTAAGCTGACCTCGTCTGATCCGGGTGAACGATGCTCCTGTCGATACTGTCGTGGCTGCTGGCCGTTCTGCTGCTGCTGGCGATCCTCGCCATCGGCTGCCTTGTGCTGGCGACATTGTGGATCGCGGCCAAGGCCGAAAGGCTGGTGCCGCCGGTCGGAAAATTCATCGAGATCGACGGCAACCGCATTCACTATGTCGATGTCGGCGATGGACAGCCGATCGTCTTCCTGCACGGGCTTGGCGCTCAACTCCACCACTTCCGTCACACGCTGTTCGGACATTTCGGCCCGGGCTACCGGCTGATCGCGCTCGATCGTCCGGGATCGGGCTATTCGGTTCGGGCGCGCGGCGCGACGGGCCGGTTGCCCGAACAGGCAGAGCTCGTGCGGCGTTTCATCGAAACGCTGGGCTTGGAGAAGCCGCTGGTGGTAGGCCATTCGCTGGGCGGCGCCATCACGCTGACACTGGCAGTGGAACATCCCGAGGCGATTTCGGGCATCGCCTTGCTGGCGCCGTTGACCCATATGCAAGCCGGCATGCGCGAGAACTCCGGCTTGCTCAATATTCCATCACCACTCCGGCGCTGGATCATGGCCTACACGGTCGCGATACCGACGAGCCTGCGATATGCGCGGCCGACCATGAAATTCATCTTCGCCCCGCAGGCTTTTCCAGCAGACTACATGGTCGACGGCGGCGGCTGGCTCGGGCTGCGGCCAGCCCATTTCCAGGCAACATCCGCCGATGTCGTGGCCATCGAACGCGATCTCGGCCGCATCGAGCAACGCTATGGTGAGATCGCCATGCCCGCCGGCATCCTTTTCGGAACCGCCGATGGCGTCATCGACATCGGCATCCATGGCGAGCCGATGCAAGGCAAGATCGAAGGGCTCGACTTCGAACCCGTCGACGGCGTCGGCCACATGCCCCAATTCGTCGAACCGGAACGGGTCGCGGCCTTCATCCAACGCATGGCCGCTCACGCATTTCGTGATGCAACTTCACCGCCGCTTCACAAGGAATTCAAGGAACCATTCGGCGGATGACCGGTTTGCCGAGTGTCGCACCCAAGGCGACAAAGACGAAACGGAGTGATCCAATGTACAAGAAACTTCTCGCAGCGTCCGTTCTGACGATCGGTCTCGCCACATCTGCCATGGCGCAGTCGTCGGACGGCACCTATTCCAACGAACAAGATTGGCTTCACCACAACTGGCTCTGGGGCAACGAAGACTCCTCGAGCGTTGACCGGACCACGACCGGAAGCATCAATGCGGACGGTTCCGGGCTGAACACCTACGGCAACACTGGACCCTGCGCCTTCAATACCCCTGGTCCAGATGCCAATGCCCAGGGCAACATCAACGACCAGTACTGCGGCAAATAGCCAGCCGGGGCCCCGTGCTGGCCGCGGGACGTTTTTCTCTCCTTACGTCCGCGGCCGGCGCGCGACGATCAGGCGATCAGGCTTAAGGTTGCATATCAATAGTCTGCGAAATCAGTCGGAGACCTCGGTCTGCGGCCGATCGCGGCCATCAGCCAGTTCCTCGTGCCATTTGCCTTCGGCATCCTCATACTGGATGCCGTCGGTGGAGCCCGCCACCTGTTGCTCGGCTGAAGCGATTTCGGCTGCGCGCAACGCGTCCTGATGCGTGGGAAACGTCTCCGAGAAAGTAGCGCCGACCTTGTAAGCCCAGCCGCCGTCATGTTCGACGATCTTGTAAGTCAGCTTCGCCATGAAAATCTCCGGTTGAAAGTCCGCCTGCTCAATGCAGCCGGTCGTCGGACAGTCTGTCGTCTGGCACCAGCACTTCCGATTCCCTTGCGGCCTCGATCAGTGCTCGACGCGCATCCGCTGTCGAACGATAACCTTCCAGCACTTTGAGGCAAGTGTCGAGGGCATCACGATGGCGCGGGCCGCGATTGAGCGGCCACACCGTCATCAGGCATTCCGCCGCCTCCTGGGCGCTGCGGATTTGCCGGTATTTGCCGACATGGCCCAACTCGACCACGACGGGCGTTTCAAAAGGTTTGTTGTCCATCATGGCCGCAACGCAAAGCAGCCAATTTGGTTGCAAAAATGGCCTTCAGCCTGCGCCCAAAAGTCGCGTCGCGCTTGCGACGCGCTTCAGTCTTCGTGTGATGCGTGTCCCAAAACCGGATCCAGTTTTGGGCGACATGCGCGGCCACCTCAGTAGCCGCAATCGTTGCGCAGCCAGCGCGCGTTCGCCCATCCGGTCGTGCCGCCGATTTCGACCCGGTACCAATTGCCGCGCCGATCGAAGATCTCGGTGTGATCGCCATTGAACAGCTGCCCGATCATCCGCGACGACGAGTTTGGCCGCGTCCGCACGGCGAGAAAACCGCTGCCCGTCGCCAGATTGTAGCGGCCGGACAGGCCGTGCACAGTACCTTCGCAATATTGCGCGCCGGCCGGCGTCGACGCGTTAAGCCAAAGCCCGGCCACAGCCACGAACGCTGCTGCCGGCAAGAATGCCCTCATCGACATGATGTTCTCCCCAAGCCCGGCCGCGCCCGCCGCGGCCTTACCCAACGTAACAGGTTGCGGCCGGAATTGAAGCGGGCGAACTGCCCAGTATCGCGGGCAGGAGAGCGCCGGTTTCAGGAAAACGGGCCAGTCAGCTCGCCGCCTTCATCCAGTGTTCCATCGTCGTCACCGAGCGGGCGAGCTGCGGCGCCGGATGGATCTTTTCGCTGAACGTGGCGGCCGCACGCCATCCCCAGCGCGGGTCGGCGAGGAAGGCGCGCGCCAGCGCCACCATGTCGGCGCGGCCCTCGGCGATAATTGTCTCGGCCTGCTTCGGATCGTCGATCAGGCCGACCGCGCGGGTCGGGATGCCGGCGCCCCTGCGCACGGCTTCCGCCAGGTGCACCTGGTAGCCGGGGCCGCTGGGCAATTTCTGCAATGGCGAATTGCCGCCGCTGGAGCAGCAGAGATAAGCGACACCCTCGGCCTTCAGGGCTTTCGCCACCTCGATCGCGTCCTCGACGTCGAAGCCGCCATCGACCCAGTCCTTCACCGACAGCCGTGTGCCGAGCATCAGCTTCGGCACCGCTCGCCTCACCGCCCTGGCGATTTCCACGACAAGACGCATCCGGTTTTCCAGCGAGCCGCCCCAGCGGTCCGTGCGCTGGTTGGACAGCGGCGACAGGAACTGGAAGATCAGGTAGCCATGCGCGGCGTGCAGCTCGATGAAGTCGAAGCCGGCGCGTTCGGCCCGCCTCGCGGCCTCGGCGAACCGCTCGATGAGTTGCAGGATCTCCTCGTCCTCCAGGGCGTGCGGCACGTTCCACCCGCTGTCGTAGGCGATGGCCGAGGCCGAGACGGTCTGCCAGGGATCCTCGTCTGGCTGCAGCGGGCCGCCACCCTCCCAGGGCTTGCGGTTCGAGGCCTTGCGGCCGGCATGGGCAAGCTGCGTGCCGAATTTCGTGCCGGGGGCGGCCACCCGCCTGGCGGCGTCCAGCGTCCGCCGCGCGGCGGCTTCATTGTCCTCGGAATAGAGGCCGAGGCAGCCATGGGTGATGCGCCCGCGCCGCTCGACATCGGTCATCTCCACCGTGACCATGCCGGCGCCGGACATGGCAAGGTTCATCCAGTGGTAGAGATGCCAGTCGCTGGCCGATCCATCCTCGGCGGAATACTGGCACATCGGCGCCACGGCGATGCGGTTGGGGAAGGTCAGCCCGTCGAGCGTGATAGGCTGGAAAAGCGATGTCGTCATGAAGAAAACTCCGGGGAGGGGAATGCGCTATTTAGGCAGCGGATCTCTTCCATACCACACACGAGAGAGTGAAGCGCACTGGACCAATCGCTGGTCCGATTGCGCCGGAGCCGGTTCGCGGCTACGCCTGCATCCGCCAGCAAGCACCGAGGTATCCCATGCAAGATCGCGTTCGCATCCGCTCGGAAGAGGTTCTGTCCGACGACTGGGCGGTCCTGAAGAAGACCGTGCTCGACTATCGCCGCCGCGACGGGCAGTGGGAGACGCAGATCCGCCAGACCTATGATCGCGGCGACGGCGCGGTGATCCTGCCCTACGACCCTCAGCGTTCGACCGTGCTCCTAGTGCGCCAGTTCCGCTATCCGGCCTACGTCACCGGCCACCGTGAACCGCTGATCGAGGCCTGCGCCGGCCTGCTCGACGAAAACGATCCCGAGACCGCCATCCGCAAGGAGGCCGAGGAAGAGCTCGGTTACCGGCTGAAGGATATCGAGCGGCTGTTTTCGCCGTATATGAGCCCCGGCAGCGTCACCGAGCGGCTCTGGTTCTTCATCGCCCGCTATTCACCCGCCGATCGCATCTCGGCGGGCGGCGGCGCGGACGAAGAAGGCGAGGACATCGAAGTCCTGGAAATGCCGCTCGACGAAGCGCTGGCCTGCATTGCCGATGGCCGCATCATCGATGCCAAGACGATTATTCTGATCCAGCATCTGAAGCTGAACCCGATGGCGCCGGCTGGCTCGGAAGCAACCTAATTCAGGCGCGAGCGTTCAAACAGGGATATGGCGCCAATCGAGAGTGCATATGGGCCCTGGTGAAAAGGCTACTCTGCCGTTCGAGGCTGAACGCGAAGCCCGTCTCGCCAAGAATGCCCGTCTCAGGGAGCTTCGATCTCATGCGTCTTGGCTCGCACTCGATCCTGACGCTCCGTTTCATGACGAGATCGACCTCTCAGCTGTCTTCGAGGAAAACACGTTCGGCAACCGCTAGGTAAGCGGGCGTTTTTGCGGCGGATTCTAATGGGAGCAGGGAGCTTCTGGCGCTGCTGTGAAGTGGGGCAGAGGTTTTCTATTTCCCAAATATCGCGCTTGAAAGACGAAGGGCCTGAGCCGCCACTATCGCGATCCAGGCCCTTGGCCGTCGGGTTCGTCAGTGACATTGCGCCTACTGGAGGACTGTCACAAGCTGGACCTTGGTCCCCCGGTCTAATGCCTGTTAAGCGGCCCGGCTGCTTTTCCTTCGGGGAGAGAACAGCCGGGCCATGCCGGGAAAGTCGAGAGCCCCAGCCTATAAGAACATGCGTTACTGCTAATTAGGTGCAACATTCATGCATTAGGCCAGAGTACGAACTTCCGTCGCTAACTGCGGTAACGCCGATAGACGGGCGGCGCTATGCCTCGCGGCGCAGCCGACGACATAGCCGATGATAACTGGGCGAGCTTTGGAGGTCCCGGGCTGCATGGGTGAAAAGCAGCACGACAAGCAGAACGATGACTGCAGATGCAAACCCGGTAACGAAAGCCATCCCAACAAACGCTGCTGGGGTCGGTATGTACAAGAGAAAACGGCCGACGTTATGGTGCGGACGACGGGAATCGAACCCGTACGATCAGAGATCGAGGGATTTTAAGTTTCCTGCGTTGCCAAGTACCCCCTGCGCTGCAAGGGCTTGCGGCGTCAGCACCTAACAAAAAATCTCACGTGGGTGGGGATTTCGGACCAATCTCCCACACGATTTCCCACATGTGGGAGACGCACCTACCGCTTTCCAATTTTTCGTGAAACTACATCTACAACACTGGGGCATTCCAGCCTCTTGGGGTGTCCTATGGGTAAAATGGGCGACGCAAACTCCCTCACCGACTTCGCAGTAGGCGAGATGATGTCGGCTTTCGAACTGCTCCGTAAAAGCGTGCCTGCACCTCAAGAAGTCGAACATCCGAAAGGATTTTCATGGAGGTATAAGGAGCAAACAATTCAGCAAGCCCTTCTGCTCAAGCTCTTTCGCCTTATCAGCAATCTAGATGCTGCTCGCGTTCTTTTATCTCTCGGCAAGGTCATGGAATGCGGTGCGCTGAAGAGGCTTCTTGATGAAGCGAACGACGACATCCTGTTCATGGCCGCACCACTCCTCGGACACCCCAAGGAAGACATTCACGATGAGTATCTGCGCTACTTTTGGGAGGAGGAGTTTGATGTTCCCGGCGAGCCGATGAAATCAAGCCAGAAGCGGGGGATGGTTCGCCGCGACAAGATACAAGCTTACAACGCTCGGGTTATCTCACCGACAGACCCTTCGACCGCAAAAAAAGTCGATAGCGCAATCTTTAAGACCTACTCAGGATACATCCATGGCCACTCGCAGCACATCATGGATGCCTACGACGGAAAAGAATTTCATCTCCGGATCGAACCTGGGATGCGACCCTACGATGCCACTTTAGAAGACTTCCTCAATTATCCGTACCGATGCGTAATGGCTTCGTCATTTATTGCATACGCCTTTGGTGACCGGGCTGTTCAGGAGCGACTTAGGTCGGCGTATAAAAGCATCGGTGATTGAAGGTGAAGGAATGGTCTGACGGAATTGCCTTTCTGCGACGACCAGCCTACCTGTAGCCGTCTGCGGGCGTGGTGAAATTGGTATACACACCGGACTTAAAATCCGGAGGCCTAGGCCGTGCGGGTTCAAGTCCCGCCGCCCGCACCATTTCCCACAAAATCTCCCACATTGACCCTTGCGTGACGCAATAGTCGCTTGTGTGGGATGGTCGCATCCATGCAGCTAAACAAATCAGCAAAAACAAAGAGTTGAACGTTCAACTAAGGATAGCTGAAATCGCCGACGCAACCAAACAGCAGTTTTTGTGAAATGCAAAATTGCTATGTGTTTGATTTTGTTGAGGTTGCATCGGCTAGTTTTTAAGTCCCTTGCGTCTACCAATTCCGCCACGTCCGCAGGCCAGCCCTTTTCAGACGCCAGACGCAGGCCGTCAAGTCGTGTTCTTGGCAGTCCGAACGCCGCTCATCCCAGAGGAAGGGGCGTAACGATACTGGTGTGATCGCGGAATTTAGCGCGCCGCGCGCAATGCGTAGGGTGTTTGCACGGCGGACTTGATCCACCGAGGCCGGCGTCTACCAGGCCCAACCCATTCCCCCGCCCACTGGGGGCGCCGGCCGCCCCTCTCATCGCAATTGCCAATCACGCCATATCGGTCGTTCGCCGACCGATATTGGCAATGTTCAGAACTTGTAGCTCAGATTGACGCCGACGGTGTTCAGCTTCGTATCTTGGTCGCGGTCGGTGAAGCCGTTGGATCCATCAAAGTGCTCCGAGCCGAAATCGTAGTAGCGATACTGCGCGCCGACGACGAATTTGTCGGTCAACGCATAGTCGACGCCGGCGCCCACGGTCCAGCCGACATTCGTACGTTTTTCGGAGAAGGCGGCGCCCGCGGCTTGCGAGGTTTCGATGCCGGCGAAGGCGACGCCGCCTATGCCATAGACAAGCACGCGGTCCATGGCATAGCCGGCCTTTGCATTGACCGACCCGAACCACTTGACGTCGGTACCGAACGTGTTTCCCGCGCCTAGGTCGGCCGTCCCGTCGACGGAGGAATAGTTGAGGTCGGCCTCGGCGCCGATCACCGCCTGGTCGAATTGCCACAGCCCGGCGACGTGGCCGCCGACGAAGCCGCCGTCGATGTCGGGCGAGACGGAAAACGGTCCGCCGTCGGTTCCGGAGATATCGGATTGGCCCCAGCCATAACCCGCCTGCATACCGGCATAGTAGCCGGTCCAGTCGAAGCCGGGCGCGGTCATCGGCACGTCGACTGCCGGGTCGGCTGCCAAAGCCGGCACGGACAGGGCTGCAAGAAGACCGGCACTTGCGACGATAAGGCGGTACATCGAACTCCCCGGACGAAGAGCAAGAAAAATCCTTGCAGGCAACGTAACCTGATTTGCCGCAAAACGGAATCAGATTTCCTATGCCGCCTGCCGCACCCCTCCGGTGGCAAGCCGAAGCCCGCGACCGGCGAACTCCATCGCCTCGCGGAATGGATTTTGGCCGGTGGGCGCGATAGCCGTCGTGAAGGCTGCGTAGGCCTTACCCTATCCGCGGTTTGGCGCTGGTCAAAACCAGGCAGGCTTGGCACAGTCGCGCAAACAGGAGTTCCTTCATGGCAAAGAAGCCGGCGGCGCATGCGACGAAACCCAGGCCCTGGACCGAGATGGCGACTCATCTCGTCGACGTCGCCATGGGTCGCAAGCCCGCCGATCTCGTCATCCGCAACGGCCGCTGGGTAAATGTTCACTCCGGCGAGATCATTGCCGGCACCGACATCGCGATTGCCGGCGGCCGCTTCGCCTATTGCGGACCGAATGCCAGCCACGCGATCGGCCAGGGCACCAAGGTGGTCGACGCCGGCGGGCGCTATCTGGTGCCCGGGCTCTGCGATGCGCACATGCATGTCGAGAGCGGCATGGTGACGGTGACCGAGTTTTGCCGCGCCGTCATCCCGCATGGCACCACCTCGATGTTCATCGACCCGCACGAGATCGCCAATGTGCTGGGCCTGCCCGGCGTGCGGCTGATGCATGACGAGGCGGTGGCCATGCCTGTCAACGTGCATGTCCAGATGCCGTCCTGCGTGCCCTCGGCGCCGGGGCTCGAACATGCCGGCGCCGAGCTGACGGTCGCCGATGTGGCGGAGGCGATGAGCTGGGAAAACATCATCGGGCTCGGCGAAGTGATGAATTTCCCTGGTGTGGCGGCCAACGACCCTGTGATGTCGGGCGAGATCGCCGCGACCGTGAAGGCGGGGAAGACGGTGGGCGGGCATTATGCCTCGCGCGATCTCGGCCTGCCGTTCCACGGCTATGTCGCCGGCGGCCCGGAGGACGACCACGAGGGCACGCGCGCCGAGGACGCCATCGCCCGCGTGCGCCAGGGCATGAAGGCGATGCTGCGGCTGGGCTCGGCCTGGTACGATGTCGCCTCGCAGATCAAGGCGGTGACGGAGAGCGGCATCGACCCGCGCAATTTCATACTGTGCACAGACGACAGCCATTCCGGCACGCTGGTCCACGAAGGCCACATGGACCGGGTGGTGCGCCACGC
The DNA here is from genome assembly GCF_000502935.1 of Mesorhizobium sp. LNHC221B00. Lineage (NCBI taxonomy): Bacteria > Pseudomonadati > Pseudomonadota > Alphaproteobacteria > Hyphomicrobiales > Phyllobacteriaceae > Mesorhizobium > Mesorhizobium sp. LNHC221B00. The sequence continues at coordinate 187,221 of NZ_AYWR01000002.1, read as the reverse complement.
CATCAGCCAGGGGCTGAAGCCGGTGACGGCGATCCAGATGGCGACGATCAACACCGCCCAGCATTTCAGGCTGGAACGCGAGATCGGCTCGATCGCGCCAGGGCGATTGGGCGACCTGCTGATCGTCTCCGATCTCGCCGCGATGACCATCGACGAGGTCTATGCGCGCGGCGTCAGGCTGGCCAAGGGCGGCAAGCTCGACATCGACATTCCCGCCTATGACTATCCGAAGACGGCGAAGAACACCGTCAAGTTGGGCAAGAAGCTGAAGGCCGGCGATTTCGACATTACGGCGCCCAAGGGCGCCAACGAGGTGCGGGTGCGGGTCATTGGCGTCATCGAGAACCAGGCGCCGACGCGGGCGCTGGAGGCCGATCTTCCAGTCGAGGACGGGCTGGTCGCCATGGATCGCCGCAACGACATCTGCCAGATCGCGCTGGTCGAGCGGCACAGGGGCACCGGCGGCGTCACCAATGCCTTCGTCTCCGGCTTCGGCTATATGGGTGACTGCGCCATGGCTTCCAGCGTGGCGCATGACGCCCACCACATCATCTGCGTCGGCACCAACAAGCAGGACATGGCGCTGGCGGTCAACCGGCTGGGCGAGGTCGGCGGCGGGGTCGTGCTGTTCTCCAAGGGCAAGGAACTGGCGCTGGTCGAAATGCCGATCGCCGGCCTGATGTCGGACGAGCGGGCCGAGATCGTCGCCGCCAAGGCGGACAAGCTGACCGAGGCGATGCGCAAGATGGGCTGTTCCCTGAACAACGCCTACATGCAGCACTCGTTGCTGGCGCTGGTCGTCATTCCGGAGCTCAGGATCTCCGACGTCGGCCTGATCGACGTCACGACGTTCCAGAAGGTCGATCTTTTTGTCTAGATCAGCCGCCGGTGGCCTGCTTAACCGCCGGTAGCGATGGTCAGCACCTTGAACGGTGTCGTGATGATGACTTCGGCGGCGGAGCCGACGGCCTTGCCCAGGCCTTGGCCGATATTGGCAAGCTGGGCGGGGTTCTCATCGGCAGCTAGGCCAGCCGGCGTACGCAGCCGGTCACCGAGCAATTGCACCAGGAACGGGTTGTCGGCAAATTTCGCGTGGTTGAGGCCTCCGTCGCCGCCCTTGGTCTTGGTCAGGTCGACGACGGACACACCATAGCTGGCGAGATCGGCCGCGTTGCCGTAGTCGCCGACACGCGGTTTGTCGCCGGAGATGAATGAAGACAGTTTGAGCGCCCGGTCATCGCCTGAAAGCAGCACGGCAAACGGCTTGTCGGGCTTGCCGTAACGGATCATCTGCTTCTTGAACACGTCGACATCGATGTCCGGTGAGGCGAGGATGACGTAACCGAGCTTGCCGCCGAGATCGCGGTCGCGGGTGATGGCGAGCTGGCGCAGCGCCTCCATCGTCAGCCAGGTTCCCATCGAATGCGCGATGATGTCGATGCTCTTGACCCGCGTCTTGGCGAGCATCCTGAGCGTCGCCTCGAGATCGTCACGGGCGGCGGTTGAGCTGTCCTTGTCGTAGATATAGCCCGTGGTCTTGGCGCTCGAGGCCCAGGAAAACAGCACTGGCGTGCCCGGATATTTCGTGTCGTGGGCGATCTGCGTCAGCCGGTAGATGCCGTCGTCGAAGCCGTTGTTGAAGCCATGCACGAAAACCAGCGCGCGATCGCCGCGCACGGCGATGTCGGAGCCGACCGCTTTGGCGAATTGCGGAGCGCCCTCATAGTAGGTGACGTTTTTGGCGGTGAAATCCTTCGCCGGATTGCTGTTGGCCGACCCCTTAACCCGCTCGATGGCGCCGACCTGATGGCTTTTCGGGACCGTAACGTCGACACGGGCGTAGCTGGTGGTCAGAGAACGATCACCGTCGAACACCTGCCGCGGATCTTTCGTTGCCCTCTGGCGCGTCGTTGCAACGAAAATCTCATGCGTAGCCGCGATGTCCGAAGCTGGCGCGGCGACGGTGGTCTTGTTGAGGAGGTCATGCGTAGGGCCGGCGCAGCCGGCGATGGCGAGCGCAAATGCGACGACGAGCAAACCCTTCAAACGCACAGTCACACGCCGGCTCCCGTTGAGGGGGACGTCAGACGCATGACGTCGCTGACTATCCCGATAAGGCCAGAGGCCGGCGCGGTCCAGTTCAAAGTGGATTGATGGCTCGGCAATGGTGAACGGGCACGGCGAAATCCGCTGCGCCGCATCTATTGTCCAAGCAGGCTGATGCGGTCGGTCACGTCGCGGTCGCTGGCAAAGCCGTCATCCTCGCGCAGCCGCTGGCCGATCATCTTCACCAGGGCCGGATTGTCGGCGAATTTCGTGTGGTTGAAGCTGTCGCTGCCCTTGACCTTGGAGAGATCGACCACCGTCACGCCATAGGAGGCAAGATCGGCGGCGTCCTTGTAGTCGCCGACGCGTGGCCGCGCACCGGCGATCAGGCCGGAGAGCCTGAGCGCCCGGTCGTCGTCCGACAACAGCAGGATGAACGGCTTGTCCGGCTTGCCGTAGCGGCGCATCTGGCTCTTGAACACGTCGACATCGATGTCGGGCGAGGCAAGCACAACGTCGCCGAGCTTGCCGCCGAGGTCGCGGTCGCCGCTGATGGCCATCTGGCGCAGCGTTTCCATGGTCACCCAGGTTCCCATCGAATGCGCGACAATGTCGATGCGCCGTGCGCCGGACTGCTGCAGCATGCGCAAGGTCACTTCGAGCTGGTCGCGGGCGGCACTGGCACTTTCCTTGTCGTAGACATAGTCGGTGGTCTTGGCGCCCGAGGCCCAGGAGAACAGCACGGGCGTGCCGGGATAACCGGAATCATGGACGATCTGGGTCAGGCGGTAGACGGCATCGTCGAAGCCGGTGTTGTAGCCATGGACGAAGACCATGACGCGGCCGCCACGCGCGGCGATGTCGGCGTTGAGCGCACTGGAGAATTTCGGCTGGGTGTCGTAGCCGACGACCTCGGAGGCCATGAAATACTTGGTCGGATCGTTCGATTTGCCGCGCGAGCGCCGCTCGATCTGGCCGGTCTGGTGGACGCCTGGCACGGTGACGTTGACGCGCGCGTAGTTCAGCGTCGCCGAGCGTTCGCCATCGAAGACCTTGTTTGGATCATCGGATTTCTTGCGCGTCGTGGCAATGAAGATCGAGTGGTTGCCGGCGATTTCCGTCACCGGTACGGCCATGACCGCGCTACCGAGCAGTTCCTCGGTTTGGCGGCCACCGCAGCCCGTAACCAGCAAGGCAAGCGCAAGAATACAAATCGTCTTCAAATGCACGTCAAAATTCCACGTCAAAATTCCACCGGGCCCAAACAGGGGCCGTCCACCCTCCGCGATATCTCCCCAGCAGGCCAAAGTGCGGCGGAAGTAAGTCGTGTCCAGCCGAAATCTCATCGGCGTCCGGCGACGGCCCTCCGACTGTTGCGCGAAAGCCAACGCGGCGGCGGGACGGCTGGAACGCCGCGCAAGGCCAGCACCCGGAGCCTCGGCCGGATGCCGCGAGCGGCACCGACGATGCGCGCTCACACCGTTTGCAGAGGACATCAACAAACGCTTTCAAGTGACTGCAATTATGGCAGGAATGTGTTTGCGCCGGCGCGAGGCCAATCGGACAATGGTCTTGCCCTGCCGGATGTGCAATAGGGTTGTGTCTAACTCGCCTGCGGGCGGTCCGGGATGATCTTGCCATGACCAGCTTTTCCTCACGCGTCGCCACCGCTGCTGCCGCGATCCGTCAGATTTTTCCGGGGACGCCGCTGCAGGAGAATGACTATCTGTCGAAAAAGACCGGCGCGCGGGTGCTGCTGAAGCGCGAGGATCTGAGCCCCGTGCGGTCCTACAAGATCCGTGGCGCTTTCAACTTCTTCCGCAAGGCGCTTGCCGCCGGCAACCAGGCCGAACTGTTCGTCTGCGCTTCCGCGGGCAATCATGCGCAGGGCTTCGCGTTCGTCTGCCGCCATTTCGGCAGGAAGGGCGTGGTGTTCATGCCGGTGACCACGCCGCAGCAGAAGATCGACAAGACCAGGCTGTTCGGCGGCGACTTCGTCGAGATCAGGCTGGTCGGCGATTTCTTCGACGACTGCTACCGCGCCGCATTCGAATTCACCGAAAGCTCCGGCGCCCACATGGTGCCGCCCTTCGATCACAAGGACATCATCGAGGGACAGGCGACGGTCGCCTATGAGATCGCGGACCAGATGCCGGGCGCGCGCATGCCCGACATCGTCATGCTGCCGGTCGGCGGCGGGGGCCTGGCTGCCGGGGTGACGCATTACTTCGCCGATCAGGGTCGGGACGCGCGGTTCGTCTTCTGCGAGCCGGCCGGGGCGCCCAGCCTGCGCGAGAGCCTTGCGGCGGGAAAACGGCTGAAGCTCGCCAAGGTCGACAACTTCGTCGACGGCGCGGCGGTCGCCGAGATCGGCCGCGAACCGCTGCGGCATCTCAAGGAGTTCGCCGCCGACACGGTGCGGCTCATCCCGGAAAACCGGCTCTGCGCCACCATGATCGAAATGCTCAATGTCGAAGGCGTCGTGCTGGAGCCGGCCGGCGCGCTGGCTATCGATGCGCTGAAGGACTTTTCCAGGAAGGAGATCCGGGGCAAGACCATTGTCGCGATCGTCTCGGGCGGCAATTTCGATTTCGAGCGGCTGCCGGATGTCAAGGAGCGGGCGCTGCGCTTCGAGGGACTGAAAAAATACTTCATCATCCGCTTTCCGCAGCGGCCGGGCGCGCTGCGCGACTTCCTCGAACTGCTGGGTCCGGACGACGACATCGCGCGCTTCGAATATCTGAAGAAGTCCGCGCGCAATTTCGGCTCGGTTCTGATCGGCATCGAAACCAAGGATCGCCGTAATTTCGATCTGCTGAAGGCGAATTTCGAGGCCGAGGGCGTCCAGTATCAGGACATCACCGACAACGAGACGTTGGCGGGGTTCATCATATGAGCGCAAAAACCTTCGTCGCCCTGTTTTCCGGGATCAATGTCGGCGGCAACCGCATCGTCAAGATGGCGGAGTTGCGGACGTTCTTCGAGGATCTCGGCTTTTCCGACGTCGCCACCTATGTGCAGAGCGGCAATGCCGTGTTCCGGGTCAGGAAGGGCGATGCCGCCACGCTGGCAAAGCAGATCGAGGCGGCCTTCGAGAAGAAATGGGGTTTTCATTCGCGCATCATGGTGCGCGATCTCTCCTGGTTCGAACGGCTGGTGAACGAAAATCCCTATCCGGAAGCGGCCGCTGACCACACCAAGCTCCATGCCTATGCGCTGGAGCGCGAGCCGACCGCCGAAGAGGTGGCGCGGCTCACCGAAAAGTGCACCGACCCCGAGCGCTTCGAAGTCAAGGGAGATGTGCTCTACCTCAGCGCGCCGGACGGGCTCGGCAAATCAGTATTTGCCAACCTCATTCCGCGCGTTCTGAAGGTGCCCTGCACCGCGCGCAACTGGCGCTCGGTGCTGGCGCTGCTGGAGATGGCCGGGCAGACCGGCAAAAAATAGGATTACGCGGCCGGAGCCCGCTTCCAGTCGAAGCTCAGCTCTTCGCGGAAGGCAAAGCGCTTGATGTGGTCGGCAACGACGCTTTCCAGGCGCTCGAGCGAACCTGCTTCGTCAGTCGATACCGCGATGTGCAGCGCACTTGCATCGGCATCCATGGTGGTGCGGCCGAGCGAGAGATCGATCGTGCCATGGGTGGGATCGAACTCGACCGGGAATTTGTGCGCCCAGTGCTTGCACAATTGCTGCAAATAGCGGCTGGCATGTTCGGTGGCGACGTCGGCATGGCTGGACGGCATGACTGAATTCTCCGCGGGCGGACGCCCATTGGCATGACAAGACGCCGGCGTTCTCAAAGCCGGCGCGACATCGGACAGATAGGCACTGTGTTGCCGAACGCCAGAGGCCGGGCAATATTCGTCCGGCACGGATGGAAGCTTACCAGCTTCCGGTGTTCGCCATCGAAGCCCAGGGCTCGGCCTTGGCCTTGGCCGGACCTTTCTGCAAAAGCTCGATGGAAATGCCGTCGGGTGACCTGACGAAGGCCATGTTGCCGTCACGCGGTGGCCGGTTGATGGTGACGCCGCTGTCCATCAGCCGCTGGCAGGTGGCATAGATGTCGTCGACCTCATAGGCGAGGTGGCCGAAATTGCGGCCGCCCTTGTAGTCTTCCGAATCCCAATTGTAGGTGAGTTCGACCAGCGGTGCCTTCTCGTTGATGCCGCTTTGCTCGTCTTCCGGCGCGGCGAGGAAGATCAGCGTGTAGCGGCCCTGCTCGTTTTCATAGCGGCGCACTTCCTTCAGGCCGAGCTTGTTGCAGTAGAAATCGAGCGAGGCATCGACATCGGCGACGCGGACCATGGTGTGCAGATAGCGCATGTGTTTTCCTCGATTTGTTGGGTTGCGGCGCAACATAGGGTCGGGTCGCTCAAAGGGCAATCGTCGGGCCGCGGAGATGCCGGCAAAGAACAAATACGGTATTCCCGCAATGAACCGTGAAAAAAGGCACGTCAGGTCTTGCACACACGGGAAGCGCCGGTGTTAATCTGGTATCAAGAATCAGTTGCGGTGTTCTTGAAAAGAGGGGGCATTCTTATGGGGGAAAAGGCCTCTTTGACGGGGCGGGCCGATACCCTTGGCGACGCCTTGACGCGCGACGAAGGCGGCGATGCCGCCGATCTCGTCGAAATAGCCGGCGCCATCAAGTGGTTCGATGTGGCCAAGGGGTACGGGTTCATCCTTCCGGATGACGGTATCTCGGGCGATATCCTCCTCCATGTGACATGTCTTCGACGGGACGGCTTCCAGACAGCCCTGGAAGGCGCGCGCGTGGTCTGCCTTGTCAAGCAGGGCGAGCGCGGCCTGCAGGCCTTCCGCGTGCTGTCCATGGATGTCACCACCGCCGTCCATCCCGCGGAAATGCAGGAGCAACGCACCCATGTCTCGGTGACGCCGGAGAGCGGGCTCGAACGTGCCTTGGTCAAATGGTTCAACCGCACCAAGGGATTTGGCTTCCTGACCCGCGGCGAGGGTACCGAGGACATTTTCGTCCATATGGAGACCTTGCGCCGCTACGGCATCACCGAGCTTCGGCCCGGACAGGTCGTGCTGGTCCGTTTCGGCCGCGGTGACAAAGGCCTTATGGCCGCCGAAATTCACCCCGATATGGGTACCTTGCCGGCCTCGCATTAGGGCGACCCGGCCGAGGATTTCGAATGGCTCATAGGAACTGGCTGACGGCGGGCGTGATCTGCGCCGTTGCTGCCGTCATCATCGCCGCAGGCGCTTTCTTCTATTTTCAGGTACCCAGCGCGGCCGAAGGCCGGGCGATGGTCCTTCCTGTCGATCCGACACCGCTGGTCGCGGTCACGAAAAGCGGCGAACGCTCCTTTTCGATCGAAGTCGCCGATAACGAGGCAGAGCGGGAGGCCGGCCTGATGTTCCGCGAGGACATGGCCGACGATCACGGCATGCTGTTCGTCTTCGATGAGACCCGCGAGGTCAATTTCTGGATGAAGAACACGCCGATGCCGCTCGACCTGATCTTTGTCGGCCAGGACGGCAGGATCCGGGCGATCGAGGAAGGCGAGCCGCAATCCGAGGCGATCGTGTCGCCCGGCGAGCCGGTCCGCTTCGTGCTCGAACTCAAGGCCGGCACGGCCGCCCGGGACGGTATCGCGGACGGCGATCTTTTGCGCCATCCGGCGATCGGCACCGCATCGGGGCTTGGCATGCCGCCGGCCGACAAGGGCGATGCGCCCAGCGGCGGCGGTTGAATACGCAGGCGGGATCGCTGATGCAGTATTTTTCACATGACGGGTTCGATCTTGCCTTCCTCGACCGCCAGCCGGCATCGGGCGAGGGCGATCCCGTGCTGATGATCCACGGCTTCGCTTCGAGCCATTATGTCAATTGGGTGTCGCCCGGCTGGTTCAAGACGCTCAACGATGCCGGTTACCGCGCCATCGCCTTCGACAATCGCGGCCACGGCTCGTCGTCCAAAAGCTATCAGGAGGCAGACTACACGCCCGACGCCATGGCCTCCGACGCGGCCGCCCTGCTGGATCATCTCGGCATCGGACGTGCGCACGTGATGGGTTATTCGATGGGCGCGCGTATCGCGGCGTTCCTGGCGCTGTCCGATCCGGGCAAGGTGGCGACGCTGATCTTCGGCGGCCTCGGCATCGGCATGATCGACGGTGTCGGCGACTGGGATCCGATCGCCGCGGCCCTTCTTGCCGACGATCCGGCCACGACCACGCATCCGCGCGGCCGTTCCTTCCGCGCCTTCGCCGACCAGACCCGCAGCGACCGCCGGGCGCTTGCCGCCTGCATCGTCAAATCGCGGGAGCTGTTGAGCGAGGACGATATTGCCCGCATCGCCCAACCGACGCTGATCGCCGTCGGCACCACCGACGACATTGGCGGTTCCCCGGACGAGCTTGCCGCCCTGATGCCGAACGCCAGGGCTTTTCACATCGAGGGCAGGGACCATATGCTGGCGGTCGGGGACAAGACCTTCAAGCAGCGCGTGCTGGAGTTCTACGCCGAAAATCCGCTTTGAAGCTGCGCGCCAGTGCCGGGCTCAGTCTCGGGCTCTTGCGCCTTGAATCGACTTTTGCGAGCACGCACAGCGATCAGGCCGAAGGCCCGGGCGTTTCTCGGGGCTCTGTTCGATACGATCCCGGTAGCACGAACCACGTAAGGCGACCCCCGCAAGGGCGTCAGGGGGAACGATCAGGCAGGCTTCTGCAGCGCCTCCAGCGACCGCGCCATGTTCAGCCTGGCCTGCGGCTCGAAACGCCGGCGAAATTCCTCCGTGTGGAAGATATGCGGACGGGCAAGGAAATTCGTCAGCACCGCGCCGCGGCTGGCGCGCCACATCGGCTCCTCCACCCAGTCGTATTCGCGGCGAACCGCGCGCTCATAGGCGTCGAAGGCATCCGGCTCAGCGCCCAGGATCGACAGATCCATGTCGAGCAAGAGGCTGGCATCCCGCGTCGCCGTTGCGTCGTCGAACCGGGGCAGTTCATGCGTTGCGGTGGCCAGGATCATCGCGCTGATGCGGCTCAGGCGCCCGGCATCGATGCGGCCCGCGAGCCAATTTTCGGCAAGCGCCACGCTTTTGGCCTCGTTGTCCTTGGCCTTGCTGTCGTAGATGGCGTCGTGGAACCAGATCGCCGCCTCGACAGCCTGGGGGTCGCCGAGCAGCCCCCGATAGTCGCCAGCCAGCGCCAGCATCGCCTCGATATGGGCAAGGTTGTGGTAGTGGCGGTCCTCGGCCCGGTAGAGCGCCGAAAGCTCGGTTTTCACTGCATTGTCGATCAAGGGTTCGTTTTCCATGGCTGCTTGAATTCCTGCGAACCAAATCCATTTGACAGAGCACTAAGGAAAATTGAGTTCAATCGTGCTATGATCTGGCCTATATGTGCGGCCAGATAGCAGGCAGCACCACAGGCAAGCTAGCAGGACGCAGGACAAGACGTCGATGAACAGCATCAGCATTTCCCGCCACAGCGCGTTGCAGCCGGTCGATCCGATCTGGCGTTCGATCCGTGATGAAGCGATGGAAGCGGTCAACCGCGATCCGCTGCTTGCCGCCTTCCTCTATTCGACGATCCTCAATCAGGAGAGCCTGGAAGAGGCCGTGATCCACCGGATCGCCGAGCGGCTCGCCCATCAGGATATCGGCTCCGACCTCATCCGCCAGACTTTCAAATCGATGCTGGCCGACGACAAGGGCTGGCCGACCACGGTGCGCGTCGACATCCAGGCCTATTATGATCGCGACCCGGCCTGCGACCGGTTCATCATGCCGGTTCTCTATTTCAAGGGCTTTCACGCCATCCAGACCCATCGGCTGGCGCATTGGCTGTGGAACCAGGGCCGCAAGGATTTCGCGCTCTACTTGCAGAGCCGCTCGTCGTCGGTCTTCCAGACCGACATCAACCCGGCCGCGCGCATCGGCATGGGCATCTTCATCGATCACGCCACCGGCCTCGTCGTCGGCGAGACCGCGGTCATCGAGGACGATGTGTCGATCCTGCACGGCGTGACGCTGGGCGGCACCGGCAAGGCCGGCGGCGACCGCCACCCCAAGATCCGCCGTGGCGTGCTGATCGGCGCCGGCGCCAAGATCCTCGGCAACATCGAGATCGGCCACTGCTCCAAGATCGCCGCCGGCTCGGTGGTGCTGTCACCGGTGCCGCACAACAAGACCGTTGCCGGCGTGCCGGCCCGTGTCGTCGGCGAGACCGGCTGCGATCAGCCTTCGCGCCAGATGGACCAGTTGCTGCCGTCGCAGACGATGGACCAGGTGGTCAGCTTCGACATCTGATTTTCCACGCCGGCGTGCTGCCTAGCGTGATCGCGATTGCCCGGCGGCGCTGCGGCTTCCGGTGCAATACACCCGGCTTGCCTTTACATCGCCATTGTCGACGTGCCAGAAGCGCCCTTCAAACCAGCAAGCCCGATGATCGGAGAAGACTGTTGAAGCCGGACGAAATCAGAAAGCTGGACGCCTATTTCAAGCGCGTCTTCCAGAACCCCAAGCTTGTGGTCAAGGCACGGCCCCGCAAAGAGGATTCGGCCGAAGTCTATGTCGGTGAAGAGTTCCTCGGCATCGTCTTCAAGGATGAGGACGACGGCGACTACAATTTCTCGATGGCGATCCTCGACATCGATCTGGCCTGAGCCAGCATTGTTTCACGGCGGGCCGCGTCGAGCGCGGCCGGCCTCGGCACCTGTCCGTCAGTGCCCGGTTTTCAGCATTCGCGCGGCCTCGTCCGTCATTGCCGCGTCGAGCGCCTGCCAATCATCGAGAAACTCTTTCGGAAAACGATAGGTGAGGCTGAGATCCTCGCCGACATGGATGTCTCGCTCGCAGGGCGCCAGCGATTCGCCGGCGCTCGGCCCGCTCAGGCATCGCGCCACGAAGGGGTCCTTGCCCTCCCGCTTGCCGACGACCAGTACCTCGTTCAGGTAGCCTGACTTCTCATTGAAGCCGTAGACCGTCGTGCCGCCTGGCCCGGGAATGCCGGGCTGGACGATCAGCGCACTGTAGATCGGCGCGAACCGGCCGCTCATGTCGCGCGACATCATCTGCTGTTCGAAGGACAGGAAAATGATGTTCTTGGCTGTTCCGGTGTGATTGAAGTCGTCGCTCGCCGCCGCACTGAAGCCGTCCATCTGCGGATAGCGAAGATAAAGGTCGAGACGCGAGGCGATGCCGTCGCGCCGGGCCTGGGCGAACCGGATGGTGTTGGCCGGAACGGCAATGACATTGTTGCCGATCACCACCTGATGGATGGTCGGATCGTCCGTATAGCCGGCCATGGCGATGGAGTGCCCGAACCATTTGCCGCCAAGGCTGATGGCAATCGACAGCAAGGCCAGCGCCGCGAAGGCGTAGAACACCCGCTTCATCAGCACGGAATCGACCACGGTCAGTTCGGGGCCGTCGGCGATCGTTGCCTGCTTCATCTCGGTCCTCGGATCCAGCTTGCCATGCGCCTTGGGTGTCCCTCGGCGGCACACATCGCTCGGCACGGCTCTTGCAGCCTTGCTGAAACGACTGTGCGATTTCATGGTAAATGGAAGGTTAAGATGACTGATATGGAAACCTTCCTGTTCGCTTTTGTCGTCGGACTGACGGTCTGCGGACTGATCGGCTCGACGATGGAGCTGGTGTCAGGCCGCAAGGTCGCCTTCGCGGAACCCTATGTATCGCCCTCGCATGTGCTGCGCTCGCTGGCGGCGACCGCCGGCGCCGGGCCCTTCATGCTGATCAACGATGCCCTGGATGCCCGGCGCCAGAACCGCATTTCGACAATGGCGCTCTTGTCGTGCGGCTGCACCGCGATTGCCTGGTCCCTGGCGCTGGGCATCGTCGTGCTTGCCATTGCCTCAGGGACGATCCGTCTCCTAGGGTCCGGCATTCCAGCCTGAATGCGATTCGGAGGCCGAAAATGCCGCTATATGCGATCGATGGAACCGAGCCCAGTTTCGTAGACACCGGCTCGAACTGGATCGCACCCGATGCGACGCTGATCGGTAATATCAGCGTCGGCCGCAACGCCGGGTTCTGGTTCGGCGTCGTCATCCGCGGCGACAATGAACCTGTTGTCATCGGCGCCGACACCAATGTGCAGGAACATACGGTCATGCACACCGATCCCGGCTTTCCGCTGACCATCGGCGAAGGCTGTACGATCGGCCACCGGGCGATGCTGCATGGCTGCACGATCGGCGACAACAGCCTGATCGGCATGGGCGCCATCGTGCTGAACGGAGCGAAGATCGGCAGGAATTGCCTGGTCGGCGCCGGCGCGCTGGTCACCGAAGGCAAGGAATTCCCGGACAATTCGCTGATCGTCGGCTCACCGGCCAAGGCGATCAGGGTGCTTGACGACGCGGCGGTCGCCAGGTTGCGCGGCTCGGCTGCGCATTACGTCGCCAACGGCAAACGCTTCAAGGCGGGGCTGAAGAAGGTTTGAGGGCATTCCTACCTGTCCGTGTTGCCGACGATCGCAGCCCAATTCACCGTCCGCTAGAGCCGCGCCCGGCTATCGCATCACGCAACAATGAAGCACCGGCTTCGAAGCCTGCATTGTCGGCCTCCTCGACGGCTGTCGTATAGTTGTCGATGCGGGTTTCGAGCATCGGGTCGGCGCCCGCCGCCAAAAGCAGGCGGATTGCTTCGGCGCTACGAATGACCACTGAATAGTGAAGCGGTGTCCAGTCGTTCACGCCCCGCATGTTGGGATCGGCGCCACCGTCGATCAACAGTCTGACGATTTCCAGTCGGTCGGTGCGGTCGGTGGACAGCGCGGCAATGATTGCCGGAAAGCCACCGTGATCCTGATAATTCGGATCGCAGCCCGCATCCAGCAACGTCGAGATGAAGCCGACCGAACTCCAATAAATCGCATATTCCAGCGGGTGCCCGAGCCCAAGCTCGAACGGCATGCGCTCGTCGAACCAGCGTGGTGAGCCGCCCAGGGCTTTGCCAAGGCCATCGAAGTCACCGGCCTTGAACGCGTCGTCGATCGCCTTGAACAGACGATGGCGCTCGCATCGATCTTCCGGGATTTCCAACATCACCGTGATCCAGAAGGCGAAATCAATGGCGTATAGTGCCTCGACCTGCTGCTCGTGGAAAGGTGGGTCGGGATGACACCAATGGCTCGACCGATCTTCAGGGCCGCCAAGGTGATAGGTTGCTCAAGCGACCGCCAGAAGTGGCGGAGCCGGCCCGGGGACGGGGCCGGCTCCTATGACCCGGTCGTTGGGGACGGGGAGGGTGGGGACTCGACCGGGTTTCTCCTGAAGCGCGTCCATTCGTGCGACGCGCTTGATCTCTGTTCTCTGCGCGCCCTTAGCGGACGCTGGCGACCGCGTCGGAGCGGCCGTCGTTGATCGTCACCCAAACGCCGGAATTCTCCGTCGATTGGCGCTTGAGATAGGTGTAGTCGGTGTCCGTCCAGGACAGCACCTTGGTTTGCAGATTGTCGAGAATGAACTCGCCGAGGCTAGTGCGCACGGTCAGCACGGCATGGCCGTCGCCGTTTGGCTGGCGCGCGACCGTCATCAGCAGGTCGCCGGCCGGCACGCCGATATCCATCAGCTCGCGACGCTTTTCCAGCGCGTAGTCCTCGCAATCGCCATAGCCATTGCCGGGATAGGCCCAGTATTCCTCGACACCGTAGTTTTCCATGTCGGTGCGCGGCTTGACGCGGGTGTTGACCGAATTGTTGATGTTGATGATCGTTGCCCAGAGCTTGCGGGTCAGGTCGACCGGCGCTCCCTTGGGCGTCTTCTCGTTGCATTCGCTGGGAATGCGCTGGCAGAATTCATAATGGCCAACAGGCTGTGTGGTGCGGCCGCCGGTGTGCATATAGGCCGGTCCCGCGGCATATGCTGATCCCCAAGCGGAAAGCTGCATCGCCATTGCCAGCAGCAATAGCTTGCCCCTCGTTTTTTTCATTTCTAGTCTCCCCGTTCGAAGGAGACATTGCCACAGGTGGATTTATTTGACGCAAAGGCGCGAAGTAGATATTAAGTAAAACGCCTGTAGAATAAACATAAAATTTGAATCATTTGAGTATTGAATTGTTTGGATTGCGGGGGCCCGGTGCCTTTCGAGTATGCAGGCTGTCGATAACTGCGGGCTGCCCGGCGGGATTTCGATCGCTGTTTTACCGAACAAAAAACCGGCCGCGAAGGGCCGGTTCGATTGGGGCGTCCTGACCTGACCGATCCGGTCAGGCGCGCGGTGTGTTGAATTCGGAATCGAGCGTCTCGGGGCGCTGGATGACGGCGAATTCGATGGCGACGCCATCCTCGAAATGGCGAACGATCTGCCCGCGCATGGTGCCGAGCGTGACCTGGACGCCGATCGCCGGTTTGACGTCGATCTCGACCGCCGCACCAGACAGCGACAGGTCGATGATCCGGCACTGATATTGGCGGCCGTCGGTGAGCTGCAGCACGCTGGTCGGATTGCGCGGCGCGACGCGCTCGTGGCGGCGGTCTTCCGGCAGGTCGAGCTCGTGCTTGTTGGCAAGCCAGGTCAATTGCGCGGCAAGCTTGTCCTTCTTGCGGTCGGACGCAATCACCGTCATCGCAAAGCCGTCCTGCAGGGTGCGTGTCACGACACCTTCGATGCGGCCGATATGGTCGATATAGGCAATGACTTTCTCGCCGGGCATACCGATGCGATCGGTGCGAAACGCGACGTTGCCGGGCGACATGTCGACGACTTGGCAAGGGTGTTCGGTGCGGTCTTCCAGCATGAAGCGCCCGTATATCTTCACCCGGACGCGCTGAAAGTTACGCCTTTCAGCTTGGGACGGCGCGTAGTCGACCGCCGCTGACCTCATGTCTGCCTACACCCCGTTTGGCATTCCGCGCGTCGATGCGGGGAACTTCATCGCAGAACTACAACAAAGCGGGTTAACAAAGGGGAAAAGTGAGCTCGTCGGGCCGGCAGATCGTCAACTATTCCTCACGCCCACCGTCGAACACGACGAGATGGCGGATGCGGCGCGCGCGGCCGAGTTCCGAGATCGTTTCGGGGGTGTCGATCTCGTCTGGAACGAGCGAGGGAACGCTGATCGCCGGGCGGTTGTTGAGGAGTTCCTTTTCCGGGTCGATGACGCGGATCGAATCGATCAATGCGTCGGTGATTGGATCCGCACCCAGCCAGAACGGCTTCTCCACGGCGCTGATCACGCCGAGGCAGCGCGGGTTTTCGACGCCGCCGTCAAGCGGCAGGGCAAGCAATTCGAACTTGTTGGAGCGACCGTTGCGGCTAAAGCCCTCGAAGGCGATCAGCACGACCGATTTCTGGTCGAAGACGCCATGGATCAGCCGCGATACCAGCCGCTGGTCTTTTTCGCGCCACAACGACGGGAACGAGAACCCCTTGAGTTCGCGGCCATAACAGGCGCACAGCCTGGTGCCGGCCAGGCGGAACACGGGTTGCCCGCGCGTGTCCCGTTCCAGGATGAACGTATCGGCCAGCAGCGATTTGATGTCGGCCGGCTCGACCTCCGATCGCTTCGGAGCGGGGCGTCCGTCACGCAGGCGGTTCCAATAGTGGAACAGCGTGATCGATCCGTTCTGGTTCATGCTATGCAGCTCCGCGCATTCTGTCGTCTGATGTCCCATCGGTGAACAGAAGGGCGCCCTCCGATGACCTACATGCGTTGCCGAGCAGGAAGCGTGCCAGCGTCGTTAACACTTGTTCACGGGTCGGGGCCGTTAAGGTTAACAAGTGGTTTACGTTGCGCCCGGGCGAGCCCTGTGGCACACCAAAACCACTCCAGAAGCGGTCGTTTCGCGACGATCGGCAGCACTTCAGTCAAGAGTTTTAGGGGAGCAGGGGGCTCGACCGGCCGTTCAAGGGAAACCTTGGACGGCTTCTTTTTTGATTCGCGCTGGGGCGATTCGCCCTTTGTGAGTTGGCTGCCAGTGGTCTAGATGCTCGCCCGACTGAATTCCCTGGATCGAGTGCTGGCGCTTATGAGCGAACCCGAAAGTCCCCCCGAAATGGAACAGGCCGGCCTGGAGCCGGAACGGCGTCGTGAGCCGGTATTCAACCTGCCGCCGGTCGTGCTCGCGATCATCGGCATCTGCGCGGCTGTCTTTCTGCTGCAGCAGTATGTGCTGAACGACACGCAGCAGATGACGCTGTTGTACGACGGGGCCTTCATTCCCGTCCTCTACACCGGACAATACGGCTTCGACTGGTTCCTGTTCACGCGGCCCTTCACCTATGCTTTCATGCATGGCGGTTTTGCCCATATCGCCATCAACATGGTCTGGCTCGCGGCTTTTGGCTCGCCGCTGGCCAATCGTCTGGGCGCACTCCGGTTCGCAGTGTTCTTTGCCGTGACCGGACTGGCTTCCGTGGGCCTCTTCTGGGCGATGCATCCGTACGGAGAGGCGCCGCTGGTCGGCGCTTCCGGCGCCATATCGGGCATGATGGGTGCCGCGGCGCGTTTCGGCTTCCACACCGACCGCTCGGCCGGCAAGGCTGCTTTCGCTGGCCCGGTGCTGCCGGTCTCGATCGTGCTGCGCTCGCGCGGGGTCGTCATCTTCCTTGCCATGTGGATGATCATCAACCTCGCCACCGGCCTTCTCGGCTTCGCGCCGGGAACAGATGGCCAGATTGCCTGGGAAGCTCATATTGGCGGCTTTATCGCGGGTTTTTTCGGCCTGCGGTGGTTCGACAGAGGATGGCAGGCGCCGGAATGGGAGAGCCTCGACCGCACTTGAAATGCAACCGATCACGGCGCACCATGTTCACTCTTACGTGAAGCCGGTCTGGGCAGGGGACCGGCAGGCGAAGCAGAGGAGGACGCCATGACGGTTAAGGCAATTCTGGAAAGAAAAGGCCATGACGTGTTGACGCTCGGGCCGAACGAAAAGCTGAGCGAAGCCATCCGCATCCTGGCCGAACACAAGATCGGCGCGTTGGTCATCACCAACGGCGATCACAAGATCGTCGGCATCCTGTCCGAACGCGACATCGTGCGGGTGGTCGCCAGGGAAGGTGCCGCAGCGCTCGACATTCCCGTGCGCTCGGCCATGACGCCGAAGGTGAAGATCTGCAACGAGAACCACACCGTCAACGAGGTGATGGAGATCATGACCAGGGGGCGTTTCCGTCACCTGCCGGTGGAAAAGGACGGCCTGCTCGATGGCATCGTATCCATCGGCGACGTGGTCAAGCGCCGCATCGAGGATGTCGAGCGTGAGGCCGCGGAAATACGCGCCTACATCGCCACCGCCTGAGCGGCGAAGGAAAACGCCGGCCGATATTCCGGCCGGCGGCACAAGGCTACCTGTTGTCGAGTTCGGAGCGGACGAGTTCAAGTCCGCGCCTTGTGATGCGGTAGGGACGGCCACCCGACGACGAAACCGCCTTCTTGCGTTTCAGCTTTCGAAACAGGTCGAGATGGTCAGGGCCTACCGGGACTGAGCGTAAGTGGACATCCACTCTCCATTGGAATGGGAGTCCTATAGGCGAACAGGTCAGAAAAGGCCAACCTGCGGCTTTGCGCTTGTCTCGCCGGGCGGTTTGCACTAGCGAAGGCCAACACCCAAATTCGCGAAAATCGCAATATTCGCGAGCTAGAAGCGCAGGCTACCATGACACTCATCGATACCCGCACGCCCGACGCAAAACGCCTGATCCCTGGCGCCACCGGTGACTGGGAGATCATCATCGGCCTCGAGGTCCATGCGCAGGTGACCTCGGAAGCAAAGCTGTTTTCCGGCGCCTCGACCACTTTCGGCGCGGCCCCCAACGCCAATGTCAGCCTGGTCGATGCGGCGATGCCCGGCATGCTGCCCGTCATCAACGAGGAATGCGTCAAGCAGGCGATCCGCACCGGCCTCGGCCTGAAGGCGCAGATCAACCACAAGTCGGTCTTCGACCGGAAGAATTATTTCTATCCCGATCTGCCCCAGGGCTACCAGATTTCGCAGTTCAAGCAGCCGATCGTCGGCGAGGGCACGGTGATCGTCTCCGTCGGTCCCGACCGCCAGGGCGAATTCGAGGACATCGAGGTCGGCATCGAACGCCTGCATCTGGAACAGGATGCCGGCAAGTCGATGCACGACCAGCACGCGACCATGTCCTATGTCGATCTCAACCGCTCGGGCGTAGCCCTGATGGAAATCGTCTCCAAGCCCGACATGCGCTCCGCCGACGAGGCCAAAGCCTACGTCACCAAGCTGCGCACCATCGTGCGCTATCTCGGCACCTGCGACGGCAACATGGACGAGGGCTCGATGCGCGCCGACGTCAATGTCTCCGTGCGCAAGCCCGGCGGCGAATTCGGCACGCGCTGCGAGATCAAGAACGTCAACTCGATCCGCTTCATCGGCCAGGCCATTGACTATGAGGCGAGGCGCCAGATCGCCATCCTCGAGGATGGCGGCAAGATCGACCAGGAGACGCGCCTGTTCGATGCCGTCAAGGGCGAGACGCGCTCCATGCGCACCAAGGAAGAGGCGCACGACTACCGCTATTTCCCCGATCCGGATCTTCTGCCGCTCGAGTTCGACCAGGCCTATGTCGATGCGCTGGCCAAGGAGTTGCCGGAATTGCCCGACGCCAAGAAGGCACGGCTGATCGCCTCGCTCGGCCTCTCGACCTATGATGCCTCGATCCTGGTCTCGGAAAAGCCGATCGCCGACTATTTCGAGAAGGTGGCCGCCGGCCGCGACGGCAAGCTCGCCGCCAACTGGGTCATAAACGATCTGCTCGGGCAACTGAACAAGGCCGGCCAGGATATTGAAAACGCTCCGGTTTCGCCCGATCAGCTTGGTGCTGTCATCGACCTGATCAAGGACGGCACGATCTCCGGCAAGATCGCCAAGGATCTGTTCGAGATCATCTGGAACGAGGGCGGCGATCCGCGCCAGCTGGTCGAGAGCCGCGGCATGAAGCAGGTCACCGACACCGGCGCCATCGAGAAGGCCGTCGACGAGGTGATCGCAGCCAATCCCGACAAGGTCGAGCAGGCGCGCGCCAAGCCGACGATGGCTGGCTGGTTCGTCGGCCAGGTGATGAAGGCAACGGGCGGCAAGGCCAACCCGCAGGCGGTCAACGACCTGGTCAAGGCCAAGCTCGGCATCGAGTAGGGCTATGTTCGTTCGCACCGCAGGGGATCGTGACCTTGCTGCCATCCGGGCGTTGCTGGTCGAAACCTGGCACGCGACCTATGACGCCATCTACGGCCCCGCGCGGGTCACCGCGATAACCGAGGAATGGCATTCGATCGCCGCGCTGAAGGCGCGGCTGACCAAGCCGAACAGCGAATTCCTCGTCGCCGATGACGGAAAGCGCATTGGCGGCGTGGCTTTTGCCGAAAGCGTCGATGGCGGAGAACTGGTTGTCCTGAAACAGCTCTACGTGCTTCCAACCCTGCAGGGCAGGGGCATTGGCGGCATGCTCCTCGACGAGGTCATCGAATGCTTCCCCGAAGCCCGGGCCGTCCGTCTGGAGGTGGAGAAGCGGAATACGCACGCCATCGCCTTCTACGAGGCGAACGGCTTCGTGCGGTCCGGCGATGCCGGCGAGCGCGCACGCGCCACTGGTGAGGCAACGCTCGTCTATCACCGGCCGCTCGCCGACTGATTCCTTCCGGCGGACAGGTCTGGATCACCTTCGCGCGAGCGGCGTTGTGGAGGGGCTGTTTTCGTTTGACGCCCCTTGGCTCCGGCCCCAAAGCTGCCTCAGCTGACCGTGCGGAAGCCGGAATGAACCGGCACGCAAGGCGGCGCTGGGGGGATCATGCCAAGCTTGCCGGAACTGATGCCGACACAAGTGTCGGACGAAACTTTTGGTGGCGTCACCTATCATATAGCGGGCGAGCTGGTGCCCGTGCTTTCCGTCGATGTGACGCGGATGCCGGTCTATTTCGAGCACCACATCCTTTTGTGGAAGAACTCCACCATCACCATCGGGCTGAAATCGCTGAGGGGCGCGCTGAAACGCATGATGGCCGGCATGCAGATCTTTGTCACCGAGGCGTCGGGGGCGGGCATCATCGCCTTCAGCCGCGACGGACCTGGCCACATCGTGCCGATCCATCTCAGGCGCGGCGAGGAGATCCAGGTGCGCGAACACCAGTTTCTCGCCGCTACCGGCAATGTCGACTACACGTTCGAGCGGGTGCGCGGCCTGGCGACGATGCTGTTTGGCCAGAGCGGTTTTTTCATCGACCGTTTTCGCGGCGATGCCGGCGACGGCATCGTCTGGCTGCACGGCTACGGCAATGTCTTCGAAAAGACGCTTGCACCAGGCGAGACCATCGACATCGAGCCGGGCGGCTGGCTGTTCAAGGACACCTCGGTCAAGATGGAAACCAAGATCGACCGCCTGTCGAGCGGCTTCTTCGGCGCCAACATGAATTTCATCGTCAACCGCTTCACCGGCCCGGGCCGGGTCGGCATCCAGTCGATGTATCTGCATATGCCGACCGAGGAATAGCTCCACTTCCGACTTAAGCAGTGGGAACTTCCACATTGTCGATCAGTCGCGTCTTGCCAAGCCAGGCGGCGGCGAGAACGCGGCCCGCGCGGTCGTGCCGCCATGGCCCAAGCGTCAGGCTCTCACGGGCCTCGACATAGTCGACCGTGTGGAAGCCGGCGGCGATCAAGGTGCGGCGGGCTTCGGCGATTGTGTCTTTCTGGTCGGCGCCCGCCGCCAGCGCGGCTACTGTCTTGCGCAGGACCACGTTGAGCTGGCGAGCGATCTGGAGTTCGGCCTCGCCGAGATAGGCGTTGCGAGATGACATGGCCAGGCCATGCGCATCGCGTATGGTCGGCGCGCCGATGATCTCGACGGGCAGGTCAATGTCGCGGCAGAGCTGCCTGACGACGCAAAGCTGCTGATAGTCTTTCTCGCCAAAGACCGCATAGTCGGGCGTTGCCTGGAGAAAAAGCTTGGCCACCACGGTGGCGACGCCATCGAAAAAGGTGGGGCGAAAATCCGATTCGAGTCCGGCGGAAGGGCCGCCGACCGAAATCCTGGTGGCAAAGCCGGCGGGATACATCGCATCGACCGTCGGTGTGAAGGCAAGATCGGCCCTTGCCGTCGCCAGCATATCGAGATCGCGGGCGAGCTGGCGCGGGTACTTGTCGAGATCCTCGCTTGGCGCGAACTGCGTCGGGTTGACGAAGATCGACACCACGCAGCGCTCGGCTCTTTCGCGGGCGATCCTGATCAGGGAGAGATGCCCCTCATGCAGCGCGCCCATGGTCGGCACCATGGCGACGCGAAGCCCATCGCGCCGCCAGTCACGGATCCGCGCGCGAAGGGCGGCAACGCTGTCGACGACGGCAGGCCGGCTCATGCGTCATCTCCGCCACTTGTGTCCGTGCGGGAAAAGAGTTTTGGACTCGAAAAGACGTGGGCAGGGCCGGGAAATGTGCGGCTTCGCACCTCCGATGCGTAGCGCTCGGCGGCATGCGCGATCACGCCGCGCAGATCGGCATATTCCTTGACGAATTTCGGCACGCGATCGACGGTCAGTCCGACCATGTCGTCGATAACCAGGATCTGGCCGTCGCAGTCGGCGCTGGCGCCGATGCCGATGGTTGGAATGGCGATGCGACGCGTGATGTCGGCGGCGGCCGCCTCGATGGTGCCTTCGATGACCACGGAGAACGCACCGGCCTTTTCGACGGCCAGCGCGTCCGCCACCAGCGCCGCGACATTCTCGTCCGTGCGGCCCTTGATCTTGTAGCCACCTTCCTTCTCGACCGATTGCGGCAGCAGGCCGATATGGCCCATGACTGGAATGCCGTTGGCCACGATCGCGGCGATCCGGCCGGCCATGTCGACGCCGCCTTCCAGTTTGACCGCCTGGCAGCCGGTTTCGTCGACGATGCGCCGCGCCGAGCCAACGGCCTGTGCGGCTGAATCCTCATAGGTGCCGGCCGGCATGTCGACGACCACGCAGGCCCTGGCGGAACCGCGCATCACGGCCTGCCCATGCGCGACCATCATCTCGATCGAGGCGCCCAGCGTCGTCTGATGGCCATGCAGGACCATGGCGACGCTGTCACCGACCAGAAGCAGGTCGACATGGGGATCAAGCAGGCGGGCGACGGGATAGGTGTAGGCAGTGAGACAAACGAGAGGCGTGCCTCCCTTGCGCTGGCGAATCAGGCTCGGGCTGATGCGGCTGTCGGT
This sequence comes from Mesorhizobium sp. LNHC221B00, assembly GCF_000502935.1. Lineage (NCBI taxonomy): Bacteria > Pseudomonadati > Pseudomonadota > Alphaproteobacteria > Hyphomicrobiales > Phyllobacteriaceae > Mesorhizobium > Mesorhizobium sp. LNHC221B00. Next base: position 165,017 of record NZ_AYWR01000002.1, on the reverse strand, counting down.
GGTCGGCAATTCCGTGGCCAATCGTCACCTCCGTTGGGCTCGCGGTCAGTTTTGATATTGCCGCGCGGACCGCGCCGAGCTTTAGAAACACCGGGAAGACTTGGCAAGCGCGCATCCCGTTATGTGGAAAGTCACAAATCGGTGTCGATCCCGGGCGCGCCATTTGCGCGCTCTGCGTGGCAAAACCCTTGCCTTCCCGAAGGCCTGACGCCATAAGCAGGAAACAGGCGCCGCCAGCGCGAGGGTTCTGAGATGAAGACTTTCCTGACGCAGTTTTTCACCTGGTGGAACAGCCAGACGCTGGGAACGCGCCTGCACACCTGGCGGTACGGCAAGAAGGTCGGCCAGGACGAGACAGGCAACGTCTATTACGAAGGCGGTGTCGATTCGGAAGGCCGCCCACGCCGCTGGGTGATCTACCGCAATTATTCGGAAGCCTCCGCCATTCCGCCAGGGTGGCACGGCTGGATTCACCACCGGGTCGATGTCGCGCCACCGAGCGACGACTACAAGCCGCGCGATTGGCAGAAATCGCATCAGCCCAATCTGACCGGAACACCGGCGGCCTATCGCCCGAAGGGCTCGGTGCTGACCAACCAGCACCGTCCGCAGGTTACCGGCGACTACGACGCCTGGACGCCCGGCTCGTAACAGCCCCGGCTTGCAACGGCGCCCCGACTTGTCACAGCACGAATTGCAGGGCTGGTCCTTTATCGCCACAATTGGTGTTTAGCTGCTTGCTCATCAGAAAACGCCGACTAGCCTTGGCGATCGACGGAATCACCTGGGCGCGAACCACCGGTACCCTTGCATGAGCTTTTTCAACCGAATCTCGACAGGCGGTCTGATGGTAGCTGCCAGCCTCGCCGTCAGCACCGCCGCCTTTGCCGCGTCGCCCGCACCTGCGGCACCTGCGCCGGCTCCGCCCGCGGGATCGGATCGCATCACCAACCCGGTTGCCGAGTTCGCCGGCATCGACAAGATCACTGGCCGCATCATCACCTTCGATGTCTATATCGACGAGACGGTGCAATTCGGCGCTTTGCAGGTGACGCCGCGTGTCTGCTATTCCCGGCCGCAGAACGAGGAGCCGAAGACGGACTCCTTCGTCGAGGTCGACGAGATCACACTGGACCGCAAGATTCGCCGCATATTCACCGGCTGGATGTTTGCCGAAAGCCCGGGTCTTAACGCCGTCGAACATGCCGTCTATGACGTCTGGCTGAAGGCGTGCAAGCAGAAGTCCGATGTACCGGCGCCGGATGCCACCAAACCGGACGCCACCAAGGCCGACGCTTCGAAGCCGGCGGTCGCCAAGCCGGCTGCCGCCAAGCCGAACGCTGAGGTCAGCCCGGATGTGGAACAGCCCGATCCCACGGAGCCGGACACCACCGACACCAACTGATCCCCGGGAACCGTCGTGGTCATCATGCGTTGGGCCACGGGCGACGGCGCATCGATGCGCCCGGAGGACATTCCGATGTCGGACAGCAAGCGGATCACGGCCAACAAGACAGAGTTGCTCGAACTCGAAAAAGGGTTCTGGACAGGCGATGCCGCTTATTATGCGGCCAATGTCGACACGGAGTGCCTGGTGGCATTTCCGCGGATGGCACGAGCGATGGACAATGCCGATCTGGCCAAGACGGCGACCAATCCCAACCGATGGCGCGACCTCGATATCGAGCTCAGGGGCATAATCGAACCGGGCAGTGACGTCATCATGCTGACCTACGAGGCGCATGCGACGCGGGAGAATGGCGAACCCTATGCCGCGCTGGTCAGCACCGGCTACGTCCACCGCGTCAACGGCTGGAAGATGATGTTCCATTCGCAGACCCCGATCGAGGCCGCGGCCGATAAGGCTTGATCTTTACGGAAAGAAGACCGCTTCGCCCTTCAGGGCCTCGGCCAACATCTTCTCGTATTTGCCGCGCGGCACGTCGACAGCACCAAAGCGCTTGAGGTGCTCGGTGGTGAACTGCGTATCGAGTAGCGCGAACCCGCGCGCCTTCAAGCGTTCGACGAGATGGACGAGGCAGGTCTTCGACGCGTCCGTCTCCTTGGAAAACATGCTTTCGCCGAAAAACACCCGCCCAAGCGACACGCCATAGAGGCCGCCGACCAGCCGCTCCTCGCGCCAGGCCTCGACCGAATGGCAATGACCTATGCGGTGCAGTTGCACATAGGCTTCGCGGATCGGCGCGTTGATCCAGGTCGAGCGGCGCTCCTCGCGCTTTTCGGCACAGCCGTCGATCGTTGCCTCGAAGTCGAAGTCGAAGCGGATGTCGAACAGGTTTTTGCGGACTGTCTTCCTCAGGCTCTTCGGCGTGTGGAACCCGTGCAGCGGAATGATGCCGCGCGTCTCCGGCCGCACCCAGAACACCTCCGGGTCGGAAGCGCTTTCGGCCATGGGAAAGACGCCCGAGGCGTATGCCTTGAGCAGGAGGTCCGTGGGGATGCGATAGCCAGGCGCGTAAGGGCGGGTCATCGCGTCCCCGGACTACTCTTCCTTGGCCAGGTATTTTTCCAGCCAGTGGATGTCATAGTCGCCATTGGCGATGTCGGCATTGCCGACGAGATCGCGAAACAGCGGCAAGGTTGTCTTGATGCCGTCGACGACGAATTCGTCGAGCGCGCGGCGCAGCCGCATCATGCACTCGACGCGATTGCGGCCGTGCACGATCAGCTTGCCGATCAGGCTGTCGTAGTAGGGCGGGATCCTGTAGCCGGAATACACGCCGGAATCGACGCGGATGCCGAGGCCGCCAGGCGTGTGGAAATGCGTGATGGTGCCGGGCGAGGGCGTAAAGGTGCGCGGATCCTCGGCATTGATGCGGCACTCGATGGCGTGGCCGTTGAACTTGATGTCTTCCTGCTTGACCGAAAGTCCGCCGCCGGAGGCGACCCGGATCTGCTCGTGGACGAGATCGATGCCGGTGATCGCTTCCGTCACCGGATGCTCCACCTGCAGGCGCGTGTTCATCTCGATGAAATAGAACTCGCCGTTCTCGTACAGAAATTCGATCGTTCCGGCGCCCGAATAGCCGAGATCGGCAATGGCCGTGGCGCAGATGCTGCCGATACGGGACCGCTCCTCGGCGTTGAGAGCCGGCGAATTGGCCTCTTCCCAGACCTTCTGGTGGCGCCGTTGCAGCGAGCAGTCGCGCTCGCCGAAATGCACGCCGCGGCCAAAGCCGTCGCCGAACACCTGCACCTCGATGTGACGCGGCTTCTGCAGGTATTTCTCGATGTAGACGGCGTCGTCGCCGAAGGCGGCGCCCGCTTCCGAGCGCGCCGTCTGCAAGGCGACCTCGAGGTCTGCCTCGGTATGGGCAACCTTCATGCCGCGTCCGCCGCCGCCGGCCGATGCCTTGATGATCACCGGATAGCCGATCTCGGAGGCGATGCGCTTGGCTTCCTTTTCCTCGGTCACCGCGCCGTCGGAACCCGGCACCACCGGAATGCCGAGGCGCTTGGCGGTGCGTTTGGCCTCGATCTTGTCGCCCATGATGCGGATATGGTCGCCGGACGGGCCGATGAAGGTGATGTTGTGGGCTGCCAAAATATCGGCGAACTTGGCGTTCTCCGACAGGAAGCCGTAGCCCGGATGCACGGCGTCGGCGCCGGTGATCTCGCAGGCCGCGACGATCTGGTGGATGTTGAGATAGCTGTCGCGCGACGGCGGCGGGCCGATGCACACGCTCTCGTCGGCAAGCCTGACATGCATGGCGTCGGCGTCGGCGGTCGAATGCACCACAACGGTCTGGATGCCGAGTTCCTTGCAGGCACGCAGCACCCGAAGCGCGATTTCGCCGCGATTGGCGATGAGGATCTTTTGGAACATCCGGCCCGCTCTACTCGATCACGACAAGCGGCATGCCGTATTCGACCGGCGTCGCGTCCTCGAACAGGATCGCCGTTACCGTGCCGGCGCGCGGCGAGGGGATCTGGTTCATCGTCTTCATCGCTTCTATGATCAGCAGCGTCTGGCCTTCCTTGACCTTCTGGCCGATCTCGATGAACGGCTTGGCGTCCGGTGAGGGCGCCAGATAGGCGGTGCCGACCATCGGTGAAGCCACCGCGTTCTTCGACACGTCCGCGGCCGCCGGGGCCGAGGCCACGGGAAGAGCGGCTGCCGCTGGGGCATAGGCGGGTTGGGGGGCCGCAATCGCGTGGACGGCGGGCGCCTGCCGCGACACGCGCACCTTCAGGTCGCCCAGTTCAACCTCGATCTCGGTCAGGTTGGTGTCGTTCAGTATGCCCGCCAGATCGCGGATCAGCTGCTGGTCAACACCGGTCTTCTTTATCGACATTTTCGAGCCTTCTGTTTGTGGGCCGGTCATAAGCGCGCGGCCAGCGCCTGCAGCGCCAGCGTGTAGCCGAGCGGCCCAAAGCCACAGATCATGCCGACGGCGACCGGCGCGACCATGGAGACATGGCGGAATGGTTCCCGCGCGTGGATGTTGGAAAGATGAACTTCGGCGACCGGCAGCGGCGCGACCGAGCGGATGGCGTCGTGGATCGCGATCGAGGTGTGGCTGTAGGCGCCTGGATTGATGATGATGCCTGCAGCCTTGTCGCCGGCTTCCTGGATCCAGTCGACGAGGTCGCCCTCATGGTTCGACTGGCGGAAATCGATCTCGATCCCAAGCGACGCGCCCGCCTGCTTGCAGTCGTCGGCGATCGCGGCAAGGGTCTTGCCGCCATAGATGCCCGGCTCGCGCTTGCCGAGCGCGTTGAGATTGGGACCGTTCAGGACGAAAACCGTTTTCAAAAAAGCCGACCTTTTTCGGCGCCGGCATCAAGCCGGCGCGCTGGGCCTCTATACCGGGCATAGTCGCCTGCGGAAAGAGCGCAAGTGCGTTCTTTCACTGTCCACAACAGGCCGAAATGCACCCGTGATGAAAATCGGCGGCGGATCAAAGCCCGGCTTTCGCCGCCTCGATCTTCTCCGCCAGCACATCCTGTCCGAGAGCCCCGAACACGACCTCGTTGCCGACGACGTAGGACGGCGTTCCGGTGATCGACAGCTTGTTGGCGAGATCGTAGGTCTTGGAGAAGGCTTCGGGGATCGACGGATCCTTCATCTTCTCGCGCAACGTCGCCTCGTCGGCGCCGAGCGAAAGCGCGATCTTGATCGCGGCCGCCTCGGTGGCGCGTCCCTGGCCACCAAGCAGCGCATTGTGGAACTCGCCGTATTTTTCCGGCATCATCAGGTGGAACGCCATCGAGACGACGCTCGCCTTCTGCGAATCCGGGCCGAGGATCGGGAATTCCTTGAGCACGAAGCGCAGGTCCGGATCGGTCTTGGTCAGCGCCCGCATGTCTTCGATGGCGCGTTTGCAGAAGCCGCAATTGTAGTCGTAGAACTCGACGATCGTCACCTTGCCGTTCGGATTGCCGACGACGCCGTCGAAGGCGGAGTTGAAGATCTGGTCCTTGGCGTTCTTGATGACGCCGAGATGGGCGATGCGCTGCTCTTCCTTCTGCTTGGCCTCGAGCGCGTCCTGCACTTCGAGCAGCACCTCGGGGTTCTTCAAGAGGTAGTCGCGGATGATGCCTTCGACCTCGGCTCGGTCGATCTTGGTGTCGGCGCCCGCTATCTGGACAGGCTCAGCCGTCTGGACAGGCTCGGCCGCCTGGACAGGCTGGGCCGTGCCGGCCTTGGCGATCTGCGGGTTGCCGGCGACGAAACCGAAAGCCAGCATCGCAAGGGCTACAGCGATTCCCGTGGTGCCCAGCAGCAGTGCCTTTTTCATTGTTCTCGTTCCTTTTGCCTGTTTCCCGGTCTGGCTATGTCGCAGCGCATGGCCGGAGGGTTCACTAGATCTTGCCTGATGATTTGTAGTTTATGATGTCCTGGGCGCGAATCCAGCGCGGCTCGCCGCGCTTCATCTGCTGCTGCGCCCGCATGGCGAATATCTTCGCATCCTTGTAGTTACCGGAATAGAAATGACCTTCGGCAGTGGCGAGCTCGGCGCCCGGTATGTCCCCCAACTCGCCATAGGCCTGCGCCAGATAGCGATATCCGATGGAATTTTCCTTGTCGCGCCCCAGACCATTGTTGATCTGCGCGACAGCTTTCTTGAGCGAATCGGGTGTGCCGATGGCCATCAGCGCCTGTCCAAGCGAGACCGGCAGCAAGCCGGAGCGTGCCGGGTCGAGGCTGACCGCCTTGGCGTAGGCTTCCGCCGCATCCTTGGGGTTGTTCGCCTTCATCAGTATGTCGCCGCGCAACTCCTGGAAGTAGGCATTCCTGGGCTGCGCCTTGATCAGGGCGTTGGTCTTGGCGAGCGCTGCGGCGATATTGCCGTAAAGGTAAGTCGACTGGGCGTCGCCATATAGCCCGGCCAGCGTCCCTTGCATCTTTCGCATCAGCCGTGACCCAGCCGCCTGGCCTTCCATGTAGACGGCAATCTTGACCCGCATCATGTCATGGCGCTGCTGCAGCGCGGGCGGATCGACCTTGCCGACATTGGGGCTCTGTTTGACCAGCACTTCGAGATTGGCGATGCGTTCCTGCGGCATCGGGTGGCTGATACGATAGGGATCGACCTGCGTGCCGGATAAGGACAGCGCGCTCTGGAAGCGGGCGAATGTCTTCAGCATGCCCATGCCGGACTGGCCGGTGGCGTTGAGATAGGTGATTGCCGAGCGGTCGGCGGTCGTTTCTTCGGTGCGCTGATAGGCGAGGATGCTGCGCTGCGCCATCTCGCCGCCGCCAGCCGCCACGCCCATGCCGGCGCCGGCAAGGCCGCGGCTGTTGGTGGTGGCGCCCGCAACCATGGCGCCGGCACCGAGCAAGGTGGCGATGATGGCCATCGTCTTGGCGCGTTCGAGCTGGTCGCGCAGTTTCTGCTGGTGGCCGCCGGCGATGTGGCCGGCCTCGTGGGCGATGACGCCAATGATCTCGTTCGGCGTTTCAGCCATCATCAGCGCGCCGGTGTTGATGAACAGCCGGCGTCCGGTAACGAAGGCGTTGAAGCTGGAATCGTTGACCAGGACGATGTCGATGCCGTCATTCGCCAGCCCGGCCGCCCTGAAGATCGGCCGCGCATAGTCGCGGACCAAAGCCTCGATCTCGGCGTCGCGCACCACCGGCACGGACTGGGCAAAGGCGGTGACCGAACTCGCCACCGCGACGGCGAGGCCGAGCGAAAGTGTCGCGAAAACACGCGCTACCTCTGCAATTGTCGATCTGGGTCGGCTCAACATGACGTGTCCACTGGTAGACGAGCGGGCGAAAGATGAAAAGTCGGCACCGGAAAAACTTCCTCAACTTGTGATCCTCACACCAATCGGGCATTTGTGCGGCGCATGCGTCCAGGGCATGCCGTGCTCAACCGTCGGGATAGATAAAATGGTCGTTTCGCTCTCACGCCGTGGCAATGTCGAGCCGTTCCACGCCATGGATGTGCTGGCTGAAGCCAACCGGCTGAAGGCCCAGGGCGTGCCGGTGATCTCCATGGCGGTCGGCCAGCCATCCGATCCGGCGCCCGCAAAGGTTCGCGCCGCGGCGGCCAAGGCCCTGCAGGAAGGCCGCATCGGCTACACCGACGCGCTGGGTCTGGCTGGTTTGCGCAAGGCGATCGCCGGGCATTACGCCGATCACTACGGGCTCGATGTCGAGCCGGGGCGGATCGCGGTAACCACCGGNTTCCCTACACGACGCTCTTCCGATCTGATCGCCGGGCATTACGCCGATCACTACGGGCTCGATGTCGAGCCGGGGCGGATCGCGGTAACCACCGGATCGTCGGCCGCCTTCAATCTCGCCTTCCTGGCGATGTTCGATCCGGGCGACCGCGTTGCTATCGCAGCACCTGGTTACCCCGCCTATCGTAACATCATGGCGGCGCTCGGCATCGATGTCGTCGAGATCGAGCTCGGCGAGGCGGCCTACCTGCATGCCGGCCATCTGGAGGCGGCGCATCGCCAGAAGCCGCTGAAGGGCGTCCTGTTTGCAAGTCCGGCCAATCCGACCGGCGCCGTCATTCCGGCCGACGAACTGTCGGCGCTGGTCAGCACGGCGGAAGCGCTCGGCATCGCCGTCATTTCCGACGAGATCTACCACCGGCTGGCCTACGGCGCCCCCGACACCACGGCGCTCGGCTTCGGGGACAGCGTGACGGTGATCAACTCATTCTCGAAATATTATTGCATGACCGGCTGGCGCATCGGCTGGATGGTGCTGCCCGAGGAGCTGGTGCGGCCGGTCGAGCGCATCGCCCAGAGCCTCTACATCTCGCCACCGGAGCTGTCGCAGATCGCCGCGATCGAGGCCTTTGCCGCGACGGAGGAACTGGAGGCGGTCAAGGGCCGCTATGCCTGGAATCGCGAGCTGCTGATGAAGCGCCTGCCCGAGCTCGGCTTTCCGCTGGCCGCGCCCATGGATGGTGCCTTCTATGCTTTTTGCGATGTCACCCGGCACAGCAACGACAGCATGGCATTCGCGCGCAAGATGCTGGCGGAAGCCCATGTGGCGGCGACGCCCGGCCGCGACTTCGACACCCAGGCGGGGCACCGTACGATGCGTTTTTCCTATGCCGGCAGCCATGACGACATGGTCGAGGCCATGGCGCGCATCGAACGCTGGTTGAGGTAGCGCCATGCCGGAACTCGAACAGGCCCCCAAACTTGATCAGGCATTGGCCGAGGTCGCCGCGGAAATGGCCGAGCGTACCGATCGCGGCGACGTCGCGACCTACATTCCCCAACTGGGCAAGGTCGATCCGAGGAAATTCGGCATCGCTGCCGTGACCAATGACGGCCGCGTGCTGGTGGCGGGCGATGCTGACCAGCCGTTCTCGATCCAGAGCATCTCGAAGGTCTTCACCTTGACCCTGGCGCTCGGCAATGTCGGCGATGCGCTGTGGAAGCGGGTGGGGCGCGAGCCGTCCGGCAATCCATTCAACTCCATCGTGCAGCTCGAGCATGAGAACGGCATTCCGCGCAATCCGTTCATCAATGCCGGCGCCATCGTCATTTCCGACATTCTGCTTGCCGGCCACCAGCCGCGCGAGGCGATTGGCGAGATCCTGCGTTTCATACAGTTCCTGGCCGACGACGAGACCATCATCATCGACCGCGAGGTGGCGGCCTCCGAGCGCGCCACCGGCTACCGCAACTTTGCGCTCGCCAACTATATGAAATCCTTCGGCAACCTCCATCATGCACCGGAGCTTGCGCTAGGCGTTTATTTCCATCACTGCGCCATCGCCATGAGCTGCCGGCAACTGGCGATGGCCGGCCGCTTCCTCGCCAATGGCGGCAAGAACCCGGCGACGGGGCATTCCGTGGTGTCGGCCGAGCGAGCACGGCGCATCGGCGCCATGATGCTGACCTGTGGCCATTATGACGGCTCCGGCGATTTTGCCTTCCGCGTCGGCATTCCCGGCAAGAGCGGCGTCGGCGGCGGCATATTGGGCATCGTGCCGGGTGTCGCCTCGCTTGCCGTCTGGTCGCCCGGCCTCAATGCCAACGGCAACTCCAAGCTCGGTTCGATCGCACTGGAAAAGCTGGCCAGGATGATGAACTGGTCGATCTTCGCGCCTTAGCGTTTCCCGCCCTATCGGAACGCCGGATATGAAAAATCCCGCGCCATCTTTTCGATCGCGCGGGATTTCCTGCTTGTCAGAAAATCAGCTCAACTAACTGAAAAGCTTAGAAAAAGCCCTTCCGCTGCCACCATCCGGCACGCTTCGGCTTTTCTTCGGTCTTGGCCTCATCGGCGACGCTCGAAGAGACTACCGGCACGACCGGAGTATCCGCAGCCACCGCCTTGCGCCGCGACGGGCGGGCCTTCGCCGGCTCCTCTTCGGCAACGGACGGCTCGGCAACGACGGTCGCATCGTCCACAGGAGCGGGCTCGACGGCAGCTTCGGGAGCTGCCTCAGTCACCGCCTCGGCGGGGACTTCGGCCGGGGCCTTCTTTGCCCTTGAAGCGCGCTTCTTCTTCGGCTTTTCGGCTGGGGCGTCGTCGTTCGCCGGCGCAGAAGTAGCAGCTTCTTCAACTGCTACGGCTTCGCTAGCGACCGTCTCAGCTTCAGCGGCATCGACCACCGAGGCATCGGCTGCTTCGCCGGCCTCGGCCTCGGTCTCGCCTTCACCGTCCTCGCGGCGGTTGCGCTTGCCGCCGCGCTTGCCGCGTCGGCGCTTCTTGCCCTGGCTGTCATCAGAAGCCTGTATCGCCTCGTCGGACGCGCTGGCAGAGATCGCTGCGGCATCGTCCGTTTCGGTGTCGTCATTGTCCGCCTCATGTGCCGATTCGGCGAAATCGCCGGCCGGTGCGGAGATGGACGAGCCGTCCGTCGGGGCGCCATGTTCGCGGTCGCGATCCTTGCCGCCGCGCCGTCTGCGGCGTTTGCGGCGCTTGCGGTCGCGGCCTTCGCCGTCCTCGCCCGACCTCGGCTCGCCCGTCCTGGGTTCGCCAGACCTTGGCTCACCCGACCTTGGCTCACCCGACCTGGGCTGCTGGTGCTGCGATGGCTGGGCGTGCCTTGGCTGCTCGGCCTGGGCAGGTGCTTCCTCATCTTCCTCGATGACGATCTCGTCCTCGGGTTCTTCCGGCTCGACATAGGCCGGCAGGCTGCGCGCCTCGACAAAGCCTTCCGGCTTTTCGGCCAGCGCGCCGCGGAAGATCGCGTAGTGCTGGGCGCCAACCGCATCGTCGGCCTCGATCGTGATGGTCAGGCCGAAGCGGCTTTCGAGTTCCACCAGCGTGCCGCGCTTGTGGTTGAGCACGTAGAGTGCGGTAGCCGACGGCGTGCGCACCGTGATGTGGCTGCGCGAATCCTTGAGCAGGAATTCCTCGATCGCCCTCACCACCATCAGCGCGACCGACGAATCGGAGCGCACATGGCCCGTGCCGCCGCAATGCGGGCAGGGCTTCATGGTCGATTCCAGCACGCTGGCGCGGATGCGCTGGCGCGACATTTCCATCAGGCCGAAATGCGAGATGCGGCCGACCTGGATGCGCGCACGGTCGTTCTTGAGGTGATCCTTCAACCGCTTTTCGACGGAGCGGTTGTTGCGGTTCTCCTCCATGTCGATGAAGTCGATCACGATCAGGCCGGCAAGGTCGCGCAGCCGGAGCTGACGCGCGACTTCCTCGGCCGCTTCCAGATTGGTGTGGAGCGCGGTGTCCTCGATCGAGTGCTCCTTGGTGGAGCGGCCCGAATTGACGTCGATGGCGACCAGCGCTTCGGTCTGGTTGATGATGATGTAGCCGCCGCTCTTCAGCGTCACCTGCGGCTGCAGCATGCGGTCGAGCTGCGCCTCGATGCCGTTGCGCACGAAGATAGGCGTCGTGTCGCGGAACGGCTGAACCACCTTGGCGTGGCTCGGCATCAGCATGCGCATGAAGTCCTTGGCCTCACGGTAGCCTTCGTCACCGGAGACGAGAATCTCGTCGATATCCTTGTTGTAGAGGTCGCGCACCGAGCGCTTGATCAGGCTGCCTTCCTCATAGACGAGGGCAGGGGCGGTGGACTGGAGCGTGAGGTTGCGCACGTTCTCCCAAAGCCGCATCAGATATTCGTAATCGCGCTTGATCTCGGCCTTGGTGCGGCTTTCGCCGGCGGTGCGCAGGATGACGCCCATGCCTTGCGGCACTTCGAGATCGGCAACGACCTCCTTGAGGCGCTTGCGGTCGACCGCGCTGGTGATCTTGCGGGAAATGCCGCCGCCGCGCGCCGTGTTCGGCATCAGCACGGAATAGCGACCGGCAAGCGACAGATAGGTGGTGAGTGCGGCGCCCTTGTTGCCGCGCTCTTCCTTGACGACCTGCACCAAAAGGATCTGCCGGCGCTTGATCACTTCCTGGATCTTGTACTGGCGGCGCACCGGCTTGCGGCGGTTGCGCACTTCTTCCAGCGCATCCTCGGCACCGACCGATTCGATCTCATGATCGTCCGGATGCGAGGACGACACCTCTTCGAGCATGCCGCGATCATTGTCGGCGGAGGTGGCGTCGCTGCCTTGGTCCGCCTGCGAGACGGGCTCGGAAATCACATCGGCTTCGACGGAGGCGGCGATCGAGGTGGGGCCACCTTCGCGGGTTTCGCTTTCCTCCTGCTCTGCAGAAGCCTCGTCATGCGAGGATGCATCGGCATCCGCCGACGTATCCGCCGCGTGTTCGACGGTCTCGGAAACGTTGGAGGTGTCCTCGGCGACGGCATCGGCGCCATTGTCGCCATTTTCACTTGCCTCGCCAGCGGCTTCGTTTGCGTCGCCGGATTCGGCTCCGCCTGCGTCGCGCGGGTGCTCGCCGCGGTCGCGGCTCTTGCCGCCGCGCCGGCGTCCGCGCCGGCCGCGATCGCGGCTCTGGCGATCCTCGCCTTCGCTATCCTCGTTCTCCTCGTCTTCGGCTTCCTGCGCTTCGGCGCGCAGCAGTGCCTGACGGTCGGCGACCGGGATCTGGTAGTAGTCGGGATGTATTTCACTGAAGGCGAGAAAACCGTGACGGTTGCCGCCATATTCGACAAAGGCTGCCTGAAGGGAAGGTTCGACGCGCGTTACGCGGGCGAGGTAGATGTTTCCTTTGAGCTGCTTCTTGTCCTGGGATTCAAAGTCGAATTCTTCGATGCGGTTACCGCGTACGACGACAACTCGTGTTTCCTCCGGGTGGGAGGCGTCTATCAGCATTTTGTTGGGCATTATTTCGTTTCCCCCCGGCAGCCGTCAGCCGCAGCTGGCGGGGCAAAGCCCGCTGCTGTGTGTCTGGATGAATATGGGTGCCGGATAATTGAACGTCCGCCGGACGCTGCCTGCGTGTCATGGCGGTGCCGCCCGCTGCCATATTGGCGCGGTTTGATGCGGACCTTTCCATGATTGCGCTTGAAGCCATCGTCACCAGCAGAACCTTTGAACCAAAGCCCGGAAACCGGACCAGCTTATTTGCTCGTACAGAGCCGGCGCGGGAACAAACCCGGCCGTTTTCCTCACGCAGGCGATTCCCCCGCCACGGGCGCACACCTGCGAAATTCGTCGCGATCACCTGAAGCCTTTTCGCGTGAAGCGAAAGGAGCCGCCTTTCATCTGACCCTGTAGCAGGAAGCTGCGGAGGAGGGCGGTTCCAGGATTGCAGTGATCCACTATCGCTTTTATGATTTGGCGGGGTGGAAGGCAACCCCGATTTCCGATGCCGGCAAAAAGCAGTTCCGTAGCGTAAACCTAGGCTCCAGCCCTGCATGAAAAGGCTTGGTTAACCTTCTCTGGATACCAATCGTTAATCGACTTCGCGGCCTAACCGGCACTTCGACGAAACGAGCGGGCGCCGGGCGCCAAACCGGGAGCGACTGGAAGAGAGATGGGACTGGCAGACCTCGCAGACAAGGGATGTCGTGTCGGCGGCCGGATACTCGGCGCCTTCTGTCTCGTGCTGCTGGTGGTTTGTTCCACGTTTTCCTCCCTCGCCAATGCCGCCGACGCACCGCTGGTGGCGAAAGGCTACAAAATGGCGGGCGATGCCACCAAGATGCGCATCGTCATGGAATTCGATCGCGAGCCTGACATCAAATGGTTCCTGCTGCGTGGCCCCAATCGTCTGGTCATCGACCTGGCGAACACCAAGCTGGCCATCGACGCCAAGGATCTGAAGCCGCGCGGCCTGGTCAGGGGCGTGCGCCTGGGCGAACTCGGCGACCGCGTTTCGCGGCTGATCCTCACCGGCAAGGGGCCGTTCGCCGTCGATAAGCTCGATGTGCTCAAGGACGAGGACGGCACCGGCTACCGCGTGGCCATCGATATGTCGGCGGCCTCCGCGCGCGAGTTCGATGCAGCCCTTGCCAACCAGGCGCTGACCACCGGCTCCACGGTTTCGACCGACAAGGGCGGCCGGGTCGGCACCGGGCCGGTCTCCAATCCCGGGCACCGCTTCACGATCGTCATCGATCCCGGCCACGGCGGCGTCGACGGCGGTGCCGAGGGCTTGAACGGTACCGTCGAGAAGAACGTCACGCTCGCCTTCGCCACGGAATTGCGCGACAAGCTCGCCGCGGCCGGCAAATACGATGTCTTCATGACCCGCGACACCGATGAATATTTGCGCCTGGACGACCGAGTCCGCATTGCGCGGCAGCATGAGGCCGATCTGCTGATTTCGATCCACGCCGACACCATCAGCGTCAAGGGCATCCGCGGCGCCACCGTCTATACGGTTTCCGACAAGGCGTCGGATCCCGAGGCGCAGGCGCTGGCCGACCGTGAAAATCTCTCCGACCAGTTCGCCGGCATGGTGATCAAGGACGATAAGAAGGAGGTGACGGACATCCTGATCGACCTGATCCGCCGCGAGACGCACACCTTTTCGATGAGTTTCGCCCACACATTGGTCGGCCAGCTTTCGACCAGCGTCGGTCTTATCAACAATCCGCAGCGTTCGGCTGGGTTCAAGGTGCTGAAGGCGCCAGACGTGCCATCGGTGCTGGTCGAACTCGGCTATCTCTCGAACGCCAAGGACGAGGCGCAGCTGCTCAACGCCGATTGGCGCGACAAAGCCGCGCAAAGCATCACCAACGCCGTCGCGCTTTTTGCTTCCGCCCGTGCCGGAGCCGGAACCGGAGGCTGACATGCCTGGCCACGCCTACAACCAAAGGCGGCGTTGCTGTATGACAACACCCGGTGCCTTTATTTCCAGCACGCGGCCACGAAACAAGGCCTTGCCGTATTTTGTCCACATGGCGGCGACATGGGTTTTCGATTACGGTTTGGGCCCGGCACGAAAGCTTGCGCGGAAGGCGGCTTCGTTTAGGAAATTCCCGAACCAAGGACTGGAGCGGGTATGATTCGTCTCATTGGCTATTTCTTCGGCATCGGCACGACGCTGGCCCTTTTGGTCGCGGCGGGCGTTGCGATTTACATCGGCCATGTGGCAAAGGATCTGCCCGACTACGAAGTGCTGGCCAAATATGAACCGCCGGTGACCACCCGCATCCATGCCTCGGATGGCTCTCTGATGGCGGAATATGCGCGCGAACGGCGCCTGTATTTGCCGATCCAGGCGATCCCGGATCGCGTCAAGGCTGCCTTCCTGTCCGCCGAGGATAAGAATTTCTACAACCACCCTGGCGTGGACATAACGGGATTGGGCCGGGCGGCGCTCACTTACGTTTCGGGTGGACCGATGCAGGGCGGTTCGACGATCACCCAACAGGTTGCCAAGAACTTCCTCCTCACCAACGAGCGCTCCCTGGAACGCAAGGTCAAGGAGGCCATCCTTTCGTTTCGCATCGAACAGGCCTATTCCAAGGATCGCATCCTTGAACTCTATCTCAATGAGATTTTCTTTGGCTTCAACGCCTACGGTGTCGCCGGCGCCGCGCTGACCTATTTCGACAAGTCGGTGAACGAATTGACCGTGGCCGAGGCCGCATATCTGGCATCGCTGCCGAAAGGCCCAGCCAACTACAATCCCTTCAAACATGCCGATCGGGCGCTTGAGCGGCGAAACTGGGTCATCGGCCAGATGGTCGAGAACGGTTACGTGACTCCCGAAGAGGGTGCGAAAGCGAAGGCCGAACCGCTTGGCGTTGCCCCGCGCCGCACCGGTTCCTATCTTTTCGCCGGCGAGTATTTCACGGAAGAGGTTCGCCGGCAGATCATCGCCCGTTACGGCGAGAACGCGCTCTATGAGGGCGGCCTGTCCATTCGCACCACCCTCGACCCGAAGGTCCAGCTCATTGCCCGCAAGGCGATGCAGAACGGTTTGATGAAATACGACACGCTGCGCGGCTATCGCGGGCCGGTGAAGACGATCGACGTGTCCGGCGACTGGGGCGTCTCGTTGGGCGCCGTCAAGGGGCTGGAGGACGTTCCCGAATGGTCGCTTGCCGTCGTGCTCGACAGTTCGGCGACTGGGTTGTCGATCGGCCTGCAGCCCGCACGCCAGGCGTCGGGCGAGATCGTCAAGGAACGCGTCGAAGGCACCGTCAGCAAGGACGACATGGGTTTCGCCATGCGCCATTTGGTCGATGGCAAGACAGTCAGGGCCAAGTCACCGTCCGACGTGCTGAAGCCAGGCGACGTCATCTTCGTGCAGAAGAACGAAGGCTCCGACAACACCTACAGCCTGCGCCAGGTTCCCGAGGTGGAGGGTGGCCTGATCGCCATGGATCCGCACACCGGCCGCGTACTGGCCATGGTCGGCGGCTTCTCTTATTCGCAGTCGGAATTCAACCGCGCCACCCAGGCGATGCGTCAGCCGGGCTCCTCATTCAAGCCGATCGTCTATTCGGCCGCGCTCGACAATGGCTACACGCCGGCCTCGGTGATCATGGACGGGCCGATCACCATCCAGAGCGGCAATACGACCTGGACGCCGAAGAATTATGACGGCACCGTCGCCGGTCCGGCGACGCTGCGCTCCGGCATCGAGAAGTCGCGCAACCTGATGACCGTGCGGCTTGCCAACGACATGGGCATGAAGCTCGTCGTCGAATATGCCGAGCGCTTCGGCGTCTACGATCATCTGGCACCGTATCTGCCGATGGCGCTTGGCTCTGGCGAGACCACCGTCATGCGCATGGTTTCGGCCTATTCGATCATGGCCAATGGCGGCAAGTCGATCAAACCGTCGCTGATCGACCGCATCCAGGATCGCTACGGCAAGACGGTGTTCAAGCAGGACGAACGTGGCTGTGAAAGCTGCAACGCGCCTGAATGGAAGAACCAGCCGGAGCCGGAACTGGTCGACAATTCCGAGCAGGTTCTCGATCCGATGACCGCCTACCAGATCACCTCGATGATGGAAGGCGTCGTCCAGCGCGGCACCGGCGCCACCATCGGTGAGCTCGGCCGCCACATCGCTGGCAAGACCGGCACCACCAACGACGAAAAGGACGCCTGGTTCATCGGCTACACGCCGAACCTCGTGGTCGGCCTTTACATGGGCTACGACACGCCGCGCGGCCTTGGCCATGGCGCCACCGGCGGCGGTCTCGCGGCCCCGATCTTCAAGGATTTCATGCGCGTTGCGCTGGACGGCACGCCCAATGTCGACTTCAAGGTTCCCGATGGCATGAACCTGGTTGCCATCAACCGCAAGACCGGCATGCGGGCGGCATCGGGCGATCCGGGCACCATCGTCGAGGCCTTCAAGCCGGGCACCGGCCCCGCCGACAGCTATTGGGTGATCGGCATGGGCGCCGACGGCTCCAATGCCTCCGGCGGCACCTTGTCGCCACAGGCCAACCAGGCCATCCAGGACGGCGGCGGCGGACTCTACTAACGGTCCGGTCGTCGGCACGGCTGGCCTTGGGGGCTGACCTTGGGGCCGGCCATTTGGCTTTGCACATGTCCGCTTTACACAAGGCGGCACCGTCCCTATGTATCGCGCCGACCGAAGTGTCACTTCAGCAACAGGACAAAATACCAGGCCATGCGCGCGGAAACGCAGAATATTGTCGACGAGATCAGGCAGGCGATAACCCTGCTGAGGAGGCATCTTTGACTGGGATCAGGCCATCAAGCGGCTTGAATACCTGAACGTTCGCGCCGAGGACGCCAGCCTCTGGAACGAACCGCTGGAGGCGCAGAAGCTGATGCGCGAGCGCCAGGGCCTCGAGGAAGGCATTGCATCGGTCAAGGGCCTGACGCAGGCGCTGGAGGACAATATCGGCCTGATCGAGCTCGGCGAGGAAGAGGGCGACGAAGGCGTCATCGCCGAGGCCGAGGCCGCTCTCCGCTCCATGCAGGGCGAGGCGAAAGCCCGCCAGGTCGAGACACTGCTGTCGGGCGAAGCCGACGCCAACGACACCTATCTCGAAGTCCACGCCGGCGCCGGCGGCACCGAAAGCCAGGACTGGGCCTCGATGCTGCTGCGCATGTACACGCGCTGGGCCGAGCGCCGCCGCTTCAAGGTCGAGGTGCTGGAAGTGCATGACGGCGAAGAAGCAGGCATCAAGTCCGCGACCTTGCTGATCAAGGGCCACAATGCCTATGGCTGGCTGAAGACGGAATCGGGCGTCCATCGCCTGGTGCGCATTTCGCCCTATGACAGCAATGCGCGCCGGCACACCTCCTTCGCCAGCGTCTGGGTCTATCCGGTCATCGACGACACGATCGAGATCGACGTGTCCGAATCCGACGTTCGCATCGACACCTATCGCTCGTCGGGATCGGGCGGCCAGCACGTCAACACCACCGATTCGGCCGTGCGCATCACCCATATCGCCACGGGTATCGCGGTTGCCTGCCAGGCTGAGCGTTCGCAGCACAAGAACAAGGCCAAGGCTTGGGAGATGCTGCGCTCGCGCCTCTATGAGGAGGAGCTGAAGAAGCGCGAAGCCGTTGCCAACGCGACCGAAGCGTCCAAGAGCGATATTGGCTGGGGCCACCAGATCCGCTCCTATGTGCTGCAGCCCTATCAGCTGGTGAAGGACCTTCGTACCGGTGTCGAAAGCACCAGCCCTTCCAGTGTGCTCGATGGCGACCTCGACGATTTCATGGAGGCTTCGCTGTCGCAACGCATCGAGGGCGGTGCGGGTGAAGTGGTGGCGGACCTGGACTAAAAGCAGCCGCTTGAACGACGGAGCTGAACCGACGATGGCACGCAGGCTCTCGGGAAAATGCCTCTGCGGAGCAGTGCGCTACGACGTCGCCGACGAATTCGTCTACGCGGCCAACTGCCACTGCTCGAATTGCCGGCGGACCACCGGTTCGGCCTTCAAACCTTTTGCCGGGATCGAGCGAGACAAGCTTGCCTTGGTCGAGGGCAAGGACAGGCTCCTGATCTTCGGCGATCAAAGCGGCGCTCATGACGCCCATTGCCGACTGTGCGGCTCATTGCTCTATTCGCTCGTACGCGAAGGAGCCTTTTTCCATGTGCCGATGGGAACCCTTGTCGACGATCCTTCCATTCGTCCGACCGCGCACATTTTCGTCGGCTCCAAGGCGGCCTGGTTCGACATCACAGACGACCTGCCGCAATATCAAGAGCACGTGATCGCCGGCTCCGACGCTCGATAGGCTGGAACCGATTCGGGCAATCGCCGTTATTTCGATGCTCGCCCGTTATTCGAAACTCGTATGCCGGGAGGGGGACCTGGCCTGAATCTCGTCAGCAATGGCAGAGGGTTGGCGCCTGCACGGCGATATCGCCGATAGCAGCAACTTCTTGCGCCTGCCAAGGAATCAGCCCAGCATCCAAAGGCTGGGAGAGAAAAAGCATTTATGGCCGGACGCGGCATATCTGCGACCTGACGATCCGGCCACTGGGAAGACACGTTCCGGGAACGGGCAAGCGAAACGCTTGATGCTCGTTTGAAAGGAACGTTTCCATGTCTGCTGCCACATTCCGATCGGCCAGAGCCGTTCAACCGGCTGGCCGACTTATGTTTTCCCTGCTCGCCATCGGTGCGCTCGCGATACTTACGCCAGCTGCCTTTGCCCATGACGCCGAGCCCACGGCGGCAAAGCCGCAAGGCTGGAGTTATCCATTCGCTTGCTGTGCCAACTATGATTGTCGTGCCACACACACCGGGGAAGTGCTGGAGAAACCCGAAGGCTATGTGATCGCCGGCACCGGCGAGGTCGTTCCCATGACAGACAAGCGCATCAAGGACAGCCCTGACGGCGAGTTTCACTGGTGCGCTCATCAAGGCGGTCTCGATGCCGGCAGGACGATCTGCCTGTTCGTCCCGCCGCGCTCTTTTTAAGTTGTGACAAATGCATCGGAAGACCGGCCATCGTTCCACCCTGGTTGTAATGGCTGGCCTGTGGCGCTGTTGCCTCAGGCGGAAGCCGCGAGTGCCGAGGCGAAGTCGCGATATGGGCGTAGTGGGCGGCCCAGAAGCGCGGTCAGGCGCTCGACGTCGCCGGCTTCCGGCAGCATCCCGTCGGTGAAGAAGCGCTCGCCCATCAAACGCATGTCGTAGGCCATCCAGGCAGGCAAGAACTGCTTGAGATTTTGCTCGAAGCCCTCTGTGTTGTCGCCGCTATAGTTGATCGGACGGGCGAGCACGTCTGACCAGATTGCGGCGATATCCGTCCCGGTCAGTGTCTGCGGACCGACGAGGTTGATCCGCTCCAGCGCAAGCGGCTCCGCGGACTGTTCACGGCGCAACAGCTCAAGGGCGGCGATTTCGGCGATATCACGGGCGTCGATCATGGCAAGACCCTTCGCGCCGATCGGCATTGGGTAGGTGCCGTAGCCGGTGATGGTGTCTTCGACCATCAGATCGTTCTGGATGAAGTAGGCCGGGCGCAAGATCGTGGCCTTGAAGTCCATCTGCTCGATCATCCGTTCGACGCCGAACTTGCCGGCGAAGTGTGGCACGTTCACATAGACGTCAGCGTGGATCACCGACAGATAGACGATCCGCTCGATACCGGCCGATCGGGCGACGTTCAGCGCGACCAAGGCTTGGGTGAACTCGTCCGGTACCACGGCATTCAAGAGGAACAGAGTGGAAACTCCGGACATGGCTTTGCGCAGCGAATCGACATCGAGAAAGTCGCCTTGCACGACGGATACGCCTGCCGGGAAGCTGGCTTTCGATGGATCGCGGACGAGGGCACGGACATCGGCGTCGCGCTTGACGAGGTGGTCGACGACTTGGCGGCCAATGTTGCCCGTGGCGCCGGTAACGAGAATGGTCATGGAATTTCTCCTGTTGGGGTGCTTGACGCCTCCCATATGCGTGGCTCACAAAGCGCCCAACAGGCGGAAAATTTAGACGCATCGTCTCACTAGTGGAACGCGCCATGGATCTTCTTGCTCTCGCGGATTTCAATCTCGTTGCCCGTCATGCTGGCTTCGGCAAGGCTGCAAGGGCCACCGGCCGGCCCAAGGCAACGCTGTCCCGGCGCGTTGGAGAGTTGGAAAGCAGTCTTGATCTGCGCCTGTTTGAACGGGGTGCGCGTGACTTGAAGCTGACCGAGGAAGGACGGGCCCTCTTCGACCGAACGGGGACGTTGCTTGCCGAACTGGACGAGACGGCGGCGGCGATTGCCTCGGGCGGTCAGAGACCCAAGGGCAGATTACGGATCAGCGCACCTCTCCATTTTTCTCAGACCGCAATGGGGAGGATTGCCGCGGGATTTGCCGTTAAGTATCCGGAGGTTAGGCTCGAGATCACGACCGAGGATCGGTATGTGGACATGATCGAGGAAGGCTATGACCTGGCAATTCGAGTCAATCCAGATCCCGACGAAAGCCTGGTCGGACGGGCGTTTCTGCGCGACCGTCTGGTCGTGGTGGCAAGCCCCGGCCTTCCTCGCACGACAGATGGACTCGCCGCTCCTGGCGTTGCTCGCGGCCCGGGCGATCGGCAAACGTGGCACGTGAAGACGCAAGCTGGCCGCTCGACGATTACAGTCGAGCCTCTCCTCGCTCTGTCAACGCTCATCATGGTCCGGGATGCGGTGCGAGCCGGCGTCGGTGCGGGACGGCTTCCCATTTCTTTGGTGGCCCACGATTTGGCTGACGGCACACTGGTGAATTGGGGGGATATCGACGGCCCCGAGATCTCGCTATGGGCGCTCTACCCATCTCGGCGGCTGCTCAGTGCGCGCGTATCGGCGTTCTTGGACTTCCTGAAACAGGCTTTCCCAAATGGGACGCCGGACGAACTGGCCGCCTATATCGGCAGGTGAAGGCCGAGGCCGCTTTCAGCCTTAGACCCGCGTCATATGCCAGCTTCTGCTCTATAGCCTATCCCCTATGCACGTTGACACGGAACCCAGACGAGCGCCGCTCGGCTCGATCGGGCACAAGCGATGCTGACGGACAGTTGTCAGCATCGCTTCTTTATGGTGCCCTTTTGCAGGGGCGGCGGACAACGGAGAGGTGATGTTTCATGATCATCAAGGGAAGCTGCCACTGCAGGGCGACGATGTTCGAGGTCTCGCAGGCCCCACAAACGGTGACGCAATGCACCTGTTCGTTCTGTTCGAAGCGCGGTTCGCTGTGGGCCTACTACATCCCGTCGCAGTTCAAGCTCATCACGCCGCCGAACAAGGTTTCCTTCTATCAGTGGGGATCGAAAACCGTAAAACATGGGTTTTGCGCCATCTGCGGCTGCGGCACTTTCACCGAAACACCGGACTGGTCCACCGGCGAGCCGGATTTCGACAATCCAAAGATCAGCGTCAATTCACGGTTGTTCGATGATTTCGATCTCGACAAGGTCGAAGTGGTGGTCATTGACGGCAAGAATCTCTGGTAGCCGGCCAACACGGTTCGTTACCTGACCGGCTCCGGGGAAAAGCCGTTGCGGTCGATTTTCCCGTTCCGCTTTTCGCCGCATTTCATGGTACAAGTCGCGGCAAGGGCTGATTTGGCGCCGTCGAAAAGGCGCGACTTGGAGAGGGACCATCTATGAAGAAGACCGTGCTCGTCGTCGTGGCGACGGCTTTGCTCGTGAGCGCCTGCACCACCACAGATCCGTATACGGGTGACCAGAAGATTTCCAACACGGCCGCGGGTGCCGGTCTTGGTGCGCTGGCGGGTGCCAGCCTGGGTCTGCTTGCCGGCGGCAACGACCGTCGCAATGCGCTGATCGGCGCCGGCATCGGCGCGCTGGCCGGCGGCGCCATCGGCGCCACGATGGATCAGAACGAAGCGGAGTTGCGTCGGCAGCTCGAGGGCACTGGCGTCAGCGTCACCCGCAGCGGCGACCAGATCATCCTCAACATGCCGTCCGACATCACCTTCAATTCGGATCAGGATGCGGTGAAGCCGGGCTTCTACCAGGTGCTGAACTCGGTTGCGCTGGTGCTGAAGAAGTTCAAGCAGACCACGGTCGACGTTTTCGGCCACACCGATTCGACCGGTGGCGACCAGCACAATTTCGATCTGTCCCAGCGTCGTGCGCTGGCGGTCGCCAATTATCTGTCTGGCCAGGGCGTCGATCAGCGCCGCTTCGCCGTCACCGGCTTCGGCAAGACGCGTCCGGTCGCTTCCAATGCGACGTCCGAGGGCCGCGCCCAGAACCGTCGCGTCGAGATACAGCTTTCGCCGCTCACCTGATCTGTCCGGCAAGCGCCCCGACCTGTTCGGCAAGCCACTACGAAACGGCTCCCACGCGGAGCCGTTTTGCTTGAGCGAGGGTGCGCTCTATATTTTAGCAATTTCTAATAAATTTCTTTCCCGCGACCATGGAAAGGAATATTGTCATTCCTGTTCCGGAGGGGATGAGGCGGTACAATCGGCCGCGCAATCAGCATTTTTCCGCCTCGGTCTTGCACGGCCAGATCAGAAGTCTGGGAGGAATGCATGACAAGAACAGCCACCCTTGGGCGCTGCGGCGTCCTTGCTTTGACAGGCATTGCAACTGTATGGCTGGGCCTCGCTGCGGCGAGGGCCGAGGACGCCAACAAGGCCGACATCGATGCCTTGAAAAAATCGCTCGCCAAATATGAGGACTACACCGCCGCCGTCCGCGACCTCTATCTGTCGACGGTCGGCTGCGTCTACTACAGCGGAGAAAAGATAGCGGGCTCGATGGACTACCCGAAGGGCGCCATGGGCATCCATTTCGTCAATGTCCCGAGTGTCGGACAGAAACTCGACCCGATGAAGCCCAACGTCCTGATCTACGAGCCGACCAAGAAAGGCCTGAAGTTGGTCGGTGTGGAATGGCTGGTGCCGCTGACGCCGGACGTCAAAGCGCCGCCGAAGCTGTTTGGCCAGACCTTCATGGGCCCGATGGAGGGGCACTATCCGCTCATCCCGAAGGAATTCGTCCACTACGACCTTCACGCCTGGCTGAACGACAATCCCAACGGCATGTTCAGTCCGACGAACCCGAAGGTGAAATGCAACAAGGCCGAGTTTCCGATGCTGGAGAAACCGACCAAGATGATGCCGGGCCCGATGTAACAGGCACGCCAAGCCGAGGCTTGTCGACATCCATCTGTGCGTCTACCGAGGGCAAGCCGGATCGCTGGCTTGCCCGCCCGGGAATCAGACCTTGGCGACGATTCGCATGAAGGCCGGCATGTCGTCGCCGAAGCCGACGGTGGCGTCGTTGTCTTCCTGATGGCGTTGACGGCCAGGGCGGTTGTTGTCGCCGCGCTGCGGCCTGGTATCACCGCGCTCCGGTGCGCGCTCATTGCGATCGGAGGATTTACGCTCGGTGTTTTCCGAACGGATTGCATCCTTGCGCGCGCGCCGTTCGACAACGTCGGCGACCGGCGTCTCTGCCGCATTGGACTGCTCGTGCTGCTGGGCAGCCACGGCCGGGGCGTCTTCCTCGCTGTGTCTGGCGCGACGTTCGCCGCCCTTCTTGCGCTCGCCCCCGTCCTTACGCTCGCCCCTGTCCTTACGGTCGTCATCCTTGCGGCCGGCACGGCGCGGCGCGCCTTTGCCACGGCGCGGCGCGTCGTCCTCGCCTTCGCTGGCGACCACCGTCGACAGATCGCCGTCATGCCACTCGATCTCGGTGCCGATCAGCCGCTCGATGGCGTCGATATACTTGGTGTCGGACTTGGTCGCGATGGTGAAGGACTTGCCCGAGCGCCCGGCGCGGCCGGTACGGCCGATGCGGTGGACATAGTCCTCGGCATGGATCGGGACGTCATAGTTGAAGACGTGGCTGACATCGGGGATGTCGAGGCCGCGCGCGGCAACATCCGAAGCGACGAGGTAGCGCAGCTTGCCATCGCGGAAATTGGCCAGCATCTGCATGCGGGCACGCTGGTCCATGTCGCCATGCAGCGCACCGGCGTCGAAATCATACTTCAGCAGCGAGCGGAACAGTTCCGACACCTCGACCTTGCGGTTGCAGAAGATGATGGCGTTCTTCAGCTCGGCATCTTCAGCCTTGATCAGGTTGCGCAGCGTCTCGCGCTTGTCCCAGGGTTTCGAGCCCGACTTGACCAGCCGCTGGATGATGTTGGTCGCGGCCGACGCGGCCTTGGAGACCTCGACGCGCACCGGCGCGTGCAGGAATTTTTCGGTAAGCTTGGTGATTTCCGGCGGCATCGTCGCCGAGAAGAACAGCGTCTGCCGGGTGAACGGGATCATCTCGCAGATGCGTTCGATATCGGGGATAAAGCCCATGTCGAGCATGCGGTCGGCCTCGTCGATAACGAGGATTTCGACGCCGTTGAGCAAGAGCTTGCCGCGTTCGCGGTGGTCGAGCAGGCGGCCGGGCGTCGCGATCAGCACGTCGGCGCCACGCTCCAGCTTCTTGTCCTGTTCGTCGAACGACACGCCGCCGATCAGGAGCGCGATGTTGAGCTTGTGATTCTTGCCGTACTTGATGAAGTTTTCCTCGACCTGCGCGGCAAGCTCACGCGTCGGTTCCAGGATCAGTGTGCGCGGCATGCGGGCACGCGCGCGGCCCTTTTCCAGCCGGGTCAGCATCGGCAGCACGAAGGAAGCCGTCTTACCGGTGCCGGTCTGGGCAATGCCCAGCACGTCCTTGCCGAGCAAGGCGTGCGGAATGGCGCCGGCCTGGATCGGAGTCGGCTGCGTGTAGCCGGCATCGGTAACTGCGGAAAGCACCTTCGGCGACAGGCCGAGGTCTGAAAAGGTCAACGCTTCTTGAGCGGTCGTGGTGTCTGAGGACAAGTGTTGCTGTCTTTGGCTGGTTCGGGGAAGCGCAACGTTGTTCGTCGCGGCAAGCGCCACGCGCCTGCAAGATTGGTATTGCGATTAGGCGCAAGCCCGCGATTTGTCAACAGAAACGGGCGGGATTGGCGCGATTGTGAAGTCGTAACCTTAATCGCGATGCTTAATCCGGCTGCTTGTGTCTGTGCCGGCTCAATACCGGAACTGTTCGGCCAAGATGCGCTCGTTCCAGGAGTGGTTGGGATCGAACAGCAAGGTCGCCGTCGCCGTCGGCGACTCCCGCACCGTCACGGAGGTCACCGCCTTGACTTCCGTATGGTCGGCGGCGGCGTTCACCGGCCGCTTTTCCGGCTCCAGAATGTCGAAGCGCACGGTCGCCTTGTTGGAGAGCAATGCACCGCGCCAGCGGCGCGGACGGAACGGGCTGACCGGGGTCAGCGCCAGAAGTGGCGCATCGAGCGGCAGGATCGGGCCGTGCGCGGAGAGATTGTAGGCCGTGGATCCGGCCGGCGTCGCGATCATGACGCCATCGCAATTCAGCTCTTCAAGCCGTATCTGATCATCGATGCTGATGCGAATCTTGGCCGTCTGATAGGATTGGCGCCACAGCGCCACTTCGTTGATCGCCAGAGCCGAGACCGTTTCTCCCTCCGAGGTGACGGCCAGCATCTCCAGCGGGCGGATCGTCTCGGCGACCGCTGCCACGATGCGCTCGGTGAGCCCACCGGAACGGTACTCGTTCATCAGGAACCCGATGGTGCCACGGTTCATGCCGTACACCTTCTTTCCCGTCCCCATCGTGTCGCGCAAGGTCTGCAACAGGAAGCCGTCGCCGCCCAAGGCCACGACAACCCCGGCATCCGCGACTGGACATTGGCCATAGCGCGCCGACAGGCTTTCCAGCGCCGCCTTGGCGTCTGCTGTGTCGGACGAGACGAAGGCGATGCTGTTGGCGGCTGTGCTCATGGCTTCCCGATCGCGACCGATTGGCGGCAGTTCCGACCGCGCCAGCGCCGGGGTAGCATGGGCGGGCAGGTCTGCAAAGAGAGCCGTTGTGTCGGCCGGCAAAGCGATCGCGCCGCGGCCTGCCGAAGCGGGCCGGTCGCGGTTGATGTCAAGGCACCAACGAATGTGATGGTTAAGGCCGGGCGTAACCTCTCGTAAAGCTGGATCGATCATGTTAGCCGGCATGGGTGGCGTGGGGCGCCCGCAGCATTGCCGGATCCCTCGGGACATCAAAAGGACGCTGCGGCACTTTTGATCTGTGTGCATGATCCCTCGAGAATATCCTGATGTTCGGGGATGTGCGCGCTAACAGACGAGGCCGACATATTGCCGTTAGCACGCCTGATCATCGTTTTTGTCATCCTGGGAAGCTTTGCGCTGGTCTTCGCCGCGCTGGTGCGCCAGTCCGAAGAAATGAGCAACAGACCAGTGCCCACGGCATCTCGCTGTGGCGATGCCGCCGGAATGCCTTGCCCGCAACGGGCGGAGCTGTAAGCCGTACGGCCTTCATTCCGATCATTAAGTCATTTCCGACCGTGAAGTCGTTGCGATCGTGAAATCATGCCGATCGCGGAAGTGAATCGAGCTTGCCTGTGAAATGGGGTGCAAAGACGGTTTCGAAGGCCTTGAGGGCCGCGCCGATCGCCTGGTGCATGTCGAGATACCGGTAGGTGCCCAGCCGTCCACCCAGATGCAGGTTTTTCTCGGCCGCCGCCCTTTCGAGGTAACGGCGGTAGATCGCCTGGTCCTTGCGTGTGTCGATTGGATAGTAGGGTTCGTCGGCACGGCCGGCGAAACGGGAATACTCGCGGCCGATGAGTGTCTTGTCGCTTCCGTGCTGGCGTTCCGGATTGAAATGCCGGAATTCGACCACGCGGGTGTAGGGCACGGCTTCGTCGGCATAGTTCATGATCGCCGTGCCCTGATGATCCGGTGTGTTCACCACCTCCAGATCGATATCGATGGTCCGCCAGCCGAGCTCGCCCTCGCAATAGTCGAAATAGCGGTCGATCGGGCCGGTATAGACGACCGGCAGGTCCTTCGGCAGCAGGGGCTTGATGTCGAAGAAGTCGACGCCAAGTCGTGTTTCGATGAGCTCGTGTGCAAGCATCTTTTCGAAGATCGCGGTGTAGCCATCCACGGGCTGGCCCTGGAAACGGTCATTGAAATAGCCGTCCTCGAACGTGTAGCGGACCGGCAGGCGCGCGATGATCTGCGCCGGCAGTTCGCGCGGGTCCGTCTGCCATTGCTTGGCGGTGTAGCCCTTGATGAAGGCTTCATAGAGGGGACGGCCGACAAGGGAGATCGCCTTCTCCTCGAGATTGGCCGGCGGGCGATCGCCAAGTTCCGCAGCCTGCTCGGCGATCATGCCGCGTGCCTCGTCCGGGCTCAGCCGCTTGCCGAAGAACTGGCAGACCGTGGCGAGGTTGATCGGCAGCGGATAGACCTTGTCGCGATAGGTCGAGAATGCGCGATGGCGATAGGACGTGAAGCCGGTGAAACCCCGCAGATAGGTCCAGACCTCCTCGTTGGATGTGTGGAACAGATGCGGCCCGTAGCGGTGGATCTCGACGCCGGTGACGGGATCCTGCTCGGTATAGGCATTGCCGCCGATATGCGTGCGCCGGTCGATTACCAACACCCGCCGGCCGAGTTGGGTGGCGATACGCTCGGCGAGCGTCGCGCCGTAGAATCCCGCGCCGACGATGAGGATATCGGCTTTGCTCAGCAGGTTCTTGTCCATTCGGCCGATCCATCCAGCGTTTGAAGTCCGTGCCTTATTGGCTGCCGCCGGTCACGACACAAGCGAAAAACGACATGGGTTGAAGTGTTTGGAACACGAGGTGGCAGTCCGAATGGATGGAAATATTTTTTGGCAAGCTACATCAGCTTTGTTGTAGCCTGAAAGAAACTTCAGTATTCGACCACCTGATTTGTCATCGTTGGTCAATCGGCCGACTACACCACCGCCATCACAGGATTGTACGTTTCATGAAGCTGATCGTTGTGACTCCGGCAGGGCGCGAGAAATATCTTCGCTTGCTCAGCCATCACGTTTTGAAAAGCCCCGACGTGCACGAATGGCACCTGTGGGACAATTGCCGCAACGAAGCCGATCGCGCCTACCTTCAACGGCTGGCCGCCTCCGACCCGCGATGCCGGATCAAGAAACTTCCACACGCCGATGGCGGGTTTAACGTCATCGGTGACTTCTATCGCTTCTGCGATGATGCCGAGGCTTTCTACCTGCGCCTCGACGACGATGTGGTTTTTGTCGAGGATGGCTTCTTTCAAAAGTTCATGACGAGGGTCATGGCCGAGAGAGGATCGGCCATCTGGTACGCGCCGCTGATCATCAACAACGCCATCTGCAATTCACTGATCAAGCAGCTTTCCAGGGTCCTGGTGGACGGGCCGCTGACTTGCCAGGCGTCATGCGAATTCTCCTGGGCTCATGCCAGCTTTCCACAGGCGCTTCATCCGGTCTTCATCGACGCCGTCCGCGCCAACCGGCTTGATGACTTCCGCGTGCCGGACAGGGAGATCAGGCTGTCGCGCTTTTCGATCAACGCGCTCGGCTTTTTCGGATCGGATATCGTCAGCCTGGGAGAGAGTTTCCATCCGCCGTCGGGTGATGAGGAGGAGTGGCTTTCGGCGACCTTGCCCACCAGACTGGACCGGCCGGGCAAGATATTTGGTGACCTGATCGTGGCGCATTTCAGCTTCTATCCGCAGGAACGCCAATTGCTGCGTACCAACATCCTCGATGGCTACTATGATCTCACTGGCCTTGTTCCTCCGATCTACGAGAAGCCTCCGATCCGCCTGAGAGATCGGTTGAAGCAGTGGAGGAGAGGCCGGAAGGCGTCGACACCACCGCACTATACGATCTCGCTTTCACCCGTCACAACCTGAAGGTTGGCATCGCCGTCGGGCGTCCAGGCAAGGTCTGTCGGGTCGCGGACTTCGTGGCAGCGCCTGCCGGCGCCTTGCATGGTCTCACCAGGGCAAGCCGGCCCGTCCTCCAGTCGCTGACGTCCCTTTGGAAATCGCTCGGGAAGGCAGCGGCCGCGCACGCCGATGAAGCCGGCCGCACTGGCAAAGGCTGTGAAAACATATTGACTGTATGGTTAGTTATAATTATTCCTGGTGTTAAGAGTTGGCCAGCCGGCATGCGCCGGTGAATGGCCGCGAAAAGGGGAATATCGTGACGGCCATCCAGCCCGCAATCGGGGCGAAGGCGTCATCAGGCTTGTTCATCAGCAGGAAATGGACCTGAGGCGATACGCTGCCGGTCCCAACAATGGGAGCACTCGCATGAACTGGAAAGTGACCGCGGCAACCGTCGGGCTGTCGCTGCTCGCCGTAACCGGCGTCGCCCGCGCCGATGGCGAACTCAACATCTACAACTGGGGCAACTACACCAACCCGGACCTGATCAAGAAATTCGAGGAGACCTACAAGGTCAAGGTCACCGTCACCGACTACGATTCCAACGACACGGCATTGGCCAAGGTTCGCCAAGGCGCTTCCGGCTACGACATCGTCGTGCCCTCGGCCAGCGTCGTGCCGATCTGGATCAGCGAAGGTCTGCTGCTCGAAACCGATCCCGACAAGATGGAGAATTTCAAGAACGTCGATCCCAGATGGGTAGACGTTCCCTTCGATCCGGGCCGCAAATATACCGTTCCGTGGCAGTGGGGCACGACAGGCATTTCGGTGAACAAGTCGGTCTATGCCGGCGACCCCAACACCTCGGCGCTCTTCCTCGACCCGCCGCCCGAGCTGGTCGGCAAGATCAATGTCGTCCCCGAAATGGGGGACATCATGTTCCTCGCCATCGCCTATGAAGGCGGCCAGTACTGCACCAACGACATGCAAGTGCTGAAGAAGGTCCACGACAAGCTGGTCGAGGCCAAGGCGAAATGGCTTTCGCTCGACTACGCGGCCGTCGACGGTCTGGGCAGGGGCGACATCGCCGCCGGTGTCAACTGGAACGGCATTTCGCTGCGGCAGAGACTGCAGAACGACAAGATCGTCTACGGCTATCCCAAGGAAGGCTTTCCGATCTGGATGGACAATGTCGCCGTGCTCAAGGACGCCAAGAATGTCGAGAATGCCAAGCTCTTCCAGAATTTCATCATGGACCCGAAGAACGCTGCCATGATCTCGGCCTTTGCGCGCTACGCGAACGGCATAAAAGGTTCGGAAGCCTTCATGCCCGACGACATGAAAAACGCGCCGGAGGTCAACGTTCCGGCCGAATTCGCCGCAAAGGGCCAGTTCATGCCGGCCTGTCCATCGGATGTGCAGGCGCTCTACACGAAAATCTGGACCGACCTGCAGAAGTAGCGCCGCCGGCCGACCCGACGAACAGCCACCGGACCGCAGCGCGCGGTCCGGCCACCCTCATATCCGACCCTTGAGGCCAAGTGCGGTCTCGCGATCGCGGGGAGATTTCCGATGTCCGATCTCGACCTTTGCTATATGCCGGCCCATGAGGCACTGCGGCTGTTCAAGGCGAAGAAACTGTCGCCCGTCGACTTGATGCAGGCCACCATCCGCCGGGCCGAAGCCACCAAATCGGCGATCAACTGCCTCACCTTCACGCATTTCGAGGAAGCGATGGGGCTGGCGGCCAAGGCCGAGGCAAAATATGCCAAGGGCGCCCGCACCGGCGCGCTCGAGGGCCTGCCGATCGGCATCAAGGACGAGAGCTACATCAAGGGCAAGCCAACCTCGCACGGCTCCCTGTTGTCGAAGGACGCCATTGGCGGCCACACCTCGACGATGAACGAGCGCGTCATCAAGGCCGGCGGCATCGTCCATGCCCGCACGGCGACGCCCGAGTTCAGCTGTGCAGGCTACACCTGGTCGAAGCGCTGGGGCGTCACCCGCAACCCGTGGAACCGCGACTTCACGCCGGGCGGTTCGTCCGGCGGTTCGGCGGCCACGCTTGCCTCCGGTACGTCGTCGATCGCAACCGGCTCGGACATTGCCGGATCGATCCGCATTCCGGCCTCGGCCTGCGGCCTCGTCGGCTTCAAGCCGCCTTACGGGCGCAATCCGGACGAACCGCCGTTCAACCTCGACTTCTATTGCCACACCGGTCCGCTGGCGCGAAACGTCAGGGATGCGATCCTGCTGCAGAACGTCATGGCCGGACCGAGCCCGCTCGATATCGCCACGCTGCGCCCGAAGCTGCGTCTGCCGCTCGACTACAAGCCGATCAAGGGTTGGAGGATAGCCTTTTCCATGGATCTCGGCTCCTTTGAAGTCGACCCTGACGTGCGCAAGAACACACTTGCCGCATGCGACGTGTTCCGCTCGCTCGGCGCTACGGTCGAAGAGGTCGATCTGCGCTGGGGGGATGATGTGCTCAAGGCCGGCATGGCCTACCTGGAGCATCTTTTCGGCGCATCGCTGTCGCAACTGCTCGGGAAGCACGGCAAGGACATGACCAGCTATGCCCGGCAGTTCGCCGAGGATGGACAAAAATCCAAGGCGACGGATTTTGTCGCAACGCTCGATGTGGCGGCCAGGATGTACCAGACGCTGGGTCCACTGCTGGAGACCTATGACGTGCTGATCTGCCCGACCAACGCGCTTCCGGCGGTGCCGGCGGAGTTCGACCAGACCAGGGACAGGGTCGAGATCAATGGCAAAGAGGTGAACCCGTCGCTCGGCTGGGTGATGACGACGCCGTTCAACATGATGAGTCGCTGCCCGGTTCTGACCATACCTTCAGGCCATGCGGCCAGCGGCGTGCCGACGGGCATCCAGATCGTTGGCCGTACCTATAGCGATGCCGATGTCTTCCGGGCTGGGCTGGCCTATGAAACGGCCCGGGGGCAATGGTATGGAGACGCCGGGAAACGCCCTTCGCTCTGAGTGATCTCTGGAGCGAGCGAAGTACTAAGGGGCGGGATATTCCGCCGTGGGTCCGAAAGGCCTGACGAAAATGGCGCAACGCAAGGCAACCGCAAAGCCGGAAAAACGCGGAGTTGTAACGGCCAAGGGCAGGGGCGCGGCAAACGATGCTCCCCCCAAGGACCGTCGGCGCGAGCGCGGCGAAGCGAGCGTGCAGCGCATCATCGACGCCACGATCGAACTCATCGCGGAGGAGGGCCTGGCGAGCGTCACCATGCAGCGCATCGCCGAACATGTCGGCTCGTCCAACGCGCTGGTCGTCTTTCACTTTCGCAGCAAGGAAAACCTGTTCCGGGCCGTCCTGCAGTATCTCAGCGATCGATATGACGAGCTGTGGGTTACCTTGGTGCGGGCGCCCGGACTGTCGCCGGTCGAAAGATTGCTGGGCGCCGTCGACTGCGCGCAGCGCTTTGCCCGGCAGCATCCGAAATGGGTTTCGGTCTTCGTCGTGTTCTCCAGCGACCGCAAGAGCATGCAGATCTACAATGAAATCGGCCTGCCGAGCGATCTCGCCTACACCGCCGAAGCACGCGAACTGCTGATCGAGATTTCGCGCAGCGGTGGTTACACCGGCGTCGACATACACACCCTGTCGGAAAGCCTGAATTATCTGGTTCATGGCGCCTGGTACTGGGACCATTTGAACCCTTCCAGCCGTGACACCGATGTGCTGCGCAAAACCATGCTGCTGCTGCTGCATCAGGCATTTCCGCGACACTTTTGAACTGATGCGTTAAGGTCGTCAGGGGCTCTTGTGCAGATGGCAGCCGACCTGCCGTTTTCGCGCCAGGTATTCATCGATCAACTGGCGATAGCGGACCTTGCCGAAGCTCGGGAAATGGCCGCCATGCACGACCGAGACGTCGAGGTCGCGCAGGGCGGCGAGTGTCTCGACATAGTCCGGGATATCCGAGTGATAGACATCGTCGATCAACGGACCGTCATAGACGATGTCGCCGGACAGCAGGATGCCGGTTTTCTTCTCATGCAGCGCTATGCCGCCGGGAGAATGGCCCGGCGTGTGGATTACCTCGAAGGCGCGGTCGCCGAGATCGATAACGTCGCCATGTTCGAGCAGCCGACCGGCCGGCGCGGCTGAAATGCCGTAGCGCGCGGTGTCCCAGCCTTTCGGGATGCCATCGAACATCTCGTCGGTCGCATAGCGGTCGGCCACCGTCCATTCGTTGCGCGGATCGGCGAGGATTTCCGCCTCGGCACGGTGCACGCAGCGGTCGGGAAATTCGTGATGGCAGCCGATATGGTCGAAATGCGTGTGGCTGGCCACGCAGGTCAGCTTGCGCTCGCTCACCAGCGGCACCTGGCGCCTGAGGCTGAAATGGCCAAGCCCAGTATCGAAGAGAAGATCGCGGTCGCGGCCGCGCACATGCCACATGTTGCAGCGGAAGAACGGTTTTATCCATGGCTCATGGATCAGCGTCGCGCCGTCGGCCATGCGGATGGTCTCGTACCAGTCGGGTGCGTCGATGACCGCAAGCGTGCCCATGTTCAATCCGTCAGCAGGATGATCTGGTCGGTATCGCACGAAGCCGCGACCGTGTCGCCCGGCTGGAGCGTTGCCGCTGCGGGCAGTTTGGCGATGAACTGCACCGAGGGGTCTTCGACGGACATCGCGAGCACACGCTTGAAGCTGCCCTGGAAGACGACGTCGCTCACCTTGGCCGTGCCCAGCCTTGTGGCGCCTGAGGCGGCGCCCAGGCTCAGATGCTCCGGCCGTATAGCCAGCGCAACGGCCGAGCCCACCGGCAACGCACCGCGCAGCG
The DNA here is from genome assembly GCF_000502935.1 of Mesorhizobium sp. LNHC221B00. Classification (NCBI taxonomy): domain Bacteria; kingdom Pseudomonadati; phylum Pseudomonadota; class Alphaproteobacteria; order Hyphomicrobiales; family Phyllobacteriaceae; genus Mesorhizobium; species Mesorhizobium sp. LNHC221B00. The sequence continues at coordinate 130,781 of NZ_AYWR01000002.1, read as the reverse complement.
AAACCGCCCCGACAGGCGTCGCGACCGTGCTTGTCTTGTCCTTGGCCTCGGTGACCGTGCCGGCGAGGATCGTGCTTTCGCCCATGAAGGTGGCGGAAAAGCGCGTCGCCGGCCGGGCATAGACGCGCTCGGGCGGTCCTTCGTCCTCGATGCGGCCGTCATTCATCACCACGCAGTGGTCGGCAAGCGCCATCGCTTCTTCCTGGTCATGGGTGACATGGATGAAGGCGGTGCCGACGCGCTTCTGGATCGCCTTCAATTCGTCCTGCATCTGCCGGCGCAGTTTGAGGTCGAGCGCGCCGAGCGGCTCGTCGAGCAACAACACCGCCGGCTCGATCACCAGCGCACGCGCCAGCGCCACGCGCTGCCGCTGGCCGCCTGAAAGCTGGTGCGGCTTCTTGTCGAAGGCGGGGGCCAGCCCGACCAGCGCCAGCGCTTCCCGCGCCCGGGCGGCACGGGTTGCGCCGTCGACGCCCTGCATGCGCAGCCCGAAGCCGACATTGCCGCCGACACTCATATGCGGAAACAGCGCATAGTCCTGGAACACCGTCGTCGTCGGTCGCCTGGCCGGCGGCACCGAAGTGCAATCCTTGCCGCTGATGAACACCTTGCCTTCGCTGGGCGTGACGAAACCGCCAAGGATGGACAACAGCGTCGTCTTGCCCGAACCCGACGGTCCGAGCAGGATCGTGTAGCTGCCGGGCTCGATCTGCAGCGAGACATTTTTCAGCACGGCCAACTGCCCGAAACGGTGAGAGACGCTGCGTATGTCGACCAGGGGCGCAGTCATGTCTTTCTCCTGCGCAACAATGTCAGTTCGAACGCTACGACCAGCACGATGGAAACGGCAAAGACCAGCGAGCCGACCGCATTGGTCTTGGGATTGAGGCCGGAGCGCAGCAGGTTCCATATTTCCACCGGCAGCGTGGTGTCGAAGCGCGTCAGCAGGAAGGAGATCACGAATTCATCCCAGGAGAAGGTCATCGACAGGAAGAAGCCGGCGAAGATCGCCGGCGCCATCACCGGCACCGTGATCAGCAGCAGCACCTTCCATTCCGGCGCGCCGAGATCGCGCGCGGCGCGCTCGATGTTGATCTGGTGGTCGCCCATCTGGCTGTAGATGATAGCAAAGCAGAGCGGCAGGTTGATCACGACATGGCCGATGCCGGCGGCAAGCAGCGATTTCGGCACGCCGGCCCAGTTGAACAGCACCAGCAGCCCCATGCCGATGATCAGGTAGCTGACCGTCAGCGGCAGCGTGATCAGCCCGCGCAGCAGGCCCGAGCCGGGCAGCACGAAGCGCGCGAAACCCCAGGCCGAGAGGAAACCCAGCGTGACCGCGGCGAGGGACGAGATCGATGCGACCAGCAGCGAATTGACCAGCGCCGAGGTCAGTCGCGTGTCGGACAGAACGGCCTCGTACCAGCGCAGCGACGGGCCGGTGAACGGCGGGATCGGGAAAGACGTCGCCTGCAGCGAGAAAAGCACCAGCACGACCACCGGCAGGAAGATGAAGCCATAGACCGCAAGCGCGTAGACCCAGGAAATGACGCGGACAATCCGGCGCATGGTCAGGCCCGCTCGATCTTCAGCCAGCGGGCGCAGGCGAGATAGGCAACGGTGACGACCGCCATTAGGATGATCGACAGCGCCGAGGCGAGCGGGAAGTCGCCGCGCCGGCCGATCTGCATCATCACCAACTGCGGCATCAGAAGCTCGTTGTTACCGCCGAGGATCTGCGGCGTGATGTAGTCGCCGATGCACAGCACGAAGGTGAGGAAGGCGCCGACCATGATACCGGGCAACGTCAGCGGCAGGACGACATGCAGGAAGGTGCGCACCGGCCCGGCGCCGAGATCTGCCGCGGCCTTGCGGTAGCTCGGGCTGAGCTGCTTCAGATTGGCGAAGATGGTCAGCGTCAACAGCATGACGAAGAAGTGTACGAAGCCGGTGACCGTGGCTAGCCGAGTGTTGGCGAGCTGCAGCGGCTCGGTGATGAGGCCGGAGCCGGTCAGCGCGCGGTTGATGACGCCGTTCTGCGCCAGCACCAGCAGCCAGGAGTAGGAGCGCACGACATAGGAGGTCCAGAACGGCAGCACGGCCAGCATCAGCGCCAGCCGCTGCCAGCGTTCCGGCACCTGTTCGGCGAGGATCCAGGCGAAGGGGTAGGCGAGCAGCACCGAGACCACGGTGACGATCGCCGTCACCTGGAGCGAGTTCACCATGGCCTGCCAGTACGACGGGTCGGTGAAGAACTGGCTGTAATTGGCGAGCGTGAAGCCGCCGCCCTCATGTGCCGTGAGGCTGGAAAGCCCCATGGCGATGAAGGGCAGCACGAAGAACAGCAGCGTCCAGCCAAGCGCCGGCGTGACCAGCGCCCAGGGCAGGGCCAGGTTTGCTCGGGGCAGGGCATTGCCCGCCCGGGGCAGGGCGCGCCCGTCTTTTGCAGTCGAATTCACGAGCGGTATCCGCTCACTTCGCCTGCAGCATTTCAGTCCACATATCCTGCATCTTCTTGTCGAGATCGGCGTTCGGCGCCGGATAGGCTTGGGCGCGGGCAAGGAAGCCGGGCTGCTCGTCGAAGCGCAGGATCTTCTTCTGGTCGTCGGTCAGTGCCGCCTTGGAGTTGGACGGCATGCCCCAATAGCAGGACGAGGTGGCAAGCCGCGCCTGGCCTTCCGGGCTCATGATGTACTGGATGAACTTCAGCGCCATGTCCTTGTTCTTGGAATCCTTGAACATGGCCAGCGACTGCGACCACAGCACCGCACCTTCTTTCGGAATGGAAAAGTCGAGCGCCGGGTTTTCCTTGGCTAGCCCCGCCGTCACCCATTCGCCGCCGCCGACCAGTATGTCGACCTCGCCGGTCGCGAGCGCCGTCTGGCTGGCGGTGACCTCGCCGACCAGCTTGGCGTTGGCCTTCATTTTGAGAAGCTCGGCCTTGATAGCTGGGAGGTCGGCCTCGGTCAGCTCCGCCGTCTTCTTGCCGATGGCGAGTGCTGCCATGCCGATGACCGGCAGGTAATAGTCGTAGATGGCGACCTTGCCCTTATACTTGTCGCTGGTCAGCGACGCCAAGGACTGCATGTCGGCCGGGTCGACCTTGGTCTTGTTGAAGCCGATCGTGTTGTAGCCAAACTTCTCGGTGACGCCGTAGCGCTTGCCGCCGACCACGGTCGAGCCGTCCATCTTCACCTGCGGGAACAGGTCGGCCAGCGGCAGCTTGTCTTCCGGCAGTGGCTCGAACAGGCCCTTTTCGACGCCGCGCGGCACATCGATACTGTCGATCACCATCACGTCCCAGTCACCGGGCTGCGACTGTTCGACGATGGCGAGGCCGGCGCCGGTGCCCTCGAATTCCTTGACATTGACCTTGACGTTGTTGGCCTCCTCGAAGGGCTGCAGCAGCGCCGGATCGGAATGATCGCACCAGATCAGGGCGTTAAGATCGGCGGCCTCGGCGAGACTGCCGGCGCCAAGCAGCAGCGCCGTGGCAGCGCAGGCGGCGCGCAGTTGGTTCTTCAGGACGGAAAGCGGATTCATGGCTTTTGACTGTGCGGACATCGAGTGTTCTCCCTGCCTTTGTGGCTTCTTGCAAAAAATTGAACCAGTTTTAAAATTGAGTCAATTCTATTTTTGTGGCAAGAGGCTGATATGAGCGGATTGCGGGCAAGGCAAAAGGCGGATCGGCACAGGCGCATCATCGAGGCTGCGGCCGCACTTTTCCGCGACGCCGGCTATGAGGGCGCCAAGATCGAGGCGATCGCCATGCAAGCCGAGGTGTCGGTCGGCACCATCTACAATTACTATGAGAATAAGGGCGACATCCTCGGCGCCATCGTCTCGCTGGAGGTTAATGAGGTGCTCAACGCCGGCCGCGGCGTCGTCGCCAGGCCGCCTGCCAATGTCGACGACGCGCTGGACACGCTGATCGGCATCTATATCGAGCACTCGCTGCACTACCTCAGCAAGGAGATGTGGCGGCAGGCGATGGCGATCTCGACGCAACTGCCCGACAGTCCGTTCGGCCAGGCCTATACGGCGCTGGACCGCTCGCTGACAGAGCAGATCCGCGCGCTGATTGCGCGGCTGCAGGAGATTGGGCTGGTGCGGCAGGACATCGACGGGGCAGCGCTCGGCGAACTGATCTTCAACAACATGAACATGATGTTCATCGAGTTCGTGAAGCGCGACGAGGCCAGAATACCGGAGCTACGCGCGGCGATACGGAGGCAGAACCGGATATTGGTGTCGGCGATCGGGGTGTGAGCGAGTCAGGAGCAGGCAGGAGAAACCGTCACTTCGTCGTTCCGCATCAGTTTCACGTCTTGAGTTGAGGTTGAAATCTGATACAACTTAGGAGGGCATAAAAAAGGGGGAGTGAAATGGGGACGTTTTCCATCTGGCATTGGGCGATTGTACTGCTGTTGATCGGCGTACCTGTTTTCTTCGCTGTTCGGTCAGCCGCGAAGCCGTCACAGAATCCTGAGCCACTTGTCGGATTCGGCGGCTGGCTGATGCTGCTGGCGATCGGTCAGGCGTTGTCACCACTGCGCACACTCGCCGACTTGGCCAACTCGGCCGACGGCTACCAGCAACTCATGACCCTCTCAAATGGGCCACTAGCGGTCTATGGCGAGGTTACACTCAATCTGGCCTTTCTGGCTCTTCAGTTGGTTGTGCTCGTTTCAATGTTGCGGAAAAGCCGCCGGTTCCCGCAATTGTTTCTGCTCCAGTGGCTTGCGATCCCTGTCGTTTTTGTCCTGGACACGATCTGGATTTCTTCATTTCTGGGCGTTCCGATGAGTCAGGTGCTCGCAGGTGATGCGCTGGTGACGCCGATAGCCTCCTTTGTGGGGACCGGCATCTGGGTCGCCTATGTCTGCAGGTCCGTCAGGGTGAGGAACACGTTCACCAGGACGAATGCATCTGAGCAAGTCGCCAGCGCCTCATAGGATATCGGCGCTGCGATCGCCCTTGGAAGGCTTTCGGTTCTCGACGATCGTACAGATGAGAACTGGTGCCCCCGGACGGAATCGAACCGCCGACCTTCGGTTTACAAAACCGCTGCTCTACCAGCTGAGCTACAAGGGCATGGCGCTCCGGTTAGCATATTTGTTGCGCCAGTAAAGACAAAACTCCGTTTTCGTTCGCCCCAGCGGTGGATGAGGGCTCAAAGGCGGGATCCTGAAAATCGCCGGATTTCTCCCTACATATCGGCAACGTGCAACCGCTTCGGACTGGAGTGCCGCATGATCAGGCTTGTCATCATTCTCCCCATCGTCGTCATCGCCTGGATGCTGCTGGTGAAGCTCATCAGCGATGTGAAGAAGGCCAATGTCGACTGGACCGGCGTAACCACGATCATCGGCTTCATCGCGCTCGCCTTCTGGCTTCGCCATGTCACGGGCATGGGGTGAGCGAAGAGAGTGAGTAGGGAATAGTCAGTAGTCAGTAGTCAGTAGTCAGTAGTCAGTAGTGAGCCGTGCGGCTCGCTTCCACTACTCACTACTCACTACTCACTACTCACTACTCACTACTCACTACTCACTTCTCCGAGCCTCGCCGAAAAAATCCTCGCCCCTTCGAACCTTTTCCCGCGCCGCGCCGACTGATGTTCGGAGGCGAATGGGTCGCCTCGATCAAAAGATCCAGGAGATCATCATGTTCAAGTGCACTCTCACTTCGGGCCTCATCGCCATCTTCGTCGCCACCGGCGCGCTCGCCGGCACCGTCGGTACGTCGTCTGCCCATGGCATGCACGGCCATCATCATCACCACCACTTCAAGGAGCTCTGGTGGAAGCACTACAATCATCATCATCACCACAGGCACGGTAGGGTGATCATTTTCCTTTGATGGAGGGACCCAATTCCTCAAAAGGGCGGCTTCGGCCGCCCTTTTTGCGTTGAGCGCGGCAGCCGCCGGAATTCGCGGCACCCGAGTCCGCCCATGCGCGGTGGACGTCATTTCCCGATTTCCAAAAAAACGAAAAAAGATTCGAACCTTTCTTCTCGCCGCAACGACAGATGATCAAGAGGCGGATGGATCGCCTCGGTCAACGAAGCAAGGAGATCATCATGTTCACGCGCACACTCATTTCCGGCCTTATCGCCACCACTGTCGCCGCCACCGCATTGGTCGGCACCGTTCAGCCTTCGGCAGCCCACAGCCATCACCACGACCTCGGCATTGGCATCGCCGCCGGCGTCGGCGGCTTCGTCCTCGGCAGCCTGCTCTCCCAGCAGCCGCCGCGTACCGTCTATGTCGACGAAGATGGCGGTTCCTGGCACGTCCGTCGCTGTTTCGATCGCTACTCGAGCTACGATCCGGAGTCCGACACCTACATCGGCCGGGACGGCTATAGCCATTATTGCCGGCTCTGAGCGGAAGCCAATAACGACAGGAAAGAGGGGTTGCGGGCAGCCCCTCTTCTTCGTTTGAGGGTCGCGGGTCTAGAGCTTCGCGCCAGCCTCGAGAACCGGCAAACCGGCCGCGCGGCAGAGGCCCTGAACTCGAAGCCGGGAATCCGCCGACCCATCGCTCATCGCGACGAGTTCGAAGCTGCTTCCTGCATCCGGGTAGATCTTGGCGACAAAGGCTTTGTCATCGCCGTAAGCCCCGGATGAGGTCCTGTTGCTGACGGTGCCGCAAGCCTCGATCTCCTGGCGGCCGCCCGACGTCCGCTCGCCGGCCAGCATCGTCCCGAACTTGGCGGAGGCCGGATCCGGCAGATGCTGGCGAATGCCGCCCGTAATGATCTCCTCCAACGCGAGCGAGATCGGAATGGGCGAGATCGGAATGGGCGAGACCGGATTGGGATTGGCGCGTTGATCGCCGGCATCGCGTCGAGGTGCCGCCGCCACGCATCCGCAAAGTGAAGCGACAAGCAAAAGCTGGATCGTTTTCCTCATCCGCGCCCTTTCGCATGCATTCGAACGCCACGGCAAGGCGGTCCCATGCAGCGAGCGCTATACAGCGATTTTCAGAGCGTCTAGTCTCTTGCGATGGCCAATTGGGGGAGGGTGGCTTGGACGAGCAGGACCCGGAAGAAGACCTGATCGAGACGGTTTTCCGCAATGGCACCGTCACCACGGTCGGCATCCTGCTGGCATTTTCGCTGGGTTTCATCACCCATTGGGCCGCCAACCCGATTCCCTGGCAAACCTACCATCTGGTCGCCGTCCTGCCGATCCTGGCCGGTATCGCCTTGCAGATGCGGGCGCTGTCGCTGCTGCTCGACACAAAGTCGCTGCAGCGGCGCGTCTATGAACGCGCCAACCGCATCTTCATCGCCGGCCTCGTCTTCACTGCCTGCGGTGTCGGCATGGCGATCCTGCTCGATTTCTTCGATATCGCGACCAGGAGCGCGTTGCCCGGGGCGGGCTGATCAGCCCGCTTGCACGCCGCCGATCATCCTGGTCACTTCGGCTGCGGCATTGCGCACCATCGGCCCGATCTCGGCCAGCCGCTCAGGCGTCACCCGCACCGTCGGCCCTGAGACGGAGACACCGCCGATCGGTTCGCCGAACTCGTTGAAGATAGCGGCCGCCACGCAGCGCATGCCGGGGTGCCGTTCCTCGTCGTCGACCGACCAGCCGCGCAGCTTGATGACAGCCAGGTCATGCGCAAGCACCGGGATTTCCGAAAGCGTCTTGTCGGTGAAGCGCTGCAGGCCGGCCTTGCGCAAAATGGTGCCGACGCGCTCCGGTTCGAGATGCGCCAACACCGCCTTGCCAATGCCGGAGGCATGGAAGGGGCTGCGGGTCCCCGGGCGGAAGAAGGCGCGGATCGCCTGATGCGTCTCGACCTGGCTGACGAACACCACGCAATCATCCTCGGCGACACCGAGATTGGCGGTCTCGCCGGTCTTCTCCATCAGCTCCTGCATGACGATGCGGGCACGGTCGACGAGCTTGCGGCGGCGCAGGAATGCCGCGCCCATGCGGTAGGTCTCGACGCCGATCGACCACAATTGGTCGCTGGTGTCGAACTCGACCATGCCGTGGTTCTGCAGTGTCGTCAGCATGCGGTAGGCGGTGGAGGCGGCAAGACCGCTTTGCGCGGATATCTCGCTCAGCGACAGGCCACTGCCTTCAGCGACAATGGCCAGGATGCGCAAGGCCCGGTCGAGCGACTGCACCGAATTGGCTTCGGATGGCCCGTTGAAGGCGCGCGGCCGGCCGCGCTGGCGTTTTTCGGTCATGTCCATGGGCGCCATTCTCCGCCGCTTCGCCAAACAAGCAATGAAAAAGTTTTTCACTCGTACGGGCGGCAGAATTCCTGGAAAACGGAAAATCCAAAAAAATCAATAAAAAGCCGCCGTTTTCTCGAAAGGAAAAAATATTCTGGAAAAATTGAAAAATAGCCGGCTTGCTGACATTCTCGGTCATCCAACAATGACAACCCTGAGGAGGGCCGGAAAATGGCCAGGATGCGCGCTGTCGATGCCGCGGTTCTCGTTCTCGAAAAGGAAGGCATCGCCTGCGCCTTCGGCGTGCCGGGCGCGGCGATCAATCCGCTCTATTCGGCGCTGAAGGCGAGGGGCACCATCCGCCACGTGCTGGCCCGCCACGTCGAGGGCGCTTCGCATATGGCCGAAGGCTATACGCGCGCCAAATCTGGCAATATCGGGCTTTGCATCGGCACGTCGGGTCCGGCAGGCACCGACATGATCACCGGTCTCTATTCGGCCGCCGCCGATTCCATTCCGATCCTGTGCATCACCGGCCAGGCGCCGCGCGCGCGGCTGAACAAGGAAGATTTCCAGGCCGTCGACATCGCCGCCATCGCGGCGCCCGTCGCCAAATGGGCGGTCACGGTCATGGAACCCTATCTCGTCCCCATGGCGCTGCAGAAGGCCTTTCACCTGATGCGCTCGTCGCGGCCGGGCCCAGTGCTGATCGACCTGCCGGTCGACGTCCAACTGGCTGAGATCGAGTTCGACATCGATGCCTATGAGCCGATGACGCCGTTCAAGCCGGCGATGACGCGGGCGCAAGCCGAAAAGGCGCTGGCGATGCTCAACGCGGCCGAAAAGCCGCTGATCGTCGCCGGCGGCGGCATCATCAATGCCGATGCGTCCGATCTGCTGATCGAGTTCGCCGAAATATCGGGCGTGCCGGTCATCCCGACGCTGATGGGCTGGGGCGCGATCCCCGACGACCACCGGCTGATGGCAGGCATGTGCGGGCTGCAGACCTCGCACCGCTACGGCAATGCGACGATGCTGGAAGCCGATTTCGTCTTCGGCATAGGCAACCGCTGGGCCAACCGCCACACCGGTTCGGTCGACGTCTACACCAAGGGGAAAAAATTCGTCCATGTCGACATCGAGCCCACTCAAATCGGCCGTGTCTTCGCGCCCGATCTCGGCGTGGTCTCCGACGCGGGCGCGGCGCTGAAGATGCTGCTCGACGTAGCCACCGAGTGGAAGACGGCGGGAAAGCTGCGCGACTGGTCGGGCTGGGCGAAGGAATGCCAGGCCCNCCAGGCCCGCAAGAAGACGATGAAGCGCAAGACGCATTTCGACCAGGTGCCGCTGAAGCCGCAGCGTGTCTACGAGGAGATGAACAAGGCGTTCGGCCGCGACGTCACCTACGTCACCACGATCGGCCTGTCGCAGATCGCCGGGGCGCAGTTCCTGCATGTCTACAAGCCGCGCAACTGGATCAATTGCGGCCAGGCCGGCCCGCTGGGCTGGACCTTGCCGGCAGCCCTTGGCGTGCGTGCCGCAGATCCGGACCGCACCATCGTGGCGCTGTCGGGCGATTATGATTTCCAGTTCATGATCGAGGAACTGGCGGTCGGCGCGCAGCACAGACTGCCCTATATTCACGTCGTCGTGAACAATGCCTATCTCGGCCTGATCCGCCAGGCGCAGCGCGGTTTCTCGATGGATTACGAGGTGAGCCTGGCCTTCGAGAACATCAACCGTTCAGATGATCCCGAGGCCGGCTATGGTGTGGACCATGTCGCGGTCGCCGAGGCGATGGGCTGCAAGGCGGTCAGGGTGCGCAAGCCGGAAGAATTCGCCGGCGCCTTCAAGCAGGCGCAGCGGCTGATGAAGGAACATCAGGTGCCGGTCGTGCTCGAATTCATCCTCGAACGCGTCACCAACATCTCCATGGGCACCGAGATCGACAAGATCACCGAATTCGAGGACCTTGCCGAGCACCAGGAAGATGCGCCGACCGCGATCGTGATGCTGGATTAGGAGAAAAAGAATGCCGCGTTTTTCAGCCAATCTTTCGATGCTCTTTGGTGAGCACGATTTCCTCGACCGCTTCGATGCAGCCGCCCGCGCCGGCTTCAAGGGCGTCGAATATATCGGTCCTTACGATCATGCACCCGAGGTGGTGGCCGCGAGGCTGAAGAAGAACGGCCTGACACAGGTGCTGTTCAACCTGCCGGCCGGCGACTGGGGAGGGGGCGAGCGCGGCATTGCGGCGCTGCCGGACCGCGTGCCGGAATTCCGCCAGGGCATCGCTAAGGCGATCACCTATGCGCAGGCGCTCGGTTGCCCGCAGGTCAATTGCCTGGCCGGCATCTCGCCCGTCGGCGCCGATCGCAAGGTGCTCGAGGATGTTTTCGCCGAAAACCTCGCCTTCGCGGCGGAGAAGCTGGAGCAAGCCGGCATCAGGCTGCTGATCGAGCCGATCAACACCCGCGACATCCCAGGCTTCTTCCTCAACCACTCGGATCAGGCGCTCGACCTCATCGACCGTATCGGCTCGAAAAACCTGTTCCTGCAATATGACATCTATCACATGCAGATCATGGAGGGGGATCTCGCCCGTAAAATCGAGGCAAACCTCGGCCGCATCGCGCATATCCAGCTTGCGGACAATCCCGGCCGTCACGAGCCGGGGACGGGCGAGATCAACTATCCCTTCCTCTACGACCACATCGACCGCATCGGCTATTCCGGCTGGATCGGGGCGGAATACAAGCCGAAGGCCGGCACGGAAGCCGGGCTGGCCTGGTTCCGGGACCTGACCGGGCAGGGCAGTGCGGCGGCTTAGCTGTTGCAATTGAAGTCGCGATCCTTCGCGCCCCCCTCTGGCCTGCCGGCCATCTCCCCCACAAGGGGGGGAGATCGAATGTCATCTCGGCTTTCGCCAATCTCCAACGTTGCAGGATGAGCGAGGCGCCGAAAGAGCCAATCTCCCCACCTGTGGGGGAGATGGCCGGCAGGCCAGAGGGGGGCGCGACAGAACGCTGCCTTCACAAAGGAGAACCACAATGGAAACCATAGGCTTCATCGGTCTCGGCATCATGGGCGCGCCGATGGCGGGGCATCTGCTGGATTCTGGCTACAAGGTCATCGCCAGCGATCACCGCTCCAAGCCGCCGGCGGATCTCGTCGCCAAGGGCCTGAAGACCGTGACCGGCCATGCAGCCGTGGCCAAGGCTGCCGACATCGTCATCCTGATGGTGCCCGACACGCCGCAGGTGGCCGAAGTGCTGTTCGGCGACAACGGCGTCGCCTCCGGCCTTTCGAAGGGCAAGCTGGTCATCGACATGAGTTCGATCTCGCCGATCGAGACCAAGACCTTCGCCCAGAAGATCAATGCGCTCGGTTGCGACTATCTCGACGCGCCAGTCTCGGGCGGTGAGGTCGGCGCCAAGGCGGCGTCGCTCACCATCATGGTCGGCGGCGAGGAAAAGGCTTTTGAACGAGCCAGGCCGGTGTTCGAGAAGATGGGCAAGAACGTCACTTTGGTCGGGCCGAACGGCGTCGGCCAGACCACCAAGGTCGCCAACCAGATCGTCGTCGCGCTGACCATTGAAGCCGTCGCCGAAGCTCTTGTTTTTGCTTCAAAAGCCGGCGCCGATCCGGCCAAGGTCAGGCAGGCGCTGATGGGCGGTCTGGCGGCCTCGCGCATCCTCGAAGTGCATGGCGAGCGCATGGTCAAGCGCAGCTTCGCGCCGGGGTTCCGCATCGAATTGCACCAGAAGGACCTCAACCTGGCGCTGGAAGGCGCCAAGGCGCTTGGCGTGTCGCTGCCCAACACCTCGACCACCCAGCAACTGTTCAATTCCTGCGCCGCCAATGGCGGCGCGAAGGAGGATCACTCGGCGCTGGTCAGGGCGCTTGAGCGGATGGCCAATTTCGAGGTCGGCGGCGAGGCGGCCGAGGCCAAAGGCAAAGCGGCATAGGTCGGGAGAGGGCGGTATAACGTTCCCAGGCCGCCAGCTCCCTTTCCTGTCGAAGAACGGGTTCTCGCGACCATCGCCGGGACCCGTTTCTCGTTCAGATCGGCGACGGAACTGTCGCCTCCGGCTCAGTCGCGCTTCAGGAACGCCCGTGCCGCGTAGAGGCTCACCGCCGCGGCGTTCGATACGTTGAGCGATCTGATTGCGCCGGGCATATCGAGCCGGGCCAGCGTCATCACCGTCTCGCGCGTCTTCTGGCGCAGGCCCTTGCCTTCGGCGCCGAGCACCAGCGCGACCCTGTCTCCGGCAAAGCTGGTTTCGAGTTCCGCCGGCCCATCCGAATCGAGCCCGATGGTCTGGAAGCCGGCCTCGTGCAGCTGCCCGAGCGCGTCGGCGAGGTTTTTGACCTCGATCTGGTCGATATGCTCCAGCGCGCCGGAAGCGGATTTTGCCAGCACGCCCGATTCCTGCGGGCTGTGGCGTGCCGTGGTGATCAGCGCGCCGGCGCCGAAGGCGACCGCCGAGCGCAGGATGGCGCCGACATTGTGCGGATCGGTGACCTGGTCGAGCACCAGCACCAGTTTCGTGTCGCCCAGCGCGTCGAGGCGTTTGGGCTTCAGCGGCTCCGCCTCGATCAGCACACCCTGATGCACGGCGTCCGATCCGGTGATCTTGTCGATATCCCTGGGCTCGACCAGTTCGGCCGAGAACGGCAGGGCGGCGAGATCGGCAATTTCAAGACGCTCGGCCGCATTGCGCGTCACCAGCATTTTCTTGATCCGGCGCCGTGGATTGTCGAGCGCCGCCCGCACCGTGTGCAGGCCATAGAGCCGCACCAGGCCATCGCCTGCGTTTTCGCCCGGGGGGACAGGCTGACGTGGCTTGAATGCCGGCGCGCCGCCGCTCTTCTCGTCGCGAAAGGCGCGGCGCAGCTTGGCGTAATGGGTGTCTTTCGGAGTGTTGGTCTTGTTGCTCATGGTCGGCTTCTATAGCCGTCTGCGGCGGTCAGGGATACGGCCCGTCGCCGCAGTCGGCGAACAAGTTCGAAAAAGCCCGGCTGCGCGGTTGACACCCACTGGCCTTGCCGCCATAAGGCGCTTCGCTGATTTCGGAGAAGACATCTATCTCGGGTCCGGATCGGCAAGAATGCCTCGTTGCATGGCTCCGGCGGCAGACTGGAGAGGTGCCCGAGTGGTTAAAGGGGACGGACTGTAAATCCGTTGGCTTAGCCTACGTTGGTTCGAATCCAACCCTCTCCACCACTGCCGGCCCGGAAGCCCTGAAACGCGAAGAGCATCGGAGGCGAAAAGCGCATGGCGCTTTTCGGATGAATCCGGTACTTCAGTGCAAGGCGCGGGTATAGCTCAGTGGTAGAGCAGCAGCCTTCCAAGCTGAATATGCGGGTTCGATTCCCGCTACCCGCTCCAGATTTCTCTTTGACAAGCCATGATCGTGACTCTCGAAGCAGTGCTTTAGATCATTGGCCGTCTTTGGGGGGAGCGGGAAGCGATGCGACCATACTATTCGATAAACACGGATGGCACCTCTAGCACCAACCTCCAGCTGTATGCGCTGCTACAAGCGCGGCGCTATTGGGACGAACTCGCCGTAAATTATCTACAAGACAGGGAAGCTACCACAGACCTGATTGAGAGATGCGTTTTCATCGTGGCGACTTTGGGGTTGAGCGTCTCTCAGTTGCTTGGGCAGAATGATCCGGCGCCGCCAGTTGGGAGGGTTGCCAGTCCAAGGGCCATTTGGAAGCGTTTCGTGGTCCAGCACCACATCACGGAAGTCGGCACGGACGAATTCGACAAATTCATCGATATCTATGATGCTTGTCGGCACTTCGGCGTGTCGCCAGACGGCTTGGGCCACGCCAGGCTGGAGCTGTTGGACTTCGAGGCTACTCGTAGATGGTACGAAGTGGCCTGCCGTATATGGTTGGCAGTTATCAAAGCTCTCCGCTCTGATCCGGAGAATTTCATCGAAGAAATCGACATTGAGGGGTTCAAAGCGTAAGAGGCGCAGAAGGATCGCACCCCCTGTAAGCCGGAACACTGCGCGATGCGCGCAGCGCTCCGATTGTCTCCGCGCCGCGTCAGCTGTTGAACGCGGACGCCACCTGGTGCTGCTGCGGCACCTGGCCGTTCGGCGTCAGCTTGTCGACGATGCCGGGCAGGGCCGTGGACAGTTGCTTGAGCAGTTCCTGCTCGTTCATGCCGGTCCGTTGCGCGATCTCGCGGATAATTTGGGGTCCAATCGCATTGCCGAGATCATTGGCGTTGATCGACTGGTTCTGCCCGGTACCGACCCAGGAGTCGGCTGTGTTGCCGTGACCGGCATCCCTGAGCTTGTCGAGCAGGCCGCCGAGGCCACCGAGCAGGCCGCCGTCACTGGCGGTGGCTTCGGTCGGTACGGGGGCGGGTGGAGCGGCAGCTTCGGGTTGGTCCGGCTGTTCGGCACTTCTGCCGCTCAGCATTTTTCCGACCAGCAACGCGCCGAGTGCGATCATCAGCGGTTTGGTGATGTTGCCGCCGGGAACGGCGTTGTCAAAAAGTCCCATAGTGGATCCTCCATCTCAACCAAGCCCAGCCCAGCTTCCACAATGGCGCATTCGGGCGGAATTTCAAGCTGGCTTGAGCTTTTGACAATCATATGAAAATGTCGCGCTGGCGAGGGATGGAGAGGAAAAATGGGTATCATCAGCTGGATCATTCTCGGCGCTATCGCCGGCTTCCTGGGCAGCAAGATCGTCAACAAGACCGGCCAGGGCCTGATCATGGATATCGTGCTCGGCATTGTCGGCGCCATTGTCGGCGGCGTGATCTGCAGCCAGATCTTTGGCGTGGGTGTCACCGGTCTCAACATCTCCAGCCTGATCGTCGCCGTGGTTGGCGCCGTGGTCGTGCTGTGGGCTTACCACCAGTTCAGCGGACGCAGGACGCTTTAGCCGGAACGCACGCGCCTTTTTTGCTTGCCGGTCACCAGCTTGTTTCGGGGCCGGTGACCGGCGTCCTGGCGTCGTAGTGCAATGGCTACGCGACCACGGCCAGCCGGCGCTTGCGTTGGTCCAACGACACGATGGTCAGCCCGCTGCCCACCACCAGCAGGATGCCGCAGACGGCCAGCACATTGGGGAATTGTCCGAACACCAGCAGTCCCGAAATGACGGCCCAGACGGTGAAGCAATAATAGAACGGCGCTACCGCGCTGGTCGGCCCGATGCGGTAGGCCATGAAGATGAAGAAATGGCCGAAGATCAGGAAAAACCCGGCGCCGGCCATCAGCAGCAGGTGACGTGCCTCCGGCATCACCCAGTGCTCGGAAACCAGATGCGCGGCGCCGGCGCCGATCAGCACCACCACGACGGCGGAGATCGCCACGATCATCCCCGGCACCTCGGCCGAGACCCGCCTGCCGGCAAGGTCGCGCGCCGCCGCCAGCGCCGCATTGCCGAGCGCCAGCAGCGCATAGACCGAAATGCCTTGCATCGTCGGCTGCGTCACCATCAGCGCGCCGATGAAGCCGAGCCCGATCAGCGCCATGCGCAGGCCGCCGATGCGCTCGCCAAACAGGATCGACGAGCCGACCAGCATCAGGAGCGGCGTTATCTGTCCGAGCGCGGTGGAATCCGCGATCTGCATGTTGGCGAGCGCTACGACATAACAGAGGATCGCCGCCATCTCGAGCAGGTTCCTGCCCAGCACGCGTCTGTCGAAGATCAGCGGGATCTGTTTGCCGTAGCCAAGCGCGAACAGCAGCGGAAACCCCCATAACGCCGCCGCGACACCGCGCAGGAACAGCACCTCGTAGGACGGCAGCCCGGCGGTGGCGAGTTTCATCATCGTATCGTTGACGAGATACGACCCGGTCGAGATGATCATGAACAGTGGGCCGCGAACGGTCGTCGGAAGGAAATGCATCGGGTCAGGAGATCAGAGCTCGATGACGACCGCAATGGGCCATCGACGGGCCGTGAAGCGGACACGGATTGGCGGGCAAGAGGTCGCCGGGGCGGCCCGATCGATCCGGCTTTCACCCATTCCATTCCGTTCAAGGCCTACCTATATCAGCGCCACATCCCCGCAATCGGATCCCAGGTTCGGACTGAGTGAGACGGCACCCGGCCAAAAGACGCTTGTGTTTTTTGGCCTTTGTCGCTAATCGCCCCGCATTCGACTGAACTGAAGGTCAAGGCCGTCCAAGGAAAGAGACTATGGCAAAAGGTAAATTCGAGCGCACTAAGCCTCATGTGAACATCGGCACGATCGGCCACGTCGATCATGGCAAGACGTCGCTGACGGCGGCGATCACGAAGTATTTTGGCGAATACAAGCGCTATGACCAGATCGATGCGGCGCCGGAAGAGAAGGCGCGCGGCATCACGATCTCGACGGCGCACGTCGAATACGAGACGGCCAACCGCCACTACGCCCACGTCGACTGCCCCGGCCACGCCGACTATGTGAAGAACATGATCACCGGTGCCGCGCAGATGGACGGCGCGATCCTGGTGGTGTCGGCCGCCGACGGCCCGATGCCGCAGACCCGCGAGCACATCCTCTTGGCCCGTCAGGTCGGCGTGCCGTCGATCGTGGTGTTCCTGAACAAGGTCGACCAGGTCGACGACGCCGAGCTTCTCGAACTGGTCGAGCTCGAGGTTCGCGAGCTTCTGTCGAAGAACGAGTTCCCCGGCGACGACATTCCGATCGTCAAGGGTTCGGCACTGGCCGCGCTTGAAGATTCGAACAAGACCATCGGCGAGGACGCGATCCGCGAGCTGATGGCTCAGGTCGACGCCTACATCCCGACCCCGGTTCGTCCGCTCGACAAGCCGTTCCTGATGCCGATCGAGGACGTGTTCTCGATTTCGGGCCGTGGCACGGTCGTGACCGGCCGCGTCGAGCGTGGCGTGGTCAAGGTCGGCGAGGAGCTGGAAATCATCGGCATCCGTCCGACGACCAAGACGACCTGCACGGGCGTCGAAATGTTCCGCAAGCTGCTCGACCAGGGCCAGGCTGGCGACAACATCGGCGCGCTCTTGCGCGGCGTTGACCGTGAAGGTGTCGAGCGCGGCCAGGTTCTGGCCAAGCCCGGCACGGTGAAGCCGCACAAGAAGTTCGTGGCCGAAGCCTACATCCTGACCAAGGACGAAGGTGGCCGTCNGCCCGGCGACAACATCACGGTCGATGTCGAGCTGATCGTGCCGATCGCCATGGAAGAGAAGCTGCGCTTCGCCATCCGTGAAGGCGGCCGCACCGTCGGTGCCGGCATCGTCGTCACCATCAAGGAATAATCGATCCGGCTGCTGCCGGTTCGACAGGAAAGGGCGGTCTTCGGGCCGCCCTTTTTGTTTCCATCATGGCCGCGTGAGAGGCGCATTTGCCGGCCGCTGAAAGCTGTTGCAAGCGCCATCGCCGCAACTAGTATGGATTGTACCGAGGGAGCTTGGCCAAGAGTGGTTCCAGGGCGTCGTTTCGATGGACAGGCATGGTGGTTGCGGGCGCTGGTTCGCCTCGTGCTGGTGCTTGCCGTGGCGCTGCCTGTCTGTGCGGCCCAGGCCGAGGAGGAGCAGCCGGACATCCCGCCGATGCGGTTCGCCGTCGTGCGCAGCAGTGCGCCGGGCTGCGAGCCCAACTGTCCGGAATGGATATCGGCGGAAGGCACCATCGAGGCTGGCACGCCGGCCTTGTTCAAGCGCGCACTCAAGACGCTCGCCGGCCGGCAACTGCCGGTCGTCGTCAATTCCCCCGGCGGCAATGTCGACGCGGCGCTGGCGCTTGGCCGGCTGATCCGCAAGAACAAGCTCGATGCCGCCGTCGGCACGACCGTCTTCACCGGCTGCGAGCCGCGGATGAAGAACTGCACGGGCAAGGACGGCAAGGACAAGGACGGCAAGGACAAGGACGGCAAGGCAGCCGGCTATTTCGGCATGGCCTATGACAGCGGTGCCATGTGCAATTCGGCCTGTCCGCTGATGTTTTCCGGCGGTGTCCGCCGCGTGGTCGGCGATTTCGCCTATCTCGGTGTCCACCAGATCACAACCACCTTCCAGCGGACGAGGCTGGTCTACCGGACCACCTACCGGATCGTGAACGGCAAGAAGAAGATCATCAGCACCAGGATCGTCAGCCGAAAGAACGCCGGCAGCTACAAGACCTACGAAATGAGCAAGGGGGTCGAGAAACGCCTTGCCGCCTATCTGAAGGAAATGGGCGTCGACCAGGACGTGCTCGAGACGATGAAGCAGACGCAGGCCAGCGACATCCGGCAGATTGCCCTCGATGCCATGCTGCGCATGAAACTCGTCACCAGCCTGGACAGCGTCGATGTCATGACCGGGGGGACCGCCTGCAGGCCGGAGCAGCCGCAGGCGAACTGCCGGCAGGTACCGGCAGGCAAGGACACGGCCGGCGCCCCGACCACCGGGGCCAGGCCTGCCCTGACTCAGCCGGCTGAAGACATGCCGCCGAAGGAAGCGGATATGCGCTTCGTGCTTGTGCGCGGCAGCAATCCGCTGTGCAATCCCGACTGCCCGGAATGGATCTCCGCCGAAGGGTCGATCACCGCACAGACGCCGGAAAGGCTGCGCCAGGCGCTCGATGCCGCCGGTGGGCGGCGGCTGCCGATCGTGATCAGCTCGCGAGGCGGCGATGTCGACGGCGCTCTCGCCGTCGGCAGGACGATCCGGGAGCATAAGCTCGATGTCGTCGTCGCCCGCACGGATTTCGTCGACTGCGGTCCCTCCCTGGACTGCCTGGCCAGGGATGGCGCCCACACCGGGCTGACCATCGATACGGAAGGTGAATGCGCCTCGGTCTGTCCGATCGTGGTCGCCGGCGGCATCAGGCGCCTGATTGGGCCGGATGCGCGCCTCAGCGTGCAGGCGCTCGGACAGGAGGAGAAGGTCAAGGCGTATCTTGAGGAGATGGCGATCGGACCTGGCCTGTTCGAGGCCATGCAGCGTTCATCGGGCCAAACGCAGCTCGATCGAGACACGGCGCTGAGGCTCGGGCTGGCGACCGGGCGTCAGTCCGCCGACGAACTGACAGGTGCCACCATATGCAGAGCGGCAGCGAAACCGGACAATTGCAGGGTTATGCCGTCAGCCAACGCCGAAGCCGAGACGCCGGCGAAACTGTAGTCGCGCAGGCTGGCTGGCCATCGGGGCAGGTTGAGCAGAGCGAGGGCTTTCCGCTATCGTTCTCGGGCAGCCAGGACAGGTGAACTCTGATGCGCAAGGACGTCCCGACACTCTACGAATGGGCCGGCGGCAGCGAGGCGCTGAACCGGCTGACGCAGACCTTCTATGGCAAGGTGGCGCAGGATCCGATCGTCGGGCCGGTGTTCAAGACCATGTCGCCGGACCATCCCGCCCATGTCGCCGCTTTCATCGGCGAGGTTTTCGGCGGGCCGAAAACCTATAGCGAACAGCATGGCGGGCACCGCGAAATGGTCATGCATCACCTGGGCAAGCATCTGACGGAGGAACAGCGCCGCCGCTGGATCAACCTCCTGGCAGACGCCGCCGATGCCGTCGGCCTGCCCGACGATCCCGAATTCCGTTCGGCCTTCATGGGCTACGTCGAGTGGGGATTGCGGCTGGCCAAGATGAATTCCAATCTCGGCGAGACCTGCGACCCGGAAACCGAACCGATGCCGGCCTGGGGCTGGGGTGTGCCTGGCGGACCCTACACGCCGCCTGATGCCAAATCATGACCGGCAAAGCCTGCCGAGAGCTGCTGGAGCAATGACTGCCGAGGAATTCAAGATCGTGCGCTGGCGCGAGTGGGAAGGCCCCGGCCTCGAACATCTTGTGCTGCGCGAGCGGGCCGGCGAGGTGTTGGCCGATTCCGTCGTCATTTGCTCCGGCCAAACGCCTTTCGCCGTCCGCTATCGCATAAGCTGCGACGCGAACTGGCGCGCCAGGAGCGTCACGGTCGACATGATCGGTAGCGAACGGACGCTGGTTCTTGCCTCCGACGGCGATGGCCACTGGGCCCGGGACGGCATGCCCGTGCCGGAGCTCGACGGTGTCTTCGACCCGGACCTCACTGTGACGCCGTTCACCAACACGCTGCCGATCCGGCGCTTGCGGCTTTCCACCGGGCAAAGTGCCGAGATCACCACCGCTTTCGTCGATTTCCCCGCGCTCACGGTGGTGAGCAACCCGCAGCGCTACTCATGTCTCGAAGAGGGCAAGCGGTATCTCTATGAATCGCGCGCCAGCGACTTCAAGCGGGAACTCGAGATCGACGATGACGGGCTGGTCGTCAGCTATCCCGATTTCTGGCAAAGGGGATGAACGCGCGTTTGCCTGCAAACCGCTCTTTACAGACAGCGCGGAAGCTTTTAGGAAGCCCCTGCTGCTGCGCCGAGGCGCACACGATACGGGCATAGCTCAGTTGGTAGAGCGGCGGTCTCCAAAACCGCAGGTCGTAGGTTCGAGCCCTGCTGCCCGTGCCATTTTCCAAAATGGCCATCCGAACGATATTTGCTGCTGGCCTTGGAAAATCGCGAACCGCTGGTGGCCGGACATGCTAAATCGTGAGAAGGTTTGGATATGGAAGCCCATAGCGCGCTCCGCCGTATTGTCCTGCTCGTCGCACTTCTGAACCTGAGCTATTTTGGCATCGAGTTCGCCGTGGCGCTCGCCATCGGATCGGTGTCGTTGTTCGCCGACAGCATCGACTTTCTGGAAGATGCCTCGGTCAACCTTCTCATTCTGCTCGCGCTGGGCTGGTCGATGCGCGCCCGCTCGCGGGTCGGCATGGCGCTGGCGCTTATCCTGCTTGTGCCGGGCGTGGCGACCCTCTGGACGGCGTGGGAAAAATTCAACGCGCCGGTGCCGCCTCAAGCCTTCGCCCTGTCGCTGACAGGTCTGGGTGCACTCGCGGTCAATCTCTCCTGTGCCTACATGCTCGCCGCCTACCGGCGCCACGGCGGCAGCCTGACGCGGGCGGCATTCCTGTCGGCACGCAATGACGCATTCGCCAACATTGCCATTATTGCTGCCGGGCTGATGACGGCTTTCGTATGGCGATCGGCGTGGCCAGATTTGCTGGTGGGTTTGGGGATTGCGGCCTTGAATGCCGACGCCGCCCGCGAAGTGTGGGAAGCTGCGCGTCAAGAGCGCCGGGCAGCCGCTTGATTGCCGCCGTGACGACAATTTGGGCGATATCATGAGCGCCTTTTTACGGTTGGCAGATCAACCGGATACGATCCCGACATACTCACCCAGCGCGTCGAGCATGGCGAGATAGGGGGCGGGCAACCCATGGTGCCGGCCGCCATCGCGCATCAGCGCTAAATACTCGGCATTTGGGGGAGGGGGATTTTCCTGCCGCTCAGCGACATAGGTCTGCATTTCGGTGGGCTCGCCACCCATGGTCACCATTATCGTCATCCGGTTATAGCGGTTCTCGCCCGCGGGTCGGCTGGCTTCGTATCCCTCCTCCCGATCGAGGCGGACCACGTCATCGGGCGTCAACCGGTAGACAACGCCCCATACCACCCCGTCGTGAACCGGCTCTATGGACGATACCCCGCACCCGCGATTCTTTGACAGCCGCGGAAAACAGAGCCGATGGCTCGGCAACATGCCGATGCCCACGACCTGGTGGCCAGGGCAGCGCTTTGCGATCTGCAGCGGGTCCATGTTCGATCCGTAGGCGAAATATAGCATTGGGACACCTCGAGAGGCCTAGCAGGGCTGCTGATGAAATACTCATTTGGCTTTCAGAATGGCTTCGCCGCCGTTGGGATAGGCAATGTGATCTTGAGCGAGCCGTCGTCGAGCAAGTTCGGCGGAGCCATCGCCAATGACCTCGCCCATCCGTCGAAGCCAGCTTATGTGAACAACACACATCTTATCGGGCCATATCGGTGCTGTCCCTTCCGCATTGAATTGCATCCGCGAAATTCTCGCTTATCCTGCTTGTGCGCATGTGAGCATAAGGTGGCGCCTTGCCAACCGCGGCCGCGCCTCCATTCCCGCCGTCGGCCATGTTCCAGGTCCCCCATCAGTCACTGGGCGAACGCCAAACAGTCCGGCTGAAAAGGGCCAGTTTCCGTTACACGAATGCCCTGCGCGCATCGATATTTTGCGGGTCGGCCTTTGAAAATCGGCGACCCGCTTGCCATATTAGGCTGATTGGGGCATAAGGCAGCTATAGCCGGGACGGAACGACTGGATGGTTCCGAGGCGGTGTTTGGTCATAAAGCGGACACTTGCCACTTGCGTGGATCAAGAATCGGTTTTATGTAGACAGGACAGACACGCGACGCGTGGAGCTGGGAAGCCGGCTTTACGCGTCTGATTTGCATGGGCGAAATGGTTGCGCTGATTCGGCGCGACTCTGGGCTCAGGCGGCACGTCCCGGTCAGCGGGATCATCCAGGGGGCCCGGCCAACGGGTCTTGAAGACAGGCGGCATATGGCTTCGAAAACCACAAATCCTTTCGTCTTTCTCCAGCAGGTCCGCTCGGAGACAGCCAAGGTGACTTGGCCGTCGCGTCGCGAGACCATGATATCGACGGTGATGGTTCTGGCCTTCGCTGTGATTGCGATGGTCTTTTTCTTCACCGCCGATCAGCTCATGGGCTTTGCGGTCGAACAGATTCTGGGCATTGGACGTTAAGTCCGGCGATTACGGAGAAGTCTAAAAATGACTGCGCGCTGGTACATCGTCCACGCTTATTCGAACTTTGAAAAGAAGGTCGCCGAGGACATCGAGAACAAGGCCAAGCAGAAGGGCCTGTCCGCCGATATCGAGCAGATCGTGGTGCCGACCGAGAAGGTCGTCGAAGTTCGCCGTGGCCGCAAGGTCGATGCCGAGCGCAAGTTCTTCCCGGGCTATGTGCTCCTGAAGGCCAATTTGACCGATGCGGTGTTCTCGCTGGTCAAGAACACGCCGAAGGTCACCGGCTTTCTCGGCGACTCCAAGCCGGTGCCGATCACCGAGGCCGAGGCGCAGCGCATCCTGAACCAGGTCCAGGAAGGCGTCGAACGGCCGAAGCCGTCGGTCACCTTCGAGATCGGCGAGGCGATCCGCGTTTCGGATGGTCCGTTCGCGTCGTTCAACGGTTTCGTCCAGGAAGTGGACGAGGAGCGGGCTCGGCTCAAGGTGGAAGTTTCGATCTTCGGGCGCGCCGTGCCTGTCGATCTGGAATTCGGACAGGTCGAAAAGGGCTGATCCGAAATCCCCGATGTTGGACCGGCGACGCCGGTCGGCGATCGGGGGAGGCGGCGCACAAGCGCGCGGCCTTGAGAACGGTGGGAGGCGAATGCGGCTTTAGCCGGCTGCGCGGACCGCACCACCAGACTGCAACCGCCGGGTTTCCCAGATAGTGGGTGCCGGCATAGACAAAGGCAGGAAAAGAGATGGCTAAGAAAATTGCAGGCCAGCTCAAGCTCCAGGTCTCCGCGGGTTCGGCTACGCCGTCGCCCCCGATCGGCCCGGCGCTTGGTCAGCGCGGCATCAACATCATGGAGTTCTGCAAGGCGTTCAACGCGCAGACCCAGGAAATGGAAAAGGGATCGCCGGTTCCGGTCGTCATCACCTATTATCAGGATAAGTCATTCACCTTCGTCATGAAGACGCCGCCGGTGAGCTATTTCCTGAAGAAGGCAGCGAACCTGAAGTCGGGCTCGAAGGAGCCGGGCAAGGTCAAGGCTGGCACCGTTTCGCGCGACAAGGTTCGCGAAATCGCGACTGCCAAGATGAAGGATCTGAACGCAAACGACGTCGAAGCGGCCATGCGCATGGTCGAGGGCTCCGCCCGCTCGATGGGTCTGGAAGTGGTGGGCTGAGATCATGGCAAAGATTGCAAAGCGTGTATCGAAGACCCGCGAAGGCATCGATCCCAACAAGGCTTACGCCCTGGGTGATGCGCTGAAGCTGCTCAAGGACCGTTCCACGGTCAAGTTCGACGAGACCATCGAAGTCGCCATGAACCTCGGCGTCGACCCGCGTCATGCCGACCAGATGGTCCGTGGCGTGGTCAACCTGCCGAACGGCACCGGCCGCTCGGTTCGCGTCGCGGTGTTTGCCCGTGGCGACAAGGCCGAGGAAGCCAAGGTCGCCGGCGCCGACATCGTCGGAGCCGAGGATCTGGTCGACATCGTCCAGAAGGGCACGATCGATTTCGATCGCTGCATCGCTACGCCGGACATGATGCCGCTCGTCGGCCGTCTCGGCAAGGTGCTCGGCCCGCGCGGCATGATGCCGAACCCGAAGGTCGGCACCGTCACCACCGACGTCGCCGCCGCCGTCAAGGCATCGAAGGGCGGCGCGGTCGAGTTCCGCGTCGAGAAGGCCGGCATCGTTCATGCCGGTGTCGGCAAGGTCTCGTTCGACGTCAAGGCGCTGGAAGAGAACATCCGCGCCTTCGCCGACGCGGTGACCAAGGCAAAGCCGGCTGGCGCCAAGGGCAACTACGTCAAGAAGGTGTCGGTCACCTCGACGATGGGCCCGGGCCTCAAGCTCGACGTCTCGACGCTCGCAGCGTCCTGATACGACCATTTGGATCGTCTCCCAAGAGACTGATCCGCAAGTGAATTCCGGGCCTCCGACTTGTCGGCGGCCCGGTGCCGGAAGCCGAAAGGCTTCCGGACATCCTGTCCGAGATTGCAGGCGGCCCAAAAGCCTTAATTCATGTGGGCCTGCATGAGACGGGTGAAGACCTGACAACGGAGCAAGTGCTCCAATGAAAGGTTCGAACCGTGTTTGCCTTTTGTCTGCGCATCGTCGGCTTGGCCGCCGGTGTGGCGAAAGGGGGCAGGATCCTCGAGCGTCGTTCGGGAGATCCGTTACTGGATGGCCCGGCCGGCAAAGGCAACCCGACGCCTGTCCTATTTTAGGGGCAGGGGTCAACTGGAGATAGGCAGTGGACAGAGCGGAAAAACGCGAACTCGTCACGGGCCTGAACGATGCGTTTGCAAGCGCAGGTTCAGTGGTCGTGGCCCACTATGCCGGTATCACCGTCGCGCAAATGAACGACCTTCGGTCGAAAATGCGCGCCGCCGGTGGCACCGTTAAAGTCGCGAAGAACCGTCTCGCCAAAATCGCTCTTCAGGGCACGGACTCCGCATCGATCATCGAGCTGTTCAAGGGACAGACGCTGATTGCTTATTCGGAGGATCCGATTGCGGCGCCGAAGGTCGCGTCCGATTTCGCCAAGGGAAATGACAAGCTCGTCATTCTCGGCGGCGCAATGGGCACCACCTCGCTCAACGCCGACGGTGTGAAGGCACTCGCCACACTTCCGTCGCTCGATGAGCTGCGCGCCAGGCTGGTTGGCATGATCGCCACGCCGGCAACCCGGATCGCCCAGATCGTCAATGCGCCAGCGGCCTCGGTCGCGCGCGTCATCGGCGCTTACGCCCGGAAGGACGAGGCGGCATGAGGCCGTTCCTCGCTATCACAAACACACGTTCGAACCTTATGAAGGAATACAACAATGGCTGATCTCGCAAAGATCGTAGACGACCTTTCGAAGCTGACCGTCCTCGAGGCGGCCGAGCTGTCGAAGCTTCTGGAAGAAAAGTGGGGCGTTTCGGCTGCTGCTCCGGTGGCGGTTGCCGCTGCTGGCGGCGCTGCTGCTGCCGCTGCTCCGGTCGAGGAAAAGACGGAATTCGACGTCGTCCTCACCGACGCTGGCGCTCAGAAGATCAACGTCATCAAGGAAGTCCGCGCCATCACCGGTCTTGGCCTCAAGGAAGCCAAGGATCTGGTCGAAGCGGCTCCGAAGCCGGTCAAGGAAGGCGTTTCCAAGGCCGACGCTGACAAGTTCAAGGCCCAGCTGGAAGCAGCCGGCGCCAAGGTCGACCTGAAGTAAGCGTAAAAAGCGGCGGGCGGCCTCGCGCCGTCCGCCACTCCCCTCACCCGGAGGGGAGGACGCGTAACGCGAGATGTACGAGAACCTCTTTCCTGAGGGCCCGAACAGGCCTTCAGGAAACGGGTTTTCTCCCGTTTCAGCCGGCGGCCGCCAAGCAATTGGTTGTGGCTGCCGGAGAACAGACAGAGGGCCGCCGCCCAGGCGGCTCGGTATGCAAGGCGAGCCGCGGCGAGGCTCGTCCCGAGTTTAGAGCTAAGGAGCGACGATGGCCCAGACCCAGACTTTCAATGGCCGCAGACGCGTACGCAAGTTCTTCGGAAAGATCCCGGAAGTTGCGGAGATGCCGAACCTGATCGAGGTTCAAAAGGCATCCTATGACCAGTTCCTGATGGTGGACGAGCCCAAGGGCGGACGTCCGGACGAGGGACTGCAGGCCGTTTTCAAGTCGGTCTTCCCGATCTCCGATTTTTCCGGCTCCTCGATGCTGGAGTTCGTGAAGTACGAGTTCGAAGGACCGAAATTCGACGTTGACGAATGCCGTCAGCGCGACCTGACCTATGCCGCGCCGCTGAAGGTGACGCTGCGCCTCATCGTGTTCGATATCGACGAGGATACCGGCGCCAAGTCGATCAAGGACATCAAGGAGCAGGACGTCTACATGGGCGACATGCCGCTCATGACCTTGAACGGCACCTTCATCGTCAACGGCACCGAGCGCGTCATCGTCTCGCAGATGCACCGTTCGCCGGGCGTCTTCTTCGACCATGACAAGGGCAAGTCGCACTCGTCGGGCAAGCTTCTGTTTGCCGCGCGCGTCATTCCCTATCGCGGCTCGTGGCTCGACATCGAGTTCGATTCCAAGGACGTCGTGCACGCCCGTATCGATCGCCGCCGCAAGATTCCGGTGACGTCGCTTCTGATGGCGCTCGGCATGGACGGCGAAGAGATCCTGTCGACCTTCTACAACAAGATTACCTACAAGCGCGCCGGCGACCACTGGCGCATCCCGTTCAACGTCGAGCGTTTCCGCGGCCTCAAGGCCGTCGGCGACCTGGTCGACGCCGATACGGGCGAGGTCGTTGTCGAAGCCGGCAAGAAGATCACTGCCCGTCAGGCCAGAGCGCTTGGCGAAAAGGGTCTCAAGGCGATCAAGGCGACCGACGAGGATCTGCTCGGCAACTACCTGGCCGAGGACATCGTCAACTACGCTACCGGCGAGATCTTCCTCGAAGCCGGTGACGAGATCGATGAAAAGACTCTCAAAGTGCTTCTCGGCACGGGCGAGAACGAGATCAAGGTTCTCGACATCGACCACGTCAATGTCGGCGCCTATATCCGCAACACGCTCAATGTCGACAAGAACGAGAGCCGCCAGGACGCGCTGTTCGACATCTACCGTGTCATGCGCCCCGGCGAGCCGCCGACGCTCGAGACCGCCGAAGCCATGTTCAACTCGCTGTTCTTCGACAGCGAGCGGTACGATCTGTCGGCCGTCGGCCGCGTCAAGATGAACATGCGCCTCGAGCTCAAGGCCGAGGACACCGTGCGCGTCCTGCGCAAGGACGACATCCTGGCCGTGGTCAGGACGCTGGTCGAACTGCGCGACGGCAAGGGCGAGATCGACGACATCGACAATCTCGGCAACCGCCGCGTGCGCTCGGTCGGCGAGCTGATGGAGAACCAGTACCGCGTCGGCCTGCTGCGCATGGAGCGCGCGATCAAGGAGCGTATGTCCTCGATCGAGATCGACACGGTGATGCCGCAGGACCTGATCAACGCCAAGCCGGCGGCCGCCGCCGTGCGCGAGTTCTTCGGTTCCTCGCAGCTGTCGCAGTTCATGGACCAGACCAACCCGCTGTCGGAGATCACCCACAAGCGTCGCCTGTCGGCGCTTGGACCGGGCGGTCTGACCCGCGAGCGTGCAGGCTTCGAGGTACGCGACGTGCACCCGACGCATTACGGCCGCATCTGCCCGATCGAGACGCCGGAAGGCCCGAATATCGGTCTGATCAACTCGCTGGCCACTTTCGCACGTGTCAACAAGTACGGCTTCATCGAGAGCCCGTACCGCAAGATCGTCGACGGCAAGCTGACCAATGACGTCGTCTATCTCTCGGCAATGGAAGAAGCCAAGCACCATGTCGCGCAGGCCAACGCCGAGCTCGACAAGAATGGCGGCTTCGTCGACGAGTTCGTCATTTGCCGCAGCGCCGGCGAAGTGATGATGGCGCCGCGTGAAAACGTCGACCTGATGGACGTGTCGCCCAAGCAGATGGTGTCGGTGGCCGCGGCCCTGATCCCGTTCCTGGAAAACGACGACGCCAACCGCGCCCTTATGGGCTCGAACATGCAGCGTCAGGCCGTGCCGCTGGTGCGCGCCGAGGCGCCGTTCGTCGGCACCGGCATGGAGCCGATCGTCGCCCGTGACTCGGGCGCCGCTATCGGCGCCCGCCGCGGCGGCATCGTCGATCAGGTGGACGCGACGCGTATCGTCATTCGCGCCACCGAGGATCTCGATCCGGGCAAGTCCGGCGTCGACATCTACCGGCTGATGAAGTTCCAGCGTTCGAACCAGAACACCTGTATCAACCAGCGTCCGCTGGTGCGCATGGGTGATCGGGTCAACAAGGGCGACATCATCGCCGACGGTCCGTCGACCGAACTCGGCGATCTGGCGCTCGGCCGCAACGTGCTGGTCGCGTTCATGCCGTGGAACGGCTACAACTACGAGGACTCGATCCTGCTCTCCGAGCGCATCGTCGCCGACGACGTCTTCACCTCGATCCATATCGAGGAGTTCGAGGTCATGGCGCGCGATACCAAGCTCGGTCCGGAGGAAATCACGCGCGACATTCCGAACGTTTCGGAAGAAGCGCTGAAGAACCTCGACGAAGCCGGCATCGTCTACATCGGCGCGGAAGTGCAGCCTGGCGATATCCTGGTCGGCAAGATCACGCCGAAGGGCGAAAGCCCGATGACGCCGGAAGAGAAGCTTCTGCGCGCCATCTTCGGTGAAAAGGCCTCCGACGTGCGCGACACCTCGATGCGCATGCCTCCGGGCACCTTCGGCACCGTCGTCGAGGTGCGCGTGTTCAATCGCCACGGTGTGGAGAAGGACGAGCGCGCTATGGCGATCGAGCGCGAGGAGATCGAACGCCTCGCCAAGGACCGTGACGACGAGCAGGCCATCCTGGACCGCAACGTCTACGCGCGTCTTTCCGACGTCCTCGTCGGCAAGGAAGCGATCGCTGGACCGAAGGGCTTCAAGAAGGGCTCGACGTTGTCCAAGGACACGCTCGACGAGTATCCGCGTTCGCAGTGGTGGCAGTTTGCCGTGGAGAACGAAAAGCTCCAGAGCGAACTGGAAGCCCTGCGTGGCCAGTACGACGACTCCAAGAAGGCGCTCGAGCAGCGCTTCATGGACAAGGTCGAGAAGGTGCAGCGCGGCGACGAAATGCCTCCGGGCGTCATGAAGATGGTCAAGGTCTTCGTGGCCGTGAAGCGCAAGATGCAGCCGGGCGACAAGATGGCTGGCCGTCACGGCAACAAGGGTGTCGTGTCGCGCATCGTTCCGGTCGAGGACATGCCTTTCCTCGAGGACGGCACGCATGCCGATATCGTGCTCAACCCGCTGGGTGTGCCGAGCCGCATGAATGTCGGCCAGATCCTGGAAACGCATCTAGGCTGGGCTTGCGCGGGCATGGGCAGGAAGATCGGCGAGCTGATCGACACGTACAAGGCGGCCGGTGATATCAAGCCGCTGCGCAAGACGCTCGAGAGCTTCATGCCGGCCAACGACCGCAACGAGCCGGTCCGCGAGTATGACGACGAGAGCATTGTTCGCCTCAGCGAGCAGATGCGCCGCGGCGTCTCGATCGCGACCCCGGTGTTCGACGGCGCACACGAGGCTGACATCAACATCATGCTGGAGCAGGCGGGCCTGCATACCAGCGGTCAGTCGCAGCTCTATGACGGACGCACCGGCGAGCCGTTCGATCGCAAGGTGACGATGGGCTATATCTACATGCTCAAGCTTCACCACCTGGTGGACGACAAGATCCACGCGCGTTCGATCGGTCCGTACTCGCTCGTCACCCAGCAACCGCTGGGCGGCAAGGCGCAGTTCGGTGGCCAGCGCTTCGGCGAGATGGAGGTCTGGGCGCTGGAAGCCTATGGCGCCGCCTACACGCTGCAGGAAATGTTGACGGTGAAGTCGGACGACGTTGCCGGCCGTACCAAGGTCTACGAGGCGATCGTCCGCGGCGACGACACCTTCGAGGCCGGCATCCCGGAGAGCTTCAACGTGCTCGTCAAGGAAATGCGGTCTCTCGGCCTCAATGTCGAGCTGGAGAACACCAAGCTCGACGACAACCCGATCCGGCTGCCCGACGCGGCGGAGTAAGGCAATGGCGCGTCGCGAAAGCCGCGACGCGCCGATCAAATTTCTTCGGCCGGTGGGCCGACCACTCAGCGGGCATTCTGCCCGCGTTAGATGCAAGGGGTTTTCGAGGACCCCGAAAAGGAGAACGGCATGAACCAAGAGGTCATGAATCTCTTCAATCCGCAGGCGCCTGCGCAGGTGTTCGATTCCATCCGGATCTCGCTTGCCAGCCCTGAGAAGATTCTGTCCTGGTCGTTCGGCGAGATCAAGAAGCCGGAGACCATCAACTACCGCACCTTCAAGCCGGAGCGTGACGGTCTGTTCTGCGCGCGCATTTTTGGCCCGATCAAGGACTACGAGTGCCTGTGCGGCAAGTACAAGCGCATGAAGTACAAGGGCGTCATCTGCGAAAAGTGCGGCGTCGAAGTAACGCTGTCGCGCGTTCGCCGCGAGCGCATGGGCCATATCGAGCTCGCCGCTCCCGTCGCCCATATCTGGTTCCTGAAGTCGCTGCCCTCGCGCATCGGCACGCTGCTCGACATGACCCTGAAGGATATCGAGCGCGTCCTGTACTTCGAGAACTACATCGTCACCGAGCCTGGCCTCACCGCGCTGAAGGAGCATCAGTTGCTCAGCGAGGAAGAGTACATGATCGCCGTCGACGAGTATGGCGAGGATAGTTTCACCGCCATGATCGGCGCCGAGGCCATTCACGACCTCCTGGCCGGCATGGACCTGGAGAAGATCGCAGGCGACCTGCGTTCGGAACTGGCTTCGACCACGTCCGAGCTGAAGCAGAAGAAGTATCTGAAGCGGCTCAAGGTCGTCGAGAACTTCATGGAGTCCGGCAACCGTCCGGAATGGATGATCATGAAGGTGGTTCCGGTGATCCCGCCGGACCTGCGTCCGCTCGTCCCGCTGGACGGTGGCCGTTTCGCCACGTCCGACCTGAACGACCTCTATCGTCGCGTCATCAACCGCAACAACCGTCTGAAGCGGCTGATCGAACTGCGCGCTCCCGGCATCATCGTGCGCAATGAAAAGCGCATGCTGCAGGAAGCCGTCGATGCGCTGTTCGACAACGGCCGTCGCGGCCGCGTCATCACCGGCGCCAACAAGCGTCCGCTGAAGTCGCTGTCCGACATGCTCAAGGGTAAGCAGGGCCGGTTCCGCCAGAACCTGCTCGGCAAGCGCGTCGACTATTCCGGCCGTTCGGTCATCGTGACCGGTCCGGAGCTCAAGCTGCACCAGTGCGGCCTGCCGAAGAAGATGGCGCTCGAACTGTTCAAGCCCTTCATCTACGCCCGTCTCGACGCCAAGGGTTACTCCTCGACCGTCAAGCAGGCGAAGAAGCTGGTCGAGAAGGAGCGTCCGGAGGTCTGGGATATCCTGGACGAGGTCATCCGCGAGCATCCGGTGCTGCTGAACCGCGCGCCGACGCTGCACCGCCTCGGCATCCAGGCGTTCGAGCCGATCCTGATCGAAGGCAAGGCGATCCAGCTGCATCCGCTGGTCTGCACGGCCTTCAACGCCGACTTCGACGGCGACCAGATGGCGGTCCACGTGCCGCTGTCCCTGGAAGCGCAGCTTGAAGCCCGCGTGCTGATGATGTCGACCAACAACATCCTGCACCCGGCTTCCGGCGCGCCGATCATCGTGCCGTCGCAGGACATGGTTCTGGGTCTCTACTATCTCTCGATCGTCAACCAGAACGAGCCGGGCGAGGGCATGGTGTTTGCCGATATGGGCGAACTCCAGCACGCGCTCGAGACCAAGGCGGTGACGCTGCACGCCAAGATCAAGGGCCGCTTCCGCACGGTCGACGCCGAAGGCAAGGTCGTGTCGAAGATCCACGACACCACGCCTGGCCGCATGATCATCGGCGAGCTTCTGCCCAAGAACGTCAATGTGCCCTATGAGACCGCAAACCAGGAGATGACCAAGAAGAACATCTCCAAGATGATCGACACCGTCTACCGCCATTGCGGTCAGAAGGAGACGGTCATTTTCTGCGATCGCATCATGGCGCTCGGTTTCGCTCACGCCTGCCGTGCCGGCATTTCGTTCGGCAAGGACGACATGCTGATCCCGGACTCCAAGATCAAGCTGGTGTCGGACACCGAGGCTTTGGCCAAGGAATACGAGCAGCAGTACAATGACGGCCTGATCACCCAGGGCGAGAAGTACAACAAGGTCGTCGACGCCTGGGCCAAGTGCTCGGAAAAGGTCGCCGACGAAATGATGGCCCGCATTAAGGCCGTGGAGTTCGAGGACAATGGCCGTCAGAAGCCGATGAACTCGATCTACATGATGTCGCACTCCGGTGCGCGTGGCTCGCCCACGCAGATGCGCCAGCTCGCCGGCATGCGCGGCCTGATGGCCAAGCCGTCGGGTGAAATCATCGAGACGCCGATCATCTCGAACTTCAAGGAAGGCCTGACCGTGCTCGAGTACTTCAACTCGACCCACGGCGCCCGCAAGGGTCTGGCCGACACCGCCTTGAAGACGGCGAACTCGGGTTATCTCACCCGTCGTCTCGTCGACGTGGCGCAGGACTGCATCGTCAACTCCGTGGATTGCGGCACCGACAAGGGCCTCACCATGCAGCCGATCGTCGATGCCGGTCAGGTTGTCGCTTCGGTCGGCCAGCGCGTGCTGGGCCGCACCTCGCTCGACGATATCAACCATCCGGTGACCGGCGACCTGCTGGTCAAGGCCGGAACGCTGATGGACGAGCGTGACGTGGAGCAGATCGAAAAGGCCGGCGTCCAGTCGGTCCGCATCCGCTCGGCACTGACCTGCGAGGTCAGGGTTGGCGTGTGCGCGGTCTGCTACGGACGCGATCTGGCCCGGGGCACCCCGGTCAACCAGGGTGAAGCCGTCGGCGTCATCGCGGCGCAGTCGATCGGTGAGCCGGGCACCCAGCTCACCATGCGCACCTTCCACATGGGCGGTACCGCGCAGGTGGTGGACAGCTCGTTCCTTGAAGCCTCCTACGAGGGCAAGGTCGAGATCCGCAACCGCAACGTGGTGCGCAACTCCGACGGCCAGCAGATGGTCATGGGCCGCAACATGGCGGTGCTGATCCTCGACGAAGCCGGCAAGGAGCGCGCCACGCACCGCGTCACCTACGGTTCGCGTATCTTCGTGGACGATGGCGACAAGGTGAAGCGCGGCCAGCGTATCGCCGAGTGGGATCCCTATACTCGCCCGGTCCTCACCGAAATCGAGGGCAAGGTGTCGTACGAGGATCTGGTCGACGGCATTTCCGTCCAGGAAACGGCCGACGAGTCGACCGGCATCACCAAGCGTGAGGTCATCGACTGGCGTTCGACGCCACGCGGCAACGACCTCAAGCCGGCGATTGCGATCCTGGACGCCAAGGGCAAGGTCGGCAAGCTGTCGAAGGGTGGCGACGCCCGCTTCCTGCTCTCGGTCGAGGCCATTCTCTCGGTCGAGCCAGGTGCGCAGGTTCGCCCCGGCGACGTCCTGGCGCGTATCCCGATGGAAAGCGCCAAGACCAAGGACATCACCGGCGGTCTGCCGCGTGTTGCCGAACTGTTCGAGGCTCGTCGTCCGAAGGATCACGCCATCATCGCCGAGATCGATGGCACGATTCGCTTCGGCCGCGACTACAAGAACAAGCGCCGCATCATCATCGAGCCGCATGACTCGACGCTCGAGCCGGTCGAATACCTGATCCCGAAGGGCAAGCCGTTCCATCTCCAGGACGGCGACGTCATCGAGAAGGGCGACTACATCCTCGACGGCAATCCGGCGCCGCACGACATCCTGGCGATCAAGGGCGTGGAAGCACTTGCTTCCTACCTCGTCAACGAAATCCAGGAAGTCTACCGCCTGCAGGGCGTGTCGATCAACGACAAGCACATCGAGGTGATCGTTCGCCAGATGCTGCAGAAGGTCGAGATCACCACGCAGGGCGACTCGACCTACATTCCGGGCGACCACGTCGACGTGATCGAGCTGGAAGAGGTCAACGAGCGCCTGATCGAGGACGGCAAGAAGCCGGCCGAAGGTCAGCCGGTGCTGCTCGGTATCACCAAGGCCTCGCTGCAGACGCCGTCCTTCATCTCGGCCGCCTCCTTCCAGGAGACGACCAGGGTGCTGACGGAAGCCGCGGTTGCCGGCAAGACCGACATGCTGCAGGGCTTGAAGGAAAACGTCATCGTCGGCCGGCTGATCCCGGCCGGTACGGGTGGCACGATGAGCCAGATCCGGCGCATCGCCACCTCGCGCGACGAACTGATCATCGACGAGCGCCGCAAGGCCTCCGGTGTGGAAGTCGCCGAGCCGATGCTGGCCGACATGACAACCGCCGCGCAGTAAGCGCGGCGGCAGCAATTCCGGGAAAAGTGTAAAACGGTTTTCCGTCCGGAATTGCGCCAAAATAAGGATAGAGCGGTTCAACGTTTCCATGAAACGATGAACCGCTCTTGGAAATCTCAGGCAACAAGGCCGTCGGGGCAACCCGGCGGCCTTTTTGTTTGTTCGGGGTTTGATGTTGGGTATTCATATTCATGGCAGCTTTTCGCCCGGGGTGCCTAGCGGCATCCTTTCGCGTTTTGGCTTTCAATGGATCGGAGATTAAAACGATGAGCAAGAGAACCTGGGCTGCTGTCGACGACTACATCGTCGATGCCCTGTTCGAGGCAGATCCCACCCTCGATGCCGTTCTGGCGGCCAATCATGACCAGGGCCTGCCGGCGATCGACGTGTCGCCGGCGCAAGGCAAGCTGCTTTCAATTCTGGCGCGCATGAAAGGGGCAAGGAAGATCCTCGAGATCGGCACGCTGGGCGGCTATTCGACGATCTGGATGGCGCGCGCACTGCCTGCCGACGGTAAGATCGTGACGCTTGAACTCGACCCGCATCACGCCAAGGTCGCGCGCTCGAATTTTGAGCGGGCAGGGGTGTCGGAGCGGGTCGACCTGCGGGTCGGGCCGGCGCTTCAATCGCTCGCCGCGCTGAGCGCCGAGAACGCCGGCCCGTTCGACCTCATCTTCATCGACGCCGACAAGCCGAACAATCCGAATTATTTGTCATGGGCGATGCGGCTGTCGCGCTCAGGAACCGTCATCGTCTGCGACAACGTCATCCGTGACGGCGCGGTGCTCGACGAGGACGGTCGTGATCCCAATGTCGAAGGCGCACGTGCTGCATTCTCCTTCATCGGCGGCGACAAGCGGCTGGAAGGAACGGCCATTCAGACCGTTGGAGCGAAGGGCTATGACGGTTTTGCGATCGCGATCGTCGAGTGAACAAAAAGCAAAACGATCAGCTCAGTCGAAAAATGCCTCGACCACATTGCGCTTGCCCAGCATGAAGGCGTCGGCGACATGCTGCAGCGGCGCGAGATCGACGTCGGAGATGCCGGCGCGCACGATCTCGGCGAAGCGCTTGTAGAGCATCGGGTATTCGGCTTCCGGCTCTTCGTGGACCACCTTGCCGTCGATGGCGAGCTTCGAGCCGCCACCGGAAAGCACCATCTTGCCGGTATCCGTATCGGCTAGGATGTCCCAGCTTTGCGGACCGGTCTGCAGCCAGTCGAGCTCCATCGTTACCGGCAATCCGTTCGAGGTGCGGAAGGCGACTTGCGCCGCGACCGGGGCGGCGCGATTTTCGGGGAAGTCGAGCACCGCCGAGGTGATGAACATCGCCGGCAGGATGTGGGTCGCGATCGACAGCGCGTTGATGCCGGGATCGAAGACGCCGAAGCCGCCTGGCTGCCAGATCCAGTCCTGGTTCGGGTGCCAGCGGCGCACGTCTTCCTTCCAGACGATCGCCGCCGAGCGGATACGGGTTGAGGCGAGAAAGCTCCGCGCGGCCTCCACCGCCGGCGCATAGCGCGAATGCCAGCTGGCGAAGAGGGTAACGCCCTGTCTCGTCGCCAGCGCTTTCAGGTCCTCGACCTCGCTGACCGTGGCGCCCGGAGGCTTTTCCAGGAAGACATGCTTCTTCGCCTCGAGCGCGGTGCGCGCGGCATCGTAGCGGAATTGCGGCGGCATGCAGAGCGAGACGGCGTCCAGTTCCGGCACCGCGTCGAGCATCGCCTCGATGGTAGGAAAATTCGGGATGCCGTCGACCTTGCCATGCCGGCTGGCGGCGGTGGTCAGTCGGTAATCCTGGTCTTTCGCCAGGGCCGGCAGGTGCTGGTCGCGGACGATCTTGCCGACGCCGACGATGCCAATCTTGATGGGCTGGGACACGGTCGCTCCGTCTGTTGGGTGATGATCAGCGCTTCTTATCAGAACACTTGCCCCGAACAAGCCAGCGGTGGACGGTGAGTCCCAGCTTTGCCGGACTGCAGCGCCCAACTTTTTCTTTCGCCGGAAGGGGGCTGGCGGCGATTCGAAAGGCGAGGGGTGCCTGATTCTCAGATCGGCTCCTCGAAGGTCACGATCGACACTTCGCCTTCGAGCGCGCCTTGATAGGCTGACAGATGCGGCTCGTCGTCGGGCACGCCGTCCATGTCACCGATCTGGTCGAGTTCGGCCTCGGCGTAACCCTCAGCCGCGAGCGATTCGAGCGCTTTGCGCACAGCCGAATCGTCGTCGGGTGCGACCAGCATGACATGCACGCCCTCCACCTTGCCGCCTTTGCGTTTCCACACCCGGCCGGTGATGATGGTGACCGGACGTTCTTCATTGTCGTTCACGGCTGATTCCTCCTGGCAAAGAGCGGGCGAGGGGACTTTGACTGTTCAGGGCGGCCTTTTCGCACGAAGCGGAGCCATGCGACAGCCAAAAGCCATTCACTTTGCCAAAGGCTTGGCACTTTCTTCCTTGCCATTGCAAAATGGCGAAAGAAAATTACATGCGGTTTTCGCATGGCTGCCAAGCCTCGGCTTCAATGCAATATTTGCCACGCCGGGGTTGACGGTTCGCGGGCTTACGAGTAGAAGCCGGCCAGTCAGAACCGATGTGAGGCTCTCCTTTCCGAAGCGACACGCTTTGGAGTTTGCCTCAAACAGGGTTCGTTTTACGAGCGAAAAGACATTTCCGGCGTGCACGAAGCGGCTTCCGCTTCCTCTGCCATTTGTTCGGGCAAGACCGCGAGGCGCGGTTTGTGGCCCGAATTTGCGTATGGAAATGACGCTTTGAGCGGCCCTGACCGGGCGAGACACGGAATTGAGAGACAAGAGGGTTTAATGCCTACCGTCAACCAGCTGATCCGCAAGCCGCGCATTGCGCCGGTGAAGCGCAACAAGGTCCCGGCCATGCAGCAGAACCCGCAGAAGCGGGGCGTCTGCACGCGCGTCTACACGACGACGCCGAAGAAGCCGAACTCGGCGTTGCGCAAGGTGGCCAAGATCCGCCTGACCAATGGTTTTGAAGTGATCGGTTACATTCCCGGCGAAGGTCACAACCTTCAGGAACACTCCGTGGTCATGATCCGCGGCGGCCGCGTCAAGGATCTTCCGGGCGTCCGCTACCACATCATCCGCGGCGTGCTCGACACGCAGGGCGTGAAGAACCGCAAGCAGCGCCGTTCGAAGTACGGCGCCAAGCGTCCGAAGTAAGGCGTCCGAAGTAAGATTTTCCGGCTCTGGCGCTTCAATGCGTCGGGCTACGAGATTGAGAGACAAAAGCCATGTCGCGTCGTCACAGTGCAGAAAAGCGTGAGATCAACCCGGATCCGAAGTTCGGCGATCTGATCGTCACCAAGTTCATGAACGCCGTCATGTATGACGGCAAGAAGTCGGTTGCCGAGACCATCGTCTACGGCGCCCTCGACCAGGTTCAGTCGAAGACCAAGCAGGAGCCGGTCACCGTCTTCCATCAGGCGCTCGACAATGTCGCGCCGCATGTGGAAGTGCGTTCGCGCCGCGTTGGTGGTGCGACCTACCAGGTTCCGGTCGATGTGCGCCCCGAGCGTCGTCAGGCGTTGGCCATCCGTTGGCTGATTGCTGCCGCGCGCAACCGCAACGAGACCACGATGGTCGACCGCCTCTCCGGCGAGCTGATGGACGCGGCCAACAACCGCGGCACGGCCGTCAAGAAGCGTGAAGACACCCACAAGATGGCTGAAGCCAACCGCGCTTTCGCGCACTACCGCTGGTAAAGCGCGAACGAGACTGAGAGGCAGCTACGATGGCCCGCGAATACAAAATCGAAGACTACCGCAATTTCGGTATCATGGCGCATATTGACGCCGGCAAGACGACGACCACCGAGCGCGTTCTCTATTACACGGGCAAGTCGCACAAGATCGGCGAAGTCCACGACGGCGCTGCCACCATGGATTGGATGGAGCAGGAGCAGGAGCGCGGCATCACCATCACGTCCGCCGCGACCACGACCTTCTGGAAGGGTCGCGACGGCAAGATGCACCGCTTCAACATCATCGACACCCCCGGACACGTCGACTTCACCATTGAAGTCGAGCGTTCGCTGCGCGTGCTCGACGGCGCCATCGCGCTGCTCGACGCCAACGCCGGTGTCGAGCCGCAGACGGAAACTGTCTGGCGCCAGGCCGACAAGTACAAAGTTCCGCGCATGATCTTCTGCAACAAGATGGACAAGATCGGCGCCGACTTCTACCGCTCGGTCGAGATGATCGGCTCGCGCCTCGGTGCGCAGGCTGTCGTCATGCAGCTGCCGATCGGCGCCGAAATCGATTTCAAGGGCGTCGTCGACCTCGTGGAAATGAATGCGCTTGTTTGGCGCGACGAGACGCTGGGCGCTGCCTGGGACGTCGTCGAGATCCCGGAAGACCTCAAGGCTCGTGCCGAGGAATACCGCGAGAAGATGATCGAAGCCGCCGTCGAAATGGACGAGACGGCCCTCGAAAACTACCTCGAAGGCAAGATGCCGTCGAATGACGAGATCCGTTCGCTGATCCGCAAGGGCACGATCGCGGTCAAGTTCTACCCGATGTTCTGCGGTTCGGCCTTCAAGAACAAGGGCGTGCAGCCGCTGCTCGACGCCGTTGTCGAATACCTGCCGTCGCCGGCCGACGTGCCCGCCATCAAGGGCGTGGACGCCAAGACCGATGCCGAGATCGAGCGTCATGCGGACGATAACGAGCCGCTTTCGATGCTCGCCTTCAAGATCATGAACGACCCGTTCGTCGGTTCGCTGACCTTCGCCCGCATCTATTCGGGCAAGCTGACCAAGGGCATCTCGGTCGACAACACCGTCAAGGGCAAGAAGGAGCGCATCGGCCGCATGCTGCAGATGCATGCGAACTCGCGCGCCGACGTCGAGGAAGCTTTCGCCGGCGACATCGTCGCTCTGGCTGGCCTCAAGGACACGACCACCGGCGACACGCTGTGCGATCCGCTGCATCCGGTCATCCTCGAGCGCATGGAATTCCCCGATCCGGTCATCCAGATCGCCATCGAGCCGAAGACCAAGAACGACCAGGAAAAGATGGGCCTCGCCCTTCACCGCCTGGCTGCCGAGGATCCGTCCTTCCGCGTCAAGACCGACGAGGAAAGCGGCCAGACCATCATCTCCGGCATGGGCGAGCTGCACCTCGACATCATCGTCGACCGCATGCGTCGCGAGTTCAAGGTGGAAGCCAATGTCGGCGCTCCGCAGGTTGCCTATCGCGAGACGATCACCCGCAGGTTTGAGCAGGACTACACGCACAAGAAGCAGACCGGCGGTACCGGTCAGTTCGCCCGCGTCAAGGTTGTGTTCGAGCCGAATGCGGAAGGCGAGGACTTCGTGTTCGAGTCCAAGATCGTCGGCGGCGCGGTGCCGAAGGAATACATCCCGGGCGTCGAAAAGGGCATCCAGAGCGTCATGGGCGCCGGTCCGTTCGCGGGCTTCCCGATGATTGGCGTCAGGGCGACGCTCATCGACGGCGCCTACCACGACGTTGACTCCTCGGTCCTGGCCTTCGAAATCGCGTCCCGTGCGTGTTTCCGTGAAGCGGCACCCAAGCTCGGCGTGCAGCTGCTCGAGCCGATCATGAAGGTCGAGGTCGTGACGCCGGAAGATTATGTCGGCAGCGTCATTGGCGATCTGAACGGCCGTCGTGGCCAGATCCAGGGCCAGGAAGCGCGCGGCGTGGCTGTCGTCATCAACGCGATGGTGCCGCTCGCCAACATGTTCAAGTACGTCGACAACCTGCGCTCGATGAGCCAGGGCCGCGCGGCCTACACGATGCAGTTCGATCACTACGAGCCGGTCCCGACCGCGGTCGCCCAGGAAGTCCAGAAGAAATACGCGTAACTCGAAAGAGCTGCCGCGGTAACGCAATTCAAAGCCCGCACGGGCGAGCAGGAAATGGAGACATCACATGGCAAAAGGTAAATTCGAGCGCACTAAGCCTCATGTGAACATCGGCACGATCGGCCACGTCGATCATGGCAANCGGCGCGATCCTGGTGGTGTCGGCCGCCGACGGCCCGATGCCGCAGACCCGCGAGCACATCCTCTTGGCCCGCCAGGTCGGCGTGCCGTCGATCGTGGTGTTCCTGAACAAGGTCGACCAGGTCGACGACGCCGAGCTGCTCGAACTGGTCGAGCTCGAGGTTCGCGAGCTTCTGTCGAAGAACGAGTTCCCCGGCGACGACATTCCGATCGTCAAGGGTTCGGCGCTGGCCGCCCTTGAAGATTCGAACAAGACCATCGGCGAGGACGCGATCCGCGAGCTGATGGCTCAGGTCGACGCCTATATCCCGACCCCGGTTCGTCCGCTCGACAAGCCGTTCCTGATGCCGATCGAGGACGTGTTCTCGATCTCGGGCCGTGGCACGGTCGTGACCGGCCGCGTCGAGCGCGGCGTGGTCAAGGTCGGCGAGGAGTTGGAGATCATCGGCATCCGTCCGACGACCAAGACGACCTGCACGGGCGTGGAAATGTTCCGCAAGCTGCTCGACCAGGGCCAGGCCGGCGACAACATCGGCGCGCTCTTGCGCGGCGTTGACCGTGAAGGTGTCGAGCGTGGCCAGGTTCTGGCCAAGCCGGGCACGGTGAAGCCGCACAAGAAGTTCGTGGCCGAAGCCTACATCCTGACCAAGGACGAAGGTGGCCGTCACACGCCGTTCTTCACCAACTACCGTCCGCAGTTCTACTTCCGCACCACGGACGTGACCGGCATCGTGTCGCTGCCGGAAGGCACCGAGATGGTGATGCCCGGCGACAACATCACGGTCGATGTCGAGCTGATCGTGCCGATCGCCATGGAAGAGAAGCTGCGCTTCGCCATNCCCGGCGACAACATCACGGTCGATGTCGAGCTGATCGTGCCGATCGCCATGGAAGAGAAGCTGCGCTTCGCCATTCGTGAAGGCGGCCGCACCGTCGGTGCCGGCATCGTCGTCACCATCAAAGAGTAATTTGGACTTAAACCGATCTGTCGCGGGCGCGGGAGTTGCCCGCGCCGCGCCAGAACAAGGAAGTGACGCATGAACGGACAGAATATCCGCATCCGCCTGAAGGCGTTTGATCACCGCGTGCTCGACGCCTCGACGAAGGAAATCGTGTCGACGGCCAAGCGTACCGGTGCAAACGTCCGCGGCCCCATTCCGCTGCCGACGCGGATCGAAAAGTTCACGGTCAACCGGTCGCCTCACGTCGACAAGAAGAGCCGCGAGCAGTTCGAGATGCGCACGCACAAGCGTCTGCTCGACATCGTCGATCCGACCCCGCAGACCGTCGATGCTTTGATGAAGCTCGATCTGGCCGCCGGCGTCGACGTCGAGATCAAGCTCTAAGGGAATGAGAGCGCGGTAAGGGGCGGTGCCCCTGGCCCGGAACTCTAAAGGAATTGAACCGATGCGTTCAGGTGTGATTGCAAAGAAGGTGGGAATGACCCGCATCTACAACGATGCCGGGGAACATGTTCCCGTCACCGTTCTCCAGATGGAGAACTGCCAAGTCGTGGCGCAGCGCACGCAGGAGAAGAATGGCTACACCGCCGTTCAGCTCGGCGTTGGCCTCGCCAAGGTGAAGAACACGTCGAAGGCGCTGCGCGGCCATTTCGCGACCGCTTCCGTCGAGCCGAAGGCTAAGGTCGCCGAGTTCCGCGTCTCCGCCGACAACATGATCGATGTTGGCGCTGAGATCACCGTCGAGCACTTCGTCGCCGGCCAGAAGGTCGATGTGACGGGCACGACGATCGGCAAGGGTTTCCAGGGCGTCATCAAGCGCCACCACATGGGTGGTGGCCGCGCGACGCACGGTAACTCGGTTTCGCACCGTACGCACGGTTCGACCGGCCAGCGTCAGGACCCGGGCAAGGTGTTCAAGGGCAAGCATATGGCTGGCCACATGGGCGACACCCGCGTCACCACGCAGAATGTCGAGATCGTCTCGACCGACGCCGATCGCGGCCTGATCCTGATCCGCGGTGCGGTTCCCGGATCGAAGGGCGCATGGATCCTGGTCCGCGATGCGGCCAAGGTGGCGCTGCCGGCCAATGCGCCGAAGCCCGCCGCGATCCGTGCCGTTGCTAAGAACGAGGCTCCGGCCACAGAGGGAGCGGAATAATGGATCTCAAGATCACAACGCTGGGCGGCAAGGACGCCGGCAAGGTGAAACTCTCCGAGGAGATTTTCGGCCTTGATCCCCGCGAGGACATCCTGCAGCGCGTCGTGCGCTGGCAGTTGGCCAAGAAGCAGCAGGGCACGCACAAGGCCAAGGGCCGCGCCGAAATCGCGCGCACCGGCGCCAAGATGTACAAGCAGAAGGGTACGGGCCGCGCCCGTCACCATTCGGCACGCGCTCCGCAGTTCCGCGGCGGTGGCAAGGCCCATGGCCCGGTCGTCCGCAGCCACGAGCACGACCTGCCGAAGAAGGTCCGCGCACTCGGCCTCAAGCATGCTCTCTCGGCCAAGGCCAAGAGCGCGTCGATCATCATCATCGACGAGCTGAAGCTGACCGAGGCCAAGACGAAGGCGCTGATCGCGAATTTCGCGACGCTGGGCCTGAGCAACGCCCTGGTGATTGGTGGCGCAGAGCTTGACCAGAACTTCAAGCTGGCCGCGACCAACATTCCCAACATCGACGTGCTGCCCATCCAGGGCATCAACGTCTACGACATTCTGCGCCGCGGCACGCTGGTCCTTTCGAAGGCCGCCGTCGAGGCTCTCGAGGAGCGCTTTAAATGACCGACCTTCGTCACTACGACGTGATCGTCAGCCCGGCGATCACCGAAAAGTCGACCATGGCTTCCGAGCAGAACCAGGTCGTCTTCAACGTCGCCAAGAAGGCGTCGAAGCCGGAAATCAAGGCCGCCGTCGAAGCGCTGTTCGGCGTCAAGGTGATGGCCGTGAACACGCTTGTCCGTAAGGGCAAGATCAAGCGCTTCCGCGGCACGATCGGCCGCCAGAGCGACGTCAAGAAGGCGATCGTGACGCTGGCCGATGGCCAGTCGATCGACGTCGCGACGGGTCTCTGAGCAAGGCCGCGAGGACAACAACAATGGCACTGAAAAAATTCAACCCGGTAACGCCGAGCACCCGCCAGTTGGTCATCGTCGACCGCTCGGGCCTCTACAAGGGCAAGCCCGTCAAGGGCCTGACCGAGGGCCTGACCAAGTCGGGCGGCCGCAACAATCACGGCCGCATCACCGCCCGCTTCATCGGCGGTGGTCACAAGCGTTCGTACCGCATCATCGACTTCAAGCGCCGCAAGTTC
Organism: Mesorhizobium sp. LNHC221B00; assembly: GCF_000502935.1. Classification (NCBI taxonomy): domain Bacteria; kingdom Pseudomonadati; phylum Pseudomonadota; class Alphaproteobacteria; order Hyphomicrobiales; family Phyllobacteriaceae; genus Mesorhizobium; species Mesorhizobium sp. LNHC221B00. The sequence continues at coordinate 86,787 of NZ_AYWR01000002.1, read as the reverse complement.
GACGTCGTCGGCACGGTCGAGCGCATTGAATACGATCCGAACCGCACCGCCTTCATCGCGCTGATCAAGTACGACGATGGCGAGCTGTCCTACATCATCGCGCCGCAGCGCCTTGCCGCCGGCGACAAGATCGTGGCCGGCGAAGCGGTTGACGTGAAGCCGGGCAATGCGATGCCGCTGGCCTCGATGCCGGTCGGTACCATCGTTCACAACATCGAGCTGAAGCCGGGCAAGGGCGCCCAGGTCGCCCGTTCGGCTGGCGGTTACGCCCAGCTGGTCGGCCGCGACCAGGGCATGGCGATCCTGCGCCTCAATTCGGGCGAGCAGCGTGTCGTTCACGGCTCCTGCATGGCCACCGTCGGCGCCGTGTCCAACCCGGACCACGGCAACATCAATGACGGCAAGGCCGGCCGCACGGTTTGGCGCGGCAAGCGTCCGCACAATCGCGGCGTGACCATGAACCCGGTCGACCACCCGCATGGCGGTGGTGAAGGCCGCACCTCCGGTGGCCGTCATCCGGTCAGCCCGTGGGGCAAGCCGACCAAGGGCAAGAAGACGCGGTCCAACAAGGCGACCGACAAGTTCATCCTGCGCTCGCGCCATCAGCGCAAGAGCTAAGAAGAGGTAACGCCAAGTGACTCGTTCTATTTGGAAAGGCCCCTTCATCGACGGCTACCTTCTGAAGAAGGTGGACAAGGTTCGTGAAGGTGGTCGCAATGAGGTGATCAAGATGTGGAGCCGTCGCTCCACCATCCTGCCGCAGTTCGTCGGCTTCACCTTCGGTGTCTACAACGGCCAGAAGCATGTTCCCGTTTCGGTGAACGAGGACATGGTCGGTCATAAGTTCGGTGAATTCGCTCCGACCCGGACCTATTACGGTCACGGCGCGGATAAGAAGGCGAAGAGGAAATAATCATGGGCAAGGCCAAAGCTCCGCGCAGGCTTGCTGACAACGAAGCGCGCGCCGTATTGCGCACGATCCGTATCAGCCCGCAGAAGCTGAACCTGGTTGCCGCGCTGATCCGCGGCAAGAAGGTCGCGACAGCGCTTTCCGATCTCGAATTCTCGGCCAAGCGGATTTCCGGCACGGTCAAGAAGACGCTGGAATCGGCGATTGCCAACGCGGAAAACAACCACGACCTGGACGTCGATGCGCTGATCGTGGCGGAAGCCTATGTCGGCAAGTCGATTGTCATGAAGCGGTTCCACGCTCGTGGCCGTGGTCGCGCCAGCCGTATCGAGAAGCCGTTCTCGCACCTCACGATCGTCGTTCGTGAAGTCGAAGAAAAAGGGGAGGCCGCATAATGGGCCAGAAAGTCAATCCGATCGGTCTTCGCCTCGGCATCAACCGCACCTGGGATTCGCGCTGGTTCGCGAACACCGGCGAGTACGGCAAGCTGCTGCATGAGGACATCAAGATCCGCAAGTATCTTGAGAAGGAACTCAAGCAGGCGGCGATCTCCAAGGTGGTGATCGAGCGCCCGCACAAGAAGTGCCGCGTCACCATCCATGCCGCGCGCCCGGGCCTGATCATCGGCAAGAAGGGCGCCGACATCGAGAAGCTTCGCAAGAAGCTGATGGAGATGACGAAGTCCGAGACGCACCTCAACATCGTCGAAGTGCGCAAGCCGGAAATCGACGCGACCCTGGTCGCCCAGTCGATCGCCCAGCAGCTCGAGCGTCGTATTGCGTTCCGCCGCGCCATGAAGCGCGCCGTGCAGTCGGCGATGCGCCTCGGTGCCGAGGGCATCCGCATCAACTGCGCCGGCCGTCTCGGCGGCGCCGAGATCGCGCGCATGGAATGGTACCGCGAAGGCCGCGTGCCGCTGCATACGCTGCGCGCCGATGTCGACTACGGCACGGCCGAGGCGAACACCGCGTACGGTATCTGCGGCGTCAAGGTCTGGGTATTCAAGGGCGAGATCCTCGAGCACGATCCGATGGCTTCGGAGCGTCGCGCGACCGAGGGTGATGCTGCGCATGGCGGTGGTGGTGATCGCGAACGCGGTCGTCGTCGCGAAAACGCCTGAGACATTTAGGAATTTGGAGTTAGAACGATGCTGCAGCCAAAGCGCACAAAGTTCCGCAAGCAGTTCAAGGGCCGTATCCATGGTACCGCAAAGGGCGGCACCAACCTGGATTTCGGTGGTTTCGGGCTGAAGGCGCTTGAGCCGAACCGCGTCACCGCGCGTGAGATCGAGGCGGCCCGCCGCGCGATCACTCGTGAAATGAAGCGCGCTGGCCGCGTCTGGATCCGTATTTTCCCGGACGTGCCGGTCACCTCGAAGCCGACCGAAGTCCGCATGGGCAAGGGCAAGGGCGCGGTCGACTACTGGGCGGCGCGCGTCAAGCCGGGCCGCATCATGTTCGAGATCGACGGCGTCAATGAAGAAACCGCCCGTGAGGCGCTGCGTCTCGGCGCGGCCAAGCTCTCGGTCAGGACGCGCTTCGTACAGCGCATCGCAGAATAAGGACGGGCTGATCATGAAAGCCGAAGACATCCGGACCAAGACCCAGGACCAGCTGACCGACGACCTGGCCAGCCTGAAGAAGGAGCAGTTCAACCTGCGCTTCCAGAAGGCCACCGGCCAGCTCGAGAAGACCGCGCGCGTGAGGCAGGTCCGTAAGGATATTGCGCGTATCAAGACCATCGCTGCGGAAAAGTCCGCGGCCAAGAAGGCTTAAGGACGAAAACCATGCCAAAGCGCATTCTGCAGGGCACCGTCGTCAGCGACAAGAACGAGAAGACGGTTGTCGTCAAAGTCGAACGGCGCTTCACGCATCCCGTGATGAAGAAGACCGTGCGCATGACCAAGAAGTACAAGGCGCACGACGAGAACAACGCCCACAAGGTTGGCGATCAGGTGTTCATCCAGGAATCGAAGCCGATTTCCAAGGACAAGCGCTGGATCGTCGTGTCTTCGGACCAAGCCTGACCTCTGGGCGTAAACAACGAATTTTGGACAGACCGGGGAGGGGCTTTGAGGCCCGTCCCGTTAGAAAAGAAGAAGGCGGCCAGTCATGATTCAGATGCAAACAAACCTCGACGTGGCGGATAATTCCGGCGCGCGTCGTGTCATGTGCATCAAGGTGCTGGGCGGCTCGAAGCGGAAATACGCTTCCGTGGGCGACATCATCGTGGTGTCGATCAAGGAAGCCATTCCGCGCGGCCGCGTTAAGAAGGGCGATGTGATGAAGGCGGTCGTGGTTCGCACGGCCAAGGACATCCGCCGCCCGGACGGCAGCGTGATCCGTTTCGACAAGAACGCGGCCGTTCTCGTCGACAACAAGAAAGAGCCGATCGGCACGCGTATCTTCGGACCGGTTCCGCGCGAACTCCGCGCCAAGAACCATATGAAGATCATCTCGCTCGCGCCTGAAGTGCTGTAAGGAGCCGGACCAATGCAAAAGATTAGAAAAGGCGACAAGGTCGTCGTTCTGGCCGGCAAGGACAAGGGCCGTTCGGGCGAAGTCCTCTCGGTTCAGCCGAAGGATGACACCGCGCTGGTGCGCGGCGTCAACATGATCCGTCGTCACCAGAAGCAGTCCCAGTCCCAAGAGGGCGGGATCATCACCAAGGAAGCGCCGATCCAGCTGTCGAACATCGCGCTGGCCGACCCCAAGGATGGCAAGCCGACCCGCGTCGGTTTCATCTTCCAGAAGGACGGCAAGAAGGTGCGCGTCGCCAAGCGCTCGGGAGAAGTCATCAATGGCTAAGGCACAAAGCAAGCAGGCGACTGCCACCAACACGCCGCGCCTCAAGCAGGTCTACAACGAGACCATCCGCAAGGCGCTGCAGGAGCAGTTCGGCTACGACAACGACATGCAGGTTCCGCGCCTCGACAAGATCGTGCTGAACATGGGCGTCGGTGAAGCGACCGCCGATTCGAAGAAGCCTTCGGTTGCCGCCGAAGACCTGGCGATGATCGCCGGCCAGAAGGCCGTCGTCACCCGCGCCCGCAATTCGATCGCCGGCTTCAAGGTCCGCGAGAACATGCCGATCGGCGCCAAGGTCACGCTGCGCAAGGAACGCATGTACGAGTTCCTCGACCGCCTCGTGAACATCGCGCTGCCGCGCGTCCGCGACTTTCGCGGACTGAATCCGAAGAGCTTCGATGGCCGTGGCAACTACGCCATGGGCATCAAGGAACACATCGTGTTTCCGGAGATCAACTACGACAAGGTTGATCAGATCTGGGGCATGGACGTCATCGTTTGTACGACTGCGAAGACGGACGACGAAGCCAGGGCATTGCTCAAGGCCTTCAACTTCCCCTTCCGCCAGTAACGGCAGCGAGAAAAGGAAAAATCTGAAATGGCAAAGACCAGCTCAGTCGAGAAGAACAACAGGCGCCGCAAGCTTGCCGACCAGTACGGTCCCAAGCGCGCTGCCCTCAAGGCGATCATCATGGATCAGTCCAAGCCGATGGAAGAGCGCTTTCGTGCTCAGCTCAAGCTTGCCGCCATGCCGCGAAACTCGGCCAAGATCCGCATCCGCAACCGCTGCGAAGTCACCGGCCGCCCGCGTGCCTACTATCGCAAGCTCAAAGTATCGCGCATCGCGCTTCGTGATCTCGGCAATAACGGCCAGATCCCGGGCCTGGTCAAGTCGAGCTGGTAAGGAGGACATAACATGTCATTGAGCGATCCTCTCGGCGATATGCTGACCCGCATCCGCAACGCCTATGGCCGCAAGAAGTCGAGTGTCTCGACGCCGGCTTCGCGTCTGCGCACCCGCGTCCTCGACGTGCTGAAGGCTGAAGGCTATATCCGCGATTACAGCCAGACCGACTTCGACAACGGCAAGTCCGAAATCGAAATCGAGCTGAAGTATTTCGACGGCGCGCCGGTCGTGCGTGAAATCGCCCGCGTCTCGAAGCCGGGCCGCCGCGTTTACGTTTCGGCCAAGTCGATCCCGCACGTCGCCAACGGCCTCGGCATCGCCATCCTTTCGACACCGAAGGGCGTGATGGCCGACCACGAAGCACGCGAACAGAACGTCGGCGGTGAGATCCTCTGCCAGATCTTCTGATCTGGCAGCTGACCGCAAAGTGGAATCCGGTCTTCGGATCGTTTCCGAAGACAGAGACCTGAAACAAGAGAAGTGACGAGGACAACAAAATGTCTCGTATTGGAAAGAAACCCGTTTCGCTGCCGCAGGGCGTGACCGCGACCGTCAACGGCCAGACCGTGACGGCGAAGGGCCCCAAGGGCGAGCTGAAGTTCGTGGTGAACGACGAAGTCCTGGTCAAGATGGAAGGCAGCGAGATCGCTGTCCAGCCGCGCGACCAGACCAAGACGGCCCGCTCCAAGTGGGGCATGTCGCGCACGCAGATCGTCAACATCCTGCAGGGTGTGAAGGACGGCTTCGAGAAGAAGCTCGAGATCACCGGCGTCGGCTATCGTGCCGCACTTCAGGGCAAGAACCTGCAGCTGGCACTTGGCTTCAGCCATGACGTCGTCTACGAGACGCCGGCTGGCATCACCATCACGGTGCCGAAGCCGACGGAAATCACCGTGGCCGGCATCGACAAGCAGCAGGTCGGCCAGGTGGCCGCCGAGATCCGCGAATACCGCGGCCCCGAGCCCTACAAGGGCAAGGGCGTCCGCTACGCTGGCGAGAAGATCGTCCGCAAGGAAGGCAAGAAGAAGTAGTGGGCTTGGTCCCGAAAGGTTGAAGACTTTTCGGAAAGGGCCAAGCTGAAGAAGTGCAACGCCGCGGGGAGCGGTCGCGGGAGGCGCTTTCGCCTACCGCACATGGCGGCCCCCGTTTTTTGAAGGCAAGGAAGACCATCATGGGTACCAAGGAATCCACGCAGCGCCGTGCGCAGCGCGTTCGCCGCCAGATCAGGAAGGTCGCCGGCGAGCGTCCGCGTCTGTCGGTTCACCGCACCTCGAAGAACATCTATGTCCAGGTGATCGACGACGCCAAGGGCCACACCATCGCTGCCGCCTCGACGCTCGAGAAGGACCTCAAGGGTTCGCTCAAGACCGGCGCCGACACCGCCGCCGCCGCCGCGATCGGCAAGCTGATCGCTGAGCGCGCCACCAAGGCCGGCGTCAAGGAAGTCGTCTTCGACCGTGGCCCGTACATCTATCATGGCCGCGTCAAGGCGCTGGCCGAAGCCGCCCGCGAAGGTGGCCTGAGCTTCTAAGCATGATCCCGAAAAGTTGCAGACTTTTCGGATAGGGATTATGCGAAGGAAAAAATAGCTTTTCGCTCCCGGTGACGGTTTCCCGATTTATTCGGGGCGAGGCACCGGATCTTATCAGCAACCGTGCTTCCGGAAAAAAACAAGGAACAGGATATGGCACAGGAACGTAGGGATGGCGGCCGCGGCCGCGATCGTGAAGAACGCGATGACGGCATGGTGGACAAGCTGGTCCACATCAACCGCGTCGCCAAGGTCGTCAAGGGTGGCCGCCGCTTCGGCTTCGCCGCGCTCGTCGTCGTCGGCGACCAGAAGGGCCGCGTCGGCTTCGGTCACGGCAAGGCACGCGAAGTGCCGGAAGCCATCCGCAAGGCAACCGAATCGGCCAAGCGCGACATGATCTTCGTGCCGCTGCGCTCGGGCCGCACGCTGCACCACGACGTCGAGGGACGCTGGGGCGCCGGACGCGTTCTGCTGCGCGCTGCCAAGCAGGGTACCGGCATCATCGCCGGCGGCCCGATGCGCGCTGTCTTCGAGACGCTCGGCATGCATGACGTGGTCGCCAAGTCGATGGGTTCGTCGAACCCCTACAACATGGTTCGTGCCACCTTCGACGCGCTGAAGAGCCAGATGCATCCCAAGGATGTGGCTGCCGCGCGCGGCATCAAGTATTCGACCCTTCAGGCCCGCCGCGGCACCGCCGTTGCGGCTGAAGAATAGTCGATCTGACCAGGGATTTTGACCATGGCCAAGAAAGCAACCAAGACCATCACCGTTGAGCAGATCGGTTCGCCGATCCGCCGCCCGAAGGAACAGCGCGCGACGCTGGTCGGCCTCGGCCTCAACAAGATGCACAAGCAGCGCACTCTGGAAGATACGCCTTCCGTGCGCGGCATGATCGCTGCCGTTCAGCATCTCGTCCGCGTCGTGGACGAGGGCTGAGCCAAAGCGCAGGAGAACCCAGATGAAACTCAACGATCTGCGTGACAAGGACGGCGCGACGCACTCCAAGAAGCGTCTCGGCCGTGGCATCGGTTCCGGCTCGGGCAAGACCGCCGGTCGCGGCGTCAAGGGCCAGAAGGCGCGCTCCGGCGTCGCCGTCAACGGCTTCGAGGGTGGCCAGATGCCGCTTTACCGGCGCCTGCCGAAGCGTGGCTTCAACAACATCTTCGCCAAGAGCTTCACCGTCGTCTCGCTGGCCCGCATCCAGGTGGCCATCGATGCCAAGAAGCTCGATGCCAAGGCAACCGTGACGGCTGAATCGCTGGTTGCCGCCGGCGTCATTCGTCGCGTCAAGGACGGCGTGCGCATCCTTTCGGACGGCGAGATCAAGGCGAAGCTCGCCTTCGACGTCGCCGGTGCCTCCAAGGCCGCGATCGAGAAGATCGAAAAGGCCGGCGGCTCGGTCAAGCTGCCGGAAAAGGCAGCCGCGGAGTAACGGCAATTTGAAGCGCGACCGGTAAGAATGGGATCCCGTTTTTGCCCACGATCGCGCTTTGATCTGCTCAATTAAGCGGCCGCGTCAACGCGGCCGCTTGCATGTTTAGAGCCCGGAGCTTATCTCGTGAGCTTCGGTGAAACGCACCGCCTGACCTCACGGGCCATCAAGCGTTACCAAGCGGAGAATCAGGCATGGCTTCGGCTGCTGAACAATTAGCCTCGAATCTGAATTTCTCGGCCTTCGCCAAGGCGGAGGACCTGAAGAAACGCATCTGGTTCACCATCGGCGCGCTGCTCGTCTACCGCCTCGGCACCTACATTCCGCTTCCCGGCATCAATCCCGACGCCTTCGCCCAGGCCTTCTCCTCGCAGAGCAAGGGCGTGCTTGGCATGTTCAACATGTTCGCCGGCGGCGCCGTGCAGCGCATGGCGATCTTCGCGCTCGGCATCATGCCCTACATCTCCGCCTCCATCATCATGCAGCTGATGACCTCGGTCATCCCTTCGCTGGAAGCGCTGAAGAAGGAAGGCGAGCAGGGTCGCAAGGTCATCAATCAGTACACGCGCTACGGCACCGTGCTGCTCGCGCTGGTTCAGGCCTATGGCATTTCGGTCGGGCTGGAAAACGGCAACGGCATCGTCAGCGATCCCGGCATGTTCTTCCGCATTTCGACCGTCGTCACCCTGGTCGGCGGCACCATGTTCCTGATGTGGCTCGGTGAGCAGATCACCGCGCGCGGCATCGGCAACGGCATTTCGCTGATCATCTTCTCGGGCATCGTCGCCGGCCTGCCGCACGCCATCTCCGGCACGCTGGAACTCGGCCGCACCGGCGCCCTATCGACCGGCCTGATCCTGGCGATCATCGTGCTGGCCATCGTCGTCATCGCGCTGATCGTGTTCTTCGAGCGCGCCCAGCGGCGCCTGCTGATCCAGTATCCGAAGCGCCAGGTCGGCAATCGCATGTTCCAGGGCGACACCTCGCACCTGCCGCTCAAGCTGAACACGTCGGGCGTCATCCCGCCGATCTTCGCCTCGTCGCTGCTGTTGCTGCCGGCCACCATCGCCGGCTTCTCCCAGACGACCAACATGCCGGCCTGGGCCAGCACCATCTTGGCCTCGCTCGGCCACGGCCAGCCGCTCTACATGGCGTTCTACGCGGCGATGATCGTGTTCTTCGCCTTCTTCTACACAGCGATTGTCTTCAACCCGAAGGACACCGCCGACCAGCTCAAGAAGCATTCGGGCTTCATCCCGGGCTATCGTCCGGGCGAGCGCACCGCCGATTACATCGATTACGTTCTCACCCGCATCACCGTCGTCGGCGCCATCTATCTGGTGCTGGTGTGCCTGCTGCCGGAGTTCCTGATCTCGGCGACTGGCGTACCATTCTACCTTGGTGGCACATCGCTTCTGATCGTGGTCAGTGTCACGCTCGATACGGTTGCGCAGATTCAGGGCCACCTGATCGCGCACCAGTATGAAGGCCTGATCAAGAAGTCGAAGCTGCGCGGGGGGAAGAAAGCCAGATGAGGTTGATTTTGCTTGGGCCGCCAGGAGCGGGCAAGGGGACACAAGCACAAAGACTGGTAGAGAAACACGGCATACCCCAGTTGTCGACGGGCGACATGCTGCGTGCCGCCGTTCAAGCCGGCACCGAAGTCGGCAAGCGTGCCAAGGCGGTGATGGATGCCGGTGAACTGGTGTCCGATGCCATCGTCAACGCCATTGTTGCCGAGCGGATCGACCAGGCCGACTGCGCCAAGGGCTTCATCCTCGACGGCTACCCGCGCACGCTGGTGCAGGCCGATGCGGTCGAGCAGATGCTTGCCGAGCGTGGCATCGGCCTCGATACGGTCATCGAACTGGTCGTCGACGACAGGGCCTTGGTCGGCCGCATCGTCAAGCGCGCCGAGGATGCCAAGGCAGCCGGCCAGCCGGTGCGCAAGGACGACAATCCCTCGGTGTTCGAAGAGCGCCTGCGCGAGTACTACAAGAAGACCGCACCGCTGACCGGCTACTACTACGCCAAGGGCAGGCTCAAAACTGTCGACGGCATGGCCAGCATCGACGCGGTGACCGCCGAAATCGAAACCGTGCTCGCGGCGACCGCTCAAGGGGCGGAGTCGGTAAATTAACGATTGCGCTTGACGGGAGCGGTTCGCTGCGGTATGGCGGCCCGTCTTCCTATCAGGCATGGGCTTTGCTTGTCCGCAAGGGCAAGGCAGTCGCTTTGAACTGGAAACTCCCGCATGGGCCGGCCTCCACCGGACGCGGGGCAACTTTGACAGCGCCGGACCTGCCTTTTTGAGGGTTGGCCGGCCCACATGGAGAAGAGAAGAACATGGCTCGTATAGCCGGCGTCAACATTCCGACCAACAAGCGCGTCGTCATCGCGCTTCAGTACATTCACGGCATTGGCAAGAAGTTCGCCCAGGAGATCGTCGACAAGGTCGGCATCCCGGCGGAGCGCCGCGTCAACCAGCTCACCGACGCGGAAGTGCTGCAGATCCGTGAGACCATCGACCGCGACTACCAGGTCGAAGGCGACCTGCGCCGCGAAGTGTCGATGAACATCAAGCGGCTCATGGACCTCGGCTGCTACCGCGGCCTGCGTCACCGCCGCTCGCTGCCGGTTCGCGGCCAGCGCACCCACACCAATGCACGCACCCGCAAGGGCCCGGCCAAGTCGATCGCCGGCAAGAAGAAGTAATTTTTTAGGGGAATAAGGGAGTAGGGGAGTAAGGCAGTAGGGAATGCCCGCAGATCGGGTCGCACTTTTCCCTACTCCCTTACTGCCCTATTCCCCTACTCCCTTACGAAGGTGGAGCCGCTGGCATTACGGCGGTGTAGAGATCAACTGAAAGGACTATCATGGCCAAGGAAGCCGCTCGTGTTCGCCGTCGCGAACGCAAGAATATCTCGTCGGGCGTTGCCCACGTCAATTCGACCTTCAACAACACGATGATCACCATCACAGACGCGCAGGGCAATTCGATCGCCTGGTCGTCGGCCGGTGCCCAGGGCTTCAAGGGGTCGCGCAAGTCGACCCCGTTCGCCGCCCAGATGGCGGCCGAGGACGTTGCCAAGAAGGCCCAGGAACACGGCATGCGCATGCTCGAAGTCGAGGTCTGCGGACCTGGCTCGGGCCGCGAATCGGCGCTGCGCGCCCTGCAGGCGGCCGGCTTCACCATCACCTCGATCCGTGATGTGACGCCGATTCCGCACAATGGCTGCCGTCCGCGCAAGAAGCGCCGCGTCTAACATTATTGAACGCCGTGCGAACGCCGAAAGGCGTTCCTCCACGGTATTCCAGGTCGCCCGCCACGATTGGATGGTGGCGGGTCAACGGAAGGAAAGCATCATGATCCAGAAAAATTGGCAGGAACTGATCAAGCCGAACAAGATCGAGTTCTCGTCGAAGAAGAAGACGCTGACCACGCTGGTCGCCGAGCCGCTCGAGCGCGGCTTTGGCCTCACGCTCGGCAACGCGCTGCGCCGCGTGCTTCTGTCTTCGCTGCGCGGTGCGGCCGTCACCGCCGTGCAGATCGACGGTGTCCTGCATGAATTCTCGTCCATCGCCGGCGTGCGCGAGGACGTGACCGACATCGTTCTGAACATCAAGGAAATCGCCATCCGCATGGAAGGCGATGGACCCAAGCGCATGGTCGTGCGCAAGCAGGGACCGGGCGCGGTTCTGGCCGGCGACATCCAGACGGTTGGCGACGTCGAGATCCTGAACCCCGACCACGTCATCTGCACGCTGGACGAAGGCGCTGAAATCCGCATGGAATTCACCGTCGACACCGGCAAGGGTTACGTGCCGGCCGAGCGCAACCGCGCCGAGGACGCGCCGATCGGCCTGATCCCGGTCGACAGCCTCTATTCGCCGGTGAAGAAGGTTTCCTACAAGGTCGAGAACACCCGCGAAGGCCAGGTTCTCGACTATGACAAGCTGACCATGACCATAGAGACGGACGGTTCGATCTCGGGCGAGGATGCGGTGGCGTTCGCCGCTCGCATCCTGCAGGACCAGCTCGGCCTGTTCGTCAACTTCGACGAGCCGCAGAAGGAAGTCGCGGCGGAAGCCGTCACCGAGCTCGCCTTCAACCCGGCGCTGCTCAAGAAGGTCGACGAACTCGAGCTTTCCGTGCGTTCGGCCAACTGCCTGAAGAACGACAACATCGTCTACATCGGCGATCTCATCCAGAAGACCGAAGCCGAGATGCTGCGCACCCCGAACTTCGGCCGCAAGTCGCTGAACGAGATCAAGGAAGTACTGGCGGCGATGGGCCTGCACCTCGGCATGGAAGTGCCGGACTGGCCGCCGGAAAACATCGAAGACCTCGCCAAGCGTTACGAAGATCAATATTGAGCATGAATTCCAAGGATTGGCGGCCTTGGCCGCTCGATCCGACGGTCATGCGGAAAACCATCAGAGGCCGTGTCCTCTTGAACAACTGAAGAAGGAAATGAGCCATGCGCCACGGTTTCAAAGGCCGTCGCTTCGCCCGAAGCATTAGCCATCGCAAGTCGATGTTCGCCAACCTCGCCGTGTCGCTGCTCGAGCACGAGCAGATCGTCACCACCTTGCCGAAGGCGAAGGACCTGCGTCCGATCGTCGAGAAGCTGGTGACGCTCGGCAAGCGCGGCGACCTGCACGCCCGCCGCCAGGTGATCGCGCAGATCGGCAATGAAGGCGTCGTCAAGCGCCTGTTCGACACCATCGCCCCGCGCTACGCCAACCGTAACGGCGGCTATTTGCGGATCATGAAGGCGGGCTTCCGTCACGGCGACAATGCCGCGATGGCCGTTATCGAGTTCGTCGATCGCGACACCTCGGCCAAGGGCGCAGGCGACCGCGCCCGCCTCGAAGCCGAAGGCACCGAAGCGGACGCCGCGGCCGCATAAGGTCACGTCATTCCAGAATGAATTGAAGGGGCCTGCGGGCCCCTTTTTCATGTTCTGCGCGGTTCAAAGCACGCCCATAAAGATCTGCTTGCGCGAAAATAATCGGATTTCAGCGGCTTAGCCTTTCATTTTGCACAATCGTCGGGACAATGCGCCCGAACTTGCCTTGGAGGATTCGCGAATGCGCGCCAAAAGACTGTCCCTTGTCCTGCTCTGCGCCTTCATAGTGTTCGCAGCCGCACCGGCAGTTCGGCAGGCGTTGGCCGAAGACGCCGCAAAGCCAGCCGATCCGGGCCTGTCGGACGTGCTGACCGATCTGTTGCATGGTGTCGAGGGCGAAAACGCTACCTCGGGACCCGACAAGCGCGTGCCGTTCGGCCGCGAAGAGGTGCAGCTGTCGTTCGCGCCGCTGGTCAAGCAGACGGCGCCCGCCGTGGTCAATGTCTATGCATCGCAGACGGCCAAGGTCACGTCGCCTTTTGAAGGCGATCCGTTCTTCGAGGAGTTTTTCGGCCGTGCCCGGCCGCGCGCGCAGTCCTCGCTGGGCTCGGGCGTGCTTGTCGATCCGAGCGGTGTCATCGTCACCAATTTCCACGTCATCAAGGATGCCGACGAGGTCAAGGTGGCGACCGCCGACGGGCGCGAATTCACCAGCAAGGTGATGCTGAAGGACGAGACGCTCGACCTTGCCGTGCTCAAGATCGAATCCGACAAGCCATTCCCGGTGATCGCCATCGGCGATTCCGACGCGCTCGAAGTTGGCGATCTGGTGCTGGCCATCGGCAATCCCTTCGGCGTCGGCCAGACCACCACAAGCGGTATCGTCTCCGCACTTGCCCGCAGCCATATCGGCGTCTCGGACTCGGGCTACTTCATCCAGACCGACGCCGCCATCAATCCCGGCAATTCCGGCGGCGCGCTGATCAACATGGGCGGCCAGCTGGTCGGCATCAACACCGCAATCTATAGCCGCAGCGGCGGCTCGATCGGCATCGGCTTTGCCATCCCGGCCAATATGGTGCGGGCTTTCGCCGATGCCGCCAAGGCCGGCCTCGATTTCTTCGAGCGCCCCTATATCGGCGCCGAGTTCGAGGCGGTGACGCCGCAGATCGCCGAATCGCTTGCCATGGAAAAGCCGACCGGCGCCCTGGTCTCGTCCGTCGATGCGACGGGACCGGCGGGCAAGGCGGGGCTGAAGCCGGGCGACGTTGTGCTGCAGATCAACGGCAAGCCGGTCGAGAGCATCGAGGCGCTGGATTATCGCATGGCGACGCTGTCGATCGGCACCAAGGCCAATTTCGCGATCCTGACCAAGGGCCAGCAGGCGGCGATGGACATCGCGCTGGAGCGCGCGCCGGAGGGTGCGAAAGCCTCGGAGGTGACGCTGCATGGCCGCAGCCCGTTCTCGGGCGCCAAGGTCGCGGAGCTGTCGCCACGGCTTGCCCAGAAGCTCGGCCTGCGCACCGACCTCAAGGGCGTGACGGTGATCGACATCAACCGCGACTCGCCGGCCGCCGATTTCGGTTTCATGCCGGGCGACATCGTGCGCGAGGTCAACGGCACCGCGATCGACACTGCCGCGACGCTGGCGCAGGCTGCCCAGCAGGATACGCGCTGGTGGCGCTTTACCGTCGAGCGCGGCGGGCAGATACTGCGCCAGGTGTTGCGTTACTGAGCTCGATCTGAAGAGATCGCGCTCCAAACCAAAAGAAGTGCATGGCCGATCTGTTCAGCGTTGACGAACCGGAAAAGACGCCGCCTGGACGGCCGTTGGCCGACAGGCTGCGGCCGAAGAATCTTGGTGAGGTCGTTGGCCAGGAACATCTGACCGGGCCAGATGGCGCGCTGACCCGGCTGATCGGCTCGGGTTCGCTCGGCTCGATGATCTTCTGGGGCCCGCCCGGCACCGGCAAGACCACGGTGGCAAGGTTGCTTGCCGGCGAGACCAGCCTTGCCTTCGAACAGATATCGGCGGTGTTTTCCGGGGTCGCCGACCTGAAGAAGGTCTTCGAGGCCGCCAAGCTGCGCCGCGCCAATGGCCGCCAGACATTGTTGTTTGTCGACGAGATCCATCGTTTCAACCGGGCCCAGCAGGATTCCTTTCTCCCCGTCATGGAGGATGGGACAGTCGTCCTGGTCGGCGCCACGACCGAAAATCCGTCCTTCGAACTCAACGCGGCGCTGTTGTCGCGCGCGCGTGTCATGGTCTTTCATTCGCTCGGCGAGGACAGCATCGCCAAGCTGATGACGCGGGCGGAGGAGACGGAGGGCAGGGCGCTGCCGCTCGACGATGAGGCGCGGACAATGCTCATCCGCATGAGCGATGGTGACGGACGCGCCTCCCTGACGCTCGCCGAGGAAGTCTGGCGTGCCGCCAAGCCCGGCGAGGTGTTCGATCCCGAAGGGCTGCAGCGCATCGTCCAGCGCCGTGCACCGATCTACGACAAGGGCCAGGATGGCCATTACAATCTGATCTCGGCGCTGCACAAATCGGTGCGCGGCTCGGATCCCGACGCCGCGCTCTACTATCTCGCGCGCATGTTCGATGCCGGCGAGGATCCGCTCTATCTCGGCCGCCGGCTGGTGCGCATGGCGATGGAGGACATCGGCCTTGCCGATCCGCAGGCACTGGTCGTCGCCAACGCCGCCAAGGACGCCTACGACTATCTCGGTTCGCCCGAGGGCGAACTCGCCTTTGCCGAGGCCACCGTCTATCTCGCCACCGCGCCCAAATCCAACGCCGTCTACACCGCCTTCAAGGCAGCCACGCGCGCTGCCAAGGAGCACGGCTCGCTGCTGCCGCCAAAGCATATTCTGAACGCGCCGACCAAGCTGATGAAGGAAGAGGACTACGGCGCGGGCTATCGCTACGATCATGACGAGCCGGACGCGTTTTCGGGCCAGGATTATTTTCCCGAGAAGATGGGCCGCCAGACCTTCTACGATCCGCCTGAACGTGGTTTCGAGCGCGATATCAGGAAGCGGCTCGATTATTGGGCAAAGCTGCGCAAAGAGCGGGAATAGCCGGCTTGCGCGGCCCGGTGGTCGTCACGCTTCGAAACGAGGCTTCGCCCTGGGGTGTGTCCGCCTCTGTTGTCCTGCACACGCTGCTCGCCGCCACGCTGGCCCTAATGCCATTGCCGAAGCCGCCGAAACGGCTGGAGGAAGAGCGCGTGTCGGTCGACATCCTGACGCCCCGGCAATTCGAGGCCTCGACCAGGCCGCCACCGGCGCCAACACCGCCTCCAGCCCCGGAGGCACGAGCCCCGGCGCCAAGTCCACCGCCGAGCGCTCCTCAATCTCGACCATCCTCCGCGCCGGCCATGATCCGGCCGACCGAGATGCTGTCGGCCAAGACGCTCGCCGATCCACGCAGCCGGCAGGCGCGCGCCGATCTCGCCACCTTCGCCTCCGACGAGCGCATGGTGCAATTGTGCAATCTGGAGGCCATGGACCAGATTCGACGGTGGCGGGCGGACTTTCATCCGGAACGCGTCGTGCCTTACGCGACGGCGGAGGAAAAAATCACTGGGACCACGATTGCCGCCAATGGTGCGGCTTTCCGCAGCCGCAAAAACTGGTACAGTTTGACGTTCAAATGCCAGCTCGCACGAGACGGCGAAAGCGTCATCGGCTTTGAGTTCCTGGTCGGCGATCCCGTGGCCAGGGAAAAATGGGACGAGCTTGGTTTGCCGGCGGTGCATTGACCGAAGTCCGGCGACCTCCACGAGGCAGCCGCCAGGCACGATGCGTGACCGTTGTGTGGTGACCCAAAAGACCTTATCAAGGCGCACGGCCGGGCGGTGGTCGTTGCCGTGACTTTGGCAGTTCATTCGCAACAGGATCGCGCTCCGCGCGTGGAAAAATGACAAAAACCCTTCGCAAATCCCTTCGCAAATTCGCCATTGCCGTCCCGCTTCTCGCCCTTGGCTTCTATTTCATCCCCATCCTGACGACGATCTTCATCGTCTGCGGCCTGATCGACGTGCTGCGCAACGACAGGAAGGATCTGTCGCTGTTCTCGGGCTACTTCCTCGGCAACGGCCTGTTCACCTGGCTGCTGTCGCCGTTCAACCTGCTGGTCGATCTGCTCTGCTACAGGAATCCCGGCGTGTGGAAGCTGGAGCAGTTTCCTGCCGATTATCAGCGCGAGGTCAATGAGGTCCTGGACATCTTCAAGGCGCGCAAGGACGAGATCATCGCCGACATCGATGCCAATTTCGGCGCCGGCCGGCGCGGCATGTATGTCTACCAATGGTACGGCAAGCACCGGATCGACAACGTCGCCGAGTTCAACAAGGATTTCAAATACATCAAGACGATCGCCGTTTCCGTCTTCAGCAAGCGCGAATCGACCTCGTGGCACTTCGGCCCGCTGCGGCTCAGCCTGCGCATTCTCTACAATCTGATCCCGGTGAAGTCGGAGATCTTCGTCGAATGCGGCAACGTCAAGAACTACTGGTACGACAATCCGCTGTTCATTTTCGACGACACGCTGCTGCACCGCTCGGTCAACGAGTATGACGGCCGCCGCTACTGCGTGTTCATGGACATCATCAGGCCATCCCCGGTCCCCCGCCTGATAGCAGGCATGCTCGCCATCGTCTCGGTCAGCGTCGAGCGCATCAATTCGATGTTCTACAAGAACTGGAAAATGATCGGCTCGACCAAGCCGAAGAACGTCGAAACCACCTGAGCTGAAGCTATCGACGCTGTCGGGCTCCGCCGGCAGCGTCCTGGTGGCTTGCGAGGTGTGGTCAACTTTGACAGTGCTCGTGCACAGGCTTGGCATCCAAGTCTTGAATCTCCGCTACCCCCCTTGAGCCTCCGGCACCGGGACTCCGCTCGACAATGCCGTCGCTGGGCTTGAGGCGAGCAAGGCGTCTCCGCGCCTGTTCACCGCCATTTGGGCTCTCGACAATTCATTATATGAATCGTCTCGCTAGATTCGCATTCGCCGGAACGGCTCCTGCGTTGCGAGTTGGTGCGGTTCGGGTTCCACGGCTCTGTCTTTTCCTCCCAGGCGGCCTCCAGTGACAAAGAACAAAATCTTCGGATTCTGGACGGGGGCTTACATTTGCACCCTGATACCGGGCCTTGTTCTGAGCGCCATATATATAGGCCTTGAAGAGCCCGTCTATTATTGGGACTTCGTCGCCTACTTCAATATATTCCGGCATCAAGGGGCGCTCCTCATCGAGAGTCCTTTTCAATGGCTAAGCCAGTTGGCCGCCTCTATCGCGACAGATGACTATGGTTCGGCGATTTTGGCGCCGTTGATGCCGATTTATGTACTTTTCGGAGGTTCGCGATATGCGTTTGTCGCCGGAATAGTCGCGGTCTATCTGGTGCCGACGGTTCTCCTCATAGCCCGAATGAGCTATCTGGAGGCGACTTCCGAGACGTCTTCACCCCGAGCCTGGCTCGCGGTTTGGTTTGCGGCCTCCCTCTACACTCCGTTCTGGGCGCCGACGCTTCGTGGAATGCCGGACATTGCCGGTTGTCTTGCCATTACCGTGGCGACCTATTTTCTTTGGAAGTCAAAGTTTCTTACCCGCGAGCCGGTGATCAGCGGGATTTGCGTGGGCGTGTGCCTGTGGCTGGCGTTCATGCTGCGTCGCTGGTACGCCTACGCCGTCATTGGCATCGCCGTTTCCGCCGCCTTCTTTTGTTTGCTGCAGATTGCAAGGGATCGGAGCTATCCGTCCTTCGGCAAAGCGGCATTGGGCGGCCTGTGTGCGATTTTCGTTATTGCCGCGGCCGCATTGAATTTCCAGCTACCGCTGATCGCCAGGATTCTGGGCACCAGCTATGGCGATCTCTACAGCGGATACAGGACGACCTTCCTCATCCAGCTCGGCGAGATGGGATCCCGGCTCAGCTATGTGAACTGGCTGCTGATCTTCGTTGGCCTCTATCTCTCGGTCGTGCGCCGCAATGGGTTTTCGCTGTTGTGCGCCTTTGCCTCGGTGTTCGCTTTCTTGATCTTTATCCGCACGCAGGATCCGGAGCGGCACCATTCATTGCCGATGTTTCTTTGGCTGTTCCCGGCATACGCCCAAGCAATCGTTGCGATCGTTTGGATGCCGGCACTGAAACCACGATGGTCGGCCGCCGCCATCGCTTGTGCGGCCGGATTTGCTTTTTTCGGCACGTTTTTTCCAATTGGTCGTCAACTGTTGTCGCCGGTTGGCTTCGTTTTCGCCGAGGAAGCGACGCTCCCGCTACACCTCGACAATCTTCCCGAATACAGACGCCTGATTGCCGACCTGCTTGGCAAAATGAAAGCTGAGGATCGTTTTTCGGTGTTTGCCTCGGGCGCGGCTTTGAGCGACTCGCTGTTGTTTGGTTTGGATCCCAAGCTCACCCCGCACGTCGGATGGATTTGTCAGGTGGATAGTCGCGATCAATTCCGGCCGGAGGCTTTGAAATCCAGATATGTCGTCGTGGCTGACCGGCCTGTCATCCATCTGCAGCCGGGTGCGCAGATTTGTGTCACGCTCCCCAACCAGTATATTCTCGAGGGAAAAGGCATCGGCGCTGCCTACAAACGCGTTGAAACCTACCAATTATCCGACGGCCTTACCGGTTACCTCTATGAGCAGGTGCGCCCGGTCGGCAAAGCCGAAGTCGATGCCCTCTACAGCGAGTTCCAGAAGAAATATCCGAACTGGACGGCGCCCGAGTGATGAAGGCGGGGTCGACTGTCGGGCCTTGAAGGGATTGACGCCACCGCCCTTGCATGGGCAGTAAACGACCATGTTCAATCTGCTTCTCGTGGTCGTCGGCGGCGGCATCGGCGCCGGCATCCGTCATCTCGCCAATATGGGCGCGCTGCGCCTCGTCGGCCCCAACTATCCCTGGGGGACGATGGCGATCAACATCGTCGGTTCCTTTGCCATGGGTCTGTTCATCGCCATCCTGGCGCGCCGCGGCGGATCGACCGAAGTCAGGCTGTTTGTCGCCACCGGCATCCTTGGCGGCTTCACCACCTTTTCCGCTTTCTCGCTGGATTTCGCGACATTGTGGGAGCGGGGAGCCACTTTGCCGGCGTTTGGATATGCGCTTGCCAGCGTGATTGGCGCCGTTATCGCCCTGTTTCTGGGACTTTGGCTCGCAAGAAGCCTGCCTTAATGCTATTGCCGCGCCGAGAGCAGGGCCGGGCCCTGCCGGGAAATGGATAAGCGAAGAAAATATGGCAGGCGTTGAACAGATCACGGTGGAGGCCGGCGAGGCGGGCATGCGGCTCGATCGCTGGTTCAAGACCCATTTCCCGGGCCTCGGCTTTGGCCATCTGCAGAAGCTGCTGCGCTCCGGCCAAATCCGCGTCGATGGCGGTCGGGTCAAGGCGGACAGCCGTGTCGAGCCTGGCCAGGTGGTGCGTGTTCCGCCGCTCGAGGTGGACAAGAAGGGCGAGAGCCCGCTCACCGGCCACTCGATCCGCAACCAGGGCGATGCCGACGTCCTGGCCAAAATGCTGATCCATGAGGATCCGAAGGTTTTCGTCTTCAACAAGCCGGCGGGTCTGGCGGTGCAAGGCGGTTCGGGCGTTACCCGCAATGTCGACGACATGCTGGAAGCCTGGCGCAACCAGAAGGGCGAGAAGCCGCGGCTGGTCCACCGGCTCGACCGCGACACGTCGGGCGTGCTGGTCGTTGCCCGCACGAGGCTGGCCGCGATGAAGCTCTCGGAGGCATTCCGCGCCCGCGAGACCAAGAAGACCTACTGGGCGCTGGTCAAGGGCGTGCCTCCCAAGCGCGAGGACAAGATCTCGACCTGGCTGATCAAGGAGCCGACACCCGACGGCGACCGGGTGCGCATCGCCGCGCATGGCGAAAAAGGCGCCGACCATGCCGTGTCCTACTACCGCATCATCGAGCAGGCGGCGCAGACGATGACCTGGCTGGAAATGGAGCCCTATACCGGCCGCACCCACCAGTTGCGTGTCCATGCCGCCTATATCGGCTGCCCCATCATCGGCGATCCGAAATATTTCGAGGCCGACACCAATTGGGATTTTCCCGGCGGCATTCAAAACCGCCTGCACCTGCACGCGCGGCGCATCGTCATCCCGCACCCGGACAAGGGCTTCATCGACGTCACCGCGCCGATGCCGCCGCATATGCGCCAGAGCTGGAACCTGATCGGCTTCGACGACGCCAGCGCGGAGGATTGATCGTGGTCACCGACACGCTCGATCGGCGCGACACGGTCGACCTGGCCGCCGCCTCGATCATGGTCGGCCTGACATTCTCCTGGGGACTGAATTACGTCGCCGCCAAGATCTCCTATGCCGGTTACGACCCCGTCTTCCTGTCGATAGCACGCTCGGTCATCGGCGGCTTCTGCGTCTTCCTCTGGTGCCGCTGGCGCGGCATTGCGCTGTTCACGCGCGATGGCACCTTGCTTGCCGGCATCGCGGTGGGCGTGCTTTTCGGCGTGGAATTCCTTTGCCTTTACGTTGGCCTGGAACATACGACCGTTGCCCGCAACACCCTGCTGGTCAATACCATGCCGTTCTGGATGCTGATCGGCGGCCACTTCCTGCTTGGCGAACAGATCACCTTGCGCAAGTTCCTCGGCCTGCTCTTGGCCTTCGCCGGTCTTGGCGCGGTTTTTTCCGACAAGCTCGGCGGCGGCGGGGACATGCTGTTCGGCGACCTGCTCAGTCTTGGCTCCGGGTTTTTCTGGGCCCTGACCAATATCCTCATCAAGCGCTCGAAACTGGTCGAGGCGAGTGCCGAAAAGCTGCTGCTTTACCAACTCGCCGGCGCGGCCATCGTTGGCCTCCTGGTTCTGCCTTTGGCGGGCCCGCCGGTTCGCGATCCCGCGTTGCTGCCGACCTTGGCGCTGCTGTTCCAGGCGATCTACATCGTCGCCTTCACCTATGTCCTATGGTTCTGGCTGCTGCGCCGCTATCCGGCGTCGGGTCTGTCCAGTTTCACCTTCCTGTCACCGGTGTTCGGTGTTTTGTGCGGCGCAATCATCTTGTACGAACCGCTGACCATCCGCATCTTCCTGGCACTTGGTCTGATTGCCGCCGGCCTGATCATCGTCAACCGGCCGGCGCGCAAGCTGACACCGGTGTGAGAGAGACCTTCATGCGCGATATCCTCAACGACCTCGAAGCGGGCAAATACCTTTCCGATCCGGACCCGGTGCGCCGCGCCCAAATCCAGATGAAGACACCGCTGCCGAAGCGCTTCTACAAGACCGTCTCGGTTGCGCCGGTGGAAGACGGGTTTGCCGTCCATCTCGACGGCAGACCGGTGCGCACACCGGGCAAGGCGCTGTTGTCGCTGCCGACCGAAGCAGCCGCCGCACTGGTTGCCGACGAGTTCGCCGCACAGGGCGAGACCATCAATCCAGTGACAATGCCGGTGATGCGCCTGGTCAACACCGCCATCGATGGCGTCGCCAGCGATCCGCAAGCGGTGCTGGAAGACATATTGCGCTTTGCCTCGTCCGACTTGCTTTGTTACCGCGCCGATGCGCCGCAAGGGCTGGTCGAGCGGCAGAACGAGCACTGGGACCCGGTGATCGATTGGGCACGCCGCAGCCTTGGTGCCCGCTTCAACCTTGCCGAAGGCATCATCCATGTCGAGCAGCCGCGTGAGACGATCGCCGCGCTGGGCGCGCATCTTGCTCAGCGCGCCGAGCCGCTGCGGCTCGCCGCCATCCACGTCATGACCTCGCTGACCGGTTCGGCGCTGCTGGCGCTGGCTGTCGATTTCGGCGAGCTCGACGTCGAGGCCGCCTGGACCGCCGGCCATGTCGATGAGGACTGGCAGATCGAGCAGTGGGGCCAGGACGCGGAGGCGGTGGCCCGCCGCTCCGCCCGCAAGCGCGACATGATGGCCGCCGTCCAGCTCCTGGAAGCGCTCAAGGTCTGAGTTTTGCACGGCTTTGCCGCACCGCACCTAATACCAAAGTCATAATCCCATCGTCGCTCTGCCGCCGGGGGGCGCTTTCTGTCATTTTTTCCGTGATGGCTGTCGTTGAGTCCGCGTTCGGAGGAGAACGCCGATGATTAAAACGCAGCGTCGAGGACAAGGGTCTCACGGGAGGAAAACGCAATGGCATTGGCATCGACCGCCGGCGGAACGAGCCGCGGCATGACGCGGGAAGAGAAGAAGGTCATCTTCGCTTCCTCGCTCGGCACCGTCTTCGAATGGTACGATTTCTATCTCTACGGCTCGTTGGCGGCCTTCATCGGCTCGACCTTTTTCGCTCCGACGATCCCTGAGGCGACACGCAACATCTTCGCGCTGCTGGCCTTTGCCGCCGGCTTCCTGGTGCGTCCGTTCGGCGCCCTTTTGTTCGGTCGTATCGGCGACCTCGTCGGCCGCAAATATACGTTCCTTGTCACCATGACGATCATGGGCCTGTCGACCTTCCTGGTCGGCCTGCTGCCGGGGTATGCAACCTTGGGCATCGCCGCTCCGGTGATCCTGATCATGCTTCGCATGCTGCAGGGCCTGGCGCTCGGCGGCGAATATGGTGGCGCGGCGACCTATGTCGCCGAGCACGCGCCCGACGACCGCCGGGGCTTCTATACGTCATGGATCCAGACGACGGCGACGCTCGGCCTGTTCCTGTCGCTGATCGTCATCCTGATCGTTCAGGGTTCGTTGAGCAAGGAAAGCTACGCCGCCTGGGGCTGGCGCATTCCGTTCATCGTTTCCTTCCTGCTGCTCGCCGTCTCGATCTGGATCCGGCTGTCGCTTTCTGAGTCGCCAACCTTCCAGAAGATGAAGGACGAGGGCAAAGGCTCCAAGGCGCCACTCTCCGAGGCTTTCGGTCAGTGGAAGAACGCAAAGATCGCGCTGCTGGCGCTGCTTGGCCTCACCGCCGGCCAGGCCGTCGTCTGGTACAACGGCCAGTTCTACGCACTGTTCTTCCTGCAGAACGTGCTGAAGGTCGATGCGCAGTCGGTCAACATCATGATCGCGATTGCGCTGGCCATCGGCTCGATCTTCTTCGTCGTGTTCGGCTGGCTGTCCGACAAGATCGGCCGCAAGCCGATCATCATGGCTGGCCTTGCGCTGGCCATTGTCTGCACCTTCCCGCTGTTCAAGGCGTTGACCTGGGCCGCCAATCCGGCGCTCGCCAAGGCACAGCAGAGCACGCGGGCAACGGTGACGGCAGCGCCCGGCGACTGCAGGTTCCAGTTCAATCCGGTCGGCACCGCCAAGTTCACGACGTCCTGCGACATCGCGACTTCATTCCTGACCAAGAACTCGGTTCCCTACGACGTCGTCTCGACGGCCGCGGCCGGAACAGCCGCGTCGGTCAAGATCGGCAACGAGACGGTGGAGTCCTACGACGCCGTCGCCGCCGGCGACCAGGCCAAGGCCAAGGACGCCGCCTTCGTCAAGGCCGTCAACATGTCCCTGCAGGACAGCGGTTATCCGCTGAAGCGCGCGGCAATCAAGGTTGCCGACCAGAAACTCGACGCCTTCATCGCCGCCAACCCTGAACTGAAGCTCGATGCCGCCGCCATCCGTGGCGGCGAAAAGACAGCGGTGCCGACCGAGCAGGCGGTCAAGGACAAGATCCTGACCACCGATGAGGCAGCAGGCGCGCCCGAAGTCACTGTCTATAATATACCGGGTGGCGGTCCCTTCGCCATGTTCGCGGATCCGGCAGCCGTCAACTGGCCGATGACAATCGGCATCCTGTTCATCCTGGTGCTGTTCGTGACCATGGTCTACGGCCCCATCGCGGCGATCCTGGTCGAGATGTTCCCGACCCGTATCCGCTATACCGGCATGTCGCTGCCCTACCACATCGGCAATGGCTGGTTCGGTGGCCTGCTGCCGGCAACCGTGTTCGCCCTCAGTGCCTACAAGGGCGACATCTACTACGGCCTTTGGTACCCGGTGGTGATCGCGGCGATCACGCTGGTCATCGGCATGATCTTCGTCAAGGACACGCTTGGCACCGATCTGCACGCCAAGGAGTAGCCGACGGATCGTCCACCAACAAAAAGCCCGGCGTGAGCAATCACGCCGGGCTTTTTCGTGTTCGACACCTGAAGATGCGGCTCAGCTCTTCCGCTGGTTTTCTTCCTCGACGGCCGCTTCGTGATACCAGCCGTCAAAATCGGCGTGCGTGTTGCGCAGCGAGGCAAGCTCTGCCGCGAACTTGGCCTTTGCGCCTAAATTTGAGGCAGATTTGCGGGCTGCCAGAGGGAACATCAGGATCTTTGCCGACGGACGGGAGATGGTGACTTCCATAAGCGGCCTCCTTTCTTTCGCGGGAGCTTTTCGATTCAGCTTTATTGCAAGATAGGTTGTGCGATTCATTTAGGCAATATGCCTACGAAAAGATCATCTTTTGCATATTATTTGTGCATTTTGCATTGTTGATCGATCTTGATCCATCGATGAGGCGGCCCAACAAATTCAACCGTGTATCGCCGCCATTTTGCCGCACCCGCCGGCGCCCGAATGGCACACGAATTGCATTTTAGTGATCCGGCAGGGCCGGCTGCTGACGGCAGACGCGTGTCGACGCCGTTCAGTGTTCGGTGATCAAGCAACGAGAGGCTAGAATGACGAAATACAAGCTCGAGTACATTTGGCTCGATGGTTACACCCCGGTCCCCAACCTTCGCGGCAAGACGCAGGTCAAGGAATTCGCCGAATTCCCGACGCTCGACCAGCTGCCGCTGTGGGGTTTCGATGGTTCCTCGACCATGCAGGCCGAAGGCCACAGCTCCGATTGCGTGCTGAAGCCGGTCGCGGTTTATCCGGACCCGACCCGCACCAACGGCGTGCTGGTCATGTGCGAAGTCATGATGCCTGACGGTGTGACACCGCACGCCTCCAACAAGCGCGCCACCATTCTCGACGACGAGGGTGCCTGGTTCGGCTTCGAGCAGGAGTATTTCTTCTACAAGGACGGTCGTCCGCTCGGCTTCCCGGAGACCGGTTATCCCGCCCCGCAGGGCCCGTACTACACCGGCGTCGGCTACAAGAACGTCGGCGATGTCGCACGCCAGATCGTCGAGGATCATCTCGACCTTTGCCTCGCGGCCGGCATCAACCATGAAGGCATCAACGCCGAAGTGGCCAAGGGCCAGTGGGAATTCCAGATCTTCGGCAAGGGCTCCAAGAAGGCCGCCGACCAGATGTGGATCGCCCGCTATCTGCTTCTGCGCCTGACCGAAAAATACCGCATCGACATCGAATTCCACTGCAAGCCGCTTGGCGACACCGACTGGAACGGCTCGGGCATGCATGCCAACTTCTCGACCGCCTACATGCGTGAAGTCGGCGGCAAGGCGTATTTCGAATCGCTGATGGCGCAGTTCGACAAGAACCTGATGGACCACATCGCCGTCTACGGCCCGGACAACGACAAGCGCCTGACCGGCAAGCACGAAACCGCGCCGTGGAACAAGTTCAGCTACGGCATCGCCGACCGCGGTGCGTCGATCCGCGTGCCGCACTCCTTTGTCAAGAATGACTACAAGGGCTACCTGGAAGACCGCCGTCCGAATTCGCAGGGCGACCCCTACCAGATCGCTTCGCAGATCCTGAAGACGATCTCGCAGGTTGCCACCGACGCATCGGTTTCGGCCGCCGCCTGATTGTTTTCGCGGCGCGGACGCAAGATCTGCGCCGCACCAGAACGACCACGAAAAAGGCCCTTGCGGAAAACGCGAGGGCCTTTTTCGTTATGCTTGTGGGGCGAGGCACGTCCGCATTGGTCAGCCGGCGACAGCTCCACGTGCCTTCAGCGCGGCTACAACCTTCGCATGCGGCAAAGCGGGGCTGCAATTGCCGTCGCGGCCGATCATGTCATTGTTGGCGACGAGCGCGTTGAGCACGGCCGCCTTCGGGCGCCAGAGCCCGATCGCGAGCTGCTGATCATGGCCGTGGCGGCGATCTATTACGTCCTGGTGCTCGCCAGGCGAACGGACTGGAACCTGCACGGCCCAGACGAACTTGCCGGATAAGTGACGACTTGCCGGATAGGCGTCGCCCTCCGACGTTCTGTCCTTGCGAGAACTCCGGCCTTCTGAACTGACCCCCGAAGGTTGTGTCCAACTTTTGAGGGCAGTTCATTTCGCCGGGGTTCTTTTTGCCGTGCTGGCCCGGCGGGGTGAATTCCCCCAAAAAAAGTCAGGTTGAAAAGGACCGGGCAATTTCCTGTCACGGAGAGGCTTTTGGCAGGCGCCTTTTGCCGTCACGAAATGTCCAGCGTTTCCGAGTTCGTTGAAAAAGCCCGGAAAACAGCCAGTTTCAGCTCGTCCGTAGACCAATGATCCCCTATATAAGCCACTGTTCATACAACGAAAACGGCGATTTATGCCTCGGGCTGGCGGCGTTGACAGATCACGCCGCGGCATGCGTATTCGAACCTTGGGTTACGCCAAAGCGATGCTGTTCGAACGGGGCGGGGTTTCTTGAACGACGGCATTGGCGGGGGCGCCGGACGAGCGGGCATTGCAGCCTGAGGCAGTGTGCCGCTCGCTCTGGCGATTTTTCCGCGCGGAAAACCATCTGCCGCTCACCGCAAATGGGCCGCGATGGCCCAGTGTTCCGACCGTGACCGACGTTGCCTGCCCTCGGCAAATCCAGCTAACAAACGATCCCGTAAACCAAAAGCGTTGGCCGCTGTCGCATGGCTGGTCACGCAAACCATCCGCGGACATCTGGTGGCAGCAAAAAGCCCTTGAAGGCGGAAATCCTTCAAGGGCTTTGCAGGATTATGCGAACGAGATTTAGACCGAGTAGTACATGTCGTATTCGACCGGATGCGGGGTCATTTCGAAGCGCATCACCTCGGCCATTTTCAGCTCGATGTAGCTGTCGATCTGGTCGTCGTCGAAGACGCCGCCGGCCTTCAAGAAGCCGCGATCCTTGTCGAGGCTCTGCAGGGCTTCACGCAGCGATCCGCAGACGGTCGGGATCTTCTTCAGTTCCTTCGGTGGCAGGTCGTAGAGATCCTTGTCCATCGGCTGGCCGGGATGGATCTTGTTCTTGATGCCGTCGAGACCGGCCATCAGCATGGCGGCGAAAGCGAGGTAGGGGTTCGCGCCCGGATCGGGGAAGCGGACCTCGACGCGCTTGGACTTCGGCGACGAGCCGAACGGGATGCGGCAGGACGCCGACCGGTTGCGCGCCGAATAGGCGAGCAACACCGGCGCTTCGTAGCCGGGCACCAGACGCTTGTAGGAATTGGTCAGCGGGTTGGTGAAGGCATTGATCGCCTTGGCGTGCTTGATGATGCCGCCGATGTAGAACAGGCAGCTTTCCGAAAGACCGGCGTACTCGTTGCCGGCGAAGGTCGGCTTGCCGCCCTTCCAGATAGACTGGTGGACGTGCATGCCCGAGCCATTGTCGCCGAAGATCGGCTTCGGCATGAAAGTGGCCGTCTTGCCGTAGGCGTTGGCGACCTGGTGCACGACATATTTGTAGATCAGCATCTTGTCGGCGTTGCGGACCAGCGTGTCGAACTTGATGCCGAGTTCGTGCTGGGCAGCCGCGACCTCGTGGTGGTGCTTCTCGACGCGCACGCCCATTTCGGCGAGCACGGTCAGCATTTCGGAGCGCATGTCCTGCGCGCTGTCGATCGGCGGCACCGGGAAATAGCCGCCCTTGATGCGCGGGCGGTGGCCAAGGTTGCCGGTCTCGTAGTCGGTGTCGTCGTTCGACGGCAGTTCGGTGGAATCGAGCTTGAAGCCTGTGTTGTAGGGGTCGGCCTTGTACTTGACGTCGTCGAACACGAAGAACTCGGCTTCCGGGCCGACATAGATGGTGTCGCCGATGCCTTCCGACTTCATGTAGGCCTCGGCCTTCTTGGCCGTGCCGCGCGGGTCGCGGTTGTAGGATTCGCCCGAGACCGGATCGAGGATGTCGCACAGGATGACCATGGTCGACTGCGCGAAGAACGGATCCATGTGGACCGTGTCCGCATCGGGCATCAGCACCATGTCGGACTCGTTGATGGCTTTCCAGCCGGCAATCGAGGAGCCGTCGAACATCACGCCATCGGCGAACATGTCTTCCTCGACCTCGATGACATCCATCGTCACGTGTTGCAGCTTGCCCTTCGGGTCGGTGAAGCGCAGGTCAACGAATTTCACGTCGTTGTCCTTGATCTGCTTCATGATGTCTTTGGCTGTCGTCATGTCATGTATCCCTGTTTGATGACGTTTTTTGATGATGACGTTTTTTGATGGTGACGTTTTGGGGAAGGTGGTCGCGTCAGACGGCGTCCATGCCGGTTTCGCCGGTGCGGATGCGCACGACTTCCTCGATGTTGGAGACGAAGATCTTGCCGTCGCCGATACGGCCTGTCTGGGCCGCCTTGCGGATAGCCTCGATCGCGCCTTCGACGGCGTCGTCGCCGAGCACGACCTCGATCTTCACCTTGGGCAGGAAGTCGACGACATATTCGGCGCCGCGGTAGAGTTCGGTGTGGCCTTTCTGGCGCCCGAAGCCCTTGGCCTCGGTCACGGTGATGCCTTGCAGTCCGGCCTCCTGAAGCGCTTCCTTCACTTCGTCCAGCTTGAATGGCTTGATGATCGCTTCGATCTTTTTCATGTAAAAAGTGGCCTCCACTGCCAAAAAAACGGGTTGTGAGCCCCCGCTTGCGCCTCCATCAAGCACGAACTGTGCCAATCCGAGGGATTCGAAGCGGTCTCATGCGATTTCGAAGCCGCACCGCGCCGGGATGCAAATTCGCGTCATTCGCTGCACCGGATGCGGCACCGGCTTCCCGAACCTACACAGTGCCATCCGTCGTCACAGCACAATAATTAGGCATGCCGCCCATCACATGGGCAATTTTTGCCTGTGATGCCTCTCATCCGAACAGTATCGCTGCCCTCGCGCCACCTCCTCCTTGTTTGCTTCGGATCGAAAAGTGGACAATGCTTGATCGAATGCGGATCGGCAATCCATGAGCGATGAACTTCTTACTCCCGCCGAAATGGCCGAAGCGGACCGGCTGACGATCGCCGCCGGCCCAGCCGACGGCATCGGCCTGATGCGTCGTGCCGGCGAGGCCGTCGCGGCCGAGGTTTTCAAGCGCCATCCGGCAGCGGTGCACGTCCACGTGCTGTGCGGTCCAGGCAACAATGGCGGCGATGGCTATGTCGTCGCTCGCATCCTGACCGGCAGCGGCGTCGCCACGACGATCTGGGCATCCGGCGCACCGAGGCCGAGAAGCGACGCGGCACTCGCAGCCGCGGAGTGTCCGATCGCACCCCAGCCGTTGTCCAGCTTCAAAGCCGAGCCCGGCTCGATCGTGGTCGACGCGCTGTACGGGGCAGGGCTGTCCAAGCCGCTGTCCGGCGATGAAGCCAGGGCGGTCGATATCGCCACCGACATGCGTTTGCCCGTTATCGCCGTCGACCTGCCATCGGGCGTGTCCGGCGACAGCGGCAAGGTGCTCGGCAAGGCATTTGCCGCCGAGATCACCGTGACCTTCGCGCGCAGGAAGCCCGGCCATCTGCTCCTGCCTGGCCGGGAGCGATGTGGCGAGGTCGTGCTTGCGGATATCGGCATTGGCGACGATATCATCGCACGGCTCCGGCCCCGGACGTTCGAGAACACACCGGCGCTTTGGCTGTGTGGTTTTCCGGTGCCGGCCGTCGATGCCCATAAATACAAGCGCGGCCATGTCGGCGTCTTCTCCGGCGGCCCAAGCGCCACCGGCGCGGCGCGGCTGTCGGCATTGGCCGCTGCGAGGAGCGGTGCGGGGGCGGTGACCGTGCTGTCGCCGGGCAACGCCATGCAGGTTAACGCGGCCCATCTGACCTCGATCATGCTGCGCAAGGCCGATGACGTCGCGGACATCGAAGAATTTGTCGGCGAACGCCGGCCGTCGGCCTTTGTCCTCGGGCCCGGCTTTGGCGTCGGTCAGAAAACGAGGACCTTCGGGCTCGCGCTCCTTGCCTCCGGCCAATTGCAGGATGCTTCCGCACAGGTCGATGGTCTTGTCTTTGACGCGGATGCGATCACCTCCTTTCGCGAAGCGCCGGATGTCTTATTCGAAGCCGCACGCCGGCAAAATGCTCCGGCCTTGGTGATGACGCCGCATGACGGGGAGTTCGCCAGGCTGTTTCCGGACATCGCCGGCGACAAGGCATCGTCCAAGCTCGACAAGGCGCGCGCGGCAGCCGCCAATGCCAATGCGGTCATCATCTACAAGGGCGCCGACACGGTGATCGCAGCGCCCGATGGCAGGGCGGCGATCAATGCCAACGGCGCCGCCTGGCTTGCCACCGCGGGGTCTGGCGACGTGCTGTCGGGCATATCAGCCGGTCTGCTGGCACAGGGCATGCCGGCGTTCGAGGCGGCCTGCGCGGCGGTGTGGATTCATGCCGAGGCCGGCAGCCGGTTCGGCCCGGGCCTGATCGCCGAGGACTTGCCGCTGGCGATGGTGCCGGTGCTGCGCGAACTGGTCAAGGCACGCCAGAAGGCGCCCATCAGATGAACCGTTCCGCGCTCGCCGTTGCGGCCATCGCGCTATTCGCCGCAAGGCGTGCGCGCCACAGGTCCTTGACGGTTTGCGGCGGTTGAATTTTCGGGTGCCGCTGGTTCACCGCTGGAGATAGTCCGCCATCTTAGCAGTCCATGTAGCGTCGAATTCCGCAATATGCTGGTCGGCTGCGCTTGAAGTTACCTGCGTCGAGAGGGCGGTTACCGCTATTGGGTCCAGGTCAGGTGGCTCCGAGTAGCCAAGCGCCGCCAGTCTTTGCGCCCATGAAGGGTGGGTGGACTTTTCATCATCCGGACTTTTCCATGCCTTGCGAGCACAGGCATTCAGGCAAGCGGGTTCCCGCAACTGCCCAGCCGCCTCCAAGAGGCGATCGAGTGGCGGTCGCGGGGGACGCAGTGCTCCCCTCAACTCATGCTGCAAAGGATCGTAGACCGCTTCTTTGAAATGCACGTCTGCCGCGGCGACCAGCAAAAGCGCTCGAGCGGCCTGCTCGGCATCTCCGGAGGACGCTGCATGCCGATCCGCCTTGATCTCGGCTTCGCGCGAAAGCCGGATTTCTTCCCGTTCGAACGATCCCGATAGCCAGCCGATCGCGGCGTGGAGTAGGCTGCCTGTAATCGTGGTGCCCGGAGGAGCATACTCGAAGACGAATCCAAAACCGTTCTCGAATTCTGCGAGATTAAGACCACCATTGGTGTCCTTGTTGCGGACATGCGCATCCTCATGGGCGAGGATCGCGGTAAGCGTCGTTTCATCGGTCACGGCAAGCAGAGGGATCCCGACGGTCAGAAACAGCCGGTTACCGAGCAGGCCGAGAAGCGTGCGCTCTTCCCTAACTGAAGCGTTAAGGTTGTTCTCCAACGAGATGACGGTGCGCGCCGCACGACGCGGTCCGGCAACGGTTCGCCAAAGCGCCCACAGGCCAGGCGCCTCTGCTTCGCTGACGCCTTTAGTCTTACTGCGCCGGAAGCCGGCAAACAACGTGCCGAACAGGAATGCCAAAGCAGTGGTCGCGATTGGCATAGCAACAAATCCACTCGTGATGAGCCAGATCGGATGGCTGTCGAGCAGGGACATCCAGGCGCAAAAGATGATGGCGGCAGGGACAATGTAAAACAGGACGGCGAACCTGCCAAACCGTCGCCCGGCGGCGATGATCATTCGCGACATGGGAGTCATAACGGTATGTTATCGTGCTTCTTCCAAGGGTTTTGCATGTCCTTGTTGCGCAGCATCCGCAGCGCCCGCGCAATGCGGCGGCGGGTCGAGTGCGGCATGATCACCTCGTCGACATAGCCGCGCTCGGCGGCGACGAAAGGTGACAGGAAGCGATCCTCGTAAGCCTTTGTATGGGCAGCAATCTTTTCCGCGTCGCCGATGTCCTTGCGGTAGATGATCTCGACCGCGCCCCTGGCACCCATGACCGCGATCTGCGCCGTCGGCCAGGCATAATTCATGTCGCCGCGCAGATGTTTCGAGGCCATGACGTCATAGGCGCCGCCATAGGCTTTGCGGGTGATGACGGTGATTTTCGGTACGGTCGCTTCGGCGTAGGCGAACAGGAGTTTCGCACCATGCTTGATCAGCCCGCCATACTCCTGCGCCGTACCCGGTAGGAAACCCGGAACGTCGACGAAGGTGACGATCGGGATCGAAAAACAGTCGCAGAAGCGCACGAAGCGCGCCGCCTTGCGGCTGGCATCGGAATCCAGAACGCCGGCAAGCACCATCGGCTGGTTGGCGACGAAGCCGACCGTGCGGCCCTCGACGCGGCCGAAGCCGGTGACGATGTTCTTGGCGAAGCTCTGCTGGATTTCGAAGAAGTCGCCCTCGTCGGCGACCTTCAGGATCAGTTCCTTGATGTCGTAGGGCTTGTTGGCGTTATCGGGAATCAGTCGGTCGAGTGACAAATCGTGGTCGGTGACCGACTGGTAGCATTCGATCTCGGGGAGTTCCGATGTGTTGGAAGCCGGCAAGAGGTCGACCAGCCGGCGCATCTGCAGGAGCGCCTCGACGTCGTTGTCATAGGCGCCGTCGGCGATCGAGGATTTCGTCGTGTGGACCGAGGCGCCGCCGAGGCTCTCGGCGGTCACCGTCTCGTTGGTGACGGTCTTCACCACGTCCGGCCCCGTGACGAACATGTAGGAGGTGTCGCGCACCATGAAGATGAAGTCGGTCATGGCAGGCGAGTAGACGTCGCCGCCGGCGCACGGACCCATGATGACGGAAATCTGCGGAATGACGCCGGACGCCAGCACGTTGCGCTGGAAGATCTCGGCATAGCCGCCAAGGGCCGCCACGCCTTCCTGGATGCGCGCCCCGCCAGCATCGTAAAGGCCGATGATCGGCGCGCGGTTGCGCAGCGCCATCTCCTGCACCTTGATGACCTTCTCAGCATGGGCTTCCGACAGCGAGCCGCCGAACACGGTGAAATCCTTGGCGAAGAGGTAGACCGGACGGCCGTTGACCGTACCCCAGCCGGTGACGACGCCGTCGCCGGCGA
Source organism: Mesorhizobium sp. LNHC221B00 (assembly GCF_000502935.1). NCBI lineage: Bacteria > Pseudomonadati > Pseudomonadota > Alphaproteobacteria > Hyphomicrobiales > Phyllobacteriaceae > Mesorhizobium > Mesorhizobium sp. LNHC221B00. Next base: position 53,319 of record NZ_AYWR01000002.1, on the reverse strand, counting down.
TCTTCGTCTTCTCCATGCCGAAATCGGTCGAGCGGTGCTCGACATACATGTCGAACTCCTCGAACGAGCCTTCGTCGAGAAAGACCTCGATGCGTTCGCGCGCGGTGAGCTTGCCCTTCTTGTGCTGCGCATCGATACGCGCCTGGCCACCGCCCATGCGGGCGGTGTCACGCCGCCGCTCGAGTTCCTTCAGCACGTCCTTCATCGCTCGGTCCCCAAAATGGAAGCTGCATTGTGGTAATGATGCCCGCAGGGGAGCGCAAGCATCGGCTTTTGGTCAGTTTTTGCTGCACCGCAACATCACGCCCCTTGCATTCCGGGGCGAACTCAGCCATATGCAGCCCATAGGCGCTTGGGCCGGGAGATTCCGGCCTTCTCGACAAATGAGACTGGTTGCGTCTGTTTTCCCTCTTTCCGGTATATCGGCCCTCTTTCCGGTACATCACAAAGCGGCGAAAAAGCCCCGTGGCATGACGCCTGCGGGCACGACAGCGCAGCCGAGTGGACGTTACCGTCCGCCCGCCTTGTCGTTTCACATCGAATTTTTCGGCGGCAGGTTGCGCCCTGCCGCCATTGACGTTTGCGGCCAGAGGCCGCGTGAAAGAAGATTATTTTGACCAACGAAAACACATTGTCCGGTAAGGACACTGGGCCCGACACTGCGGAACTCTCTGGTTTCGCAGCGCTGGGAATTACGGGTGCGCTGCTCAAGGCCACCCACAATGCCGGCTTCACCGAACCGAAGCCGATCCAGATGCAGGCGATCCCGCCGCAGCTGGAAGGCCGCGATATATTCGGCATCGCCCAGACCGGCTCCGGCAAGACCGCTGCCTTTGCGCTGCCGATCCTGTCCAAGATCATCGCGCTCGGCACCAAGCGGCGCGCCAAGACGACCCGGGCGCTGATCCTTGCGCCAACCCGCGAACTCGCGGTTCAGATCGAGGACACCATCAAGATCCTCGCCAAGGGCGCGCATGTCTCGACGGCACTCGTGCTGGGCGGCGTCTCGCGTTTCAGCCAGGTGAAGAAGGTTGCGCCCGGCGTCGACATCCTGATCGCCACACCCGGCCGGTTGACCGACCTGGTGCGCGAGGGCGACCTCATCCTCTCCGACACCAAATGGCTGGTGCTCGACGAGGGCGACCGCATGCTCGACATGGGCTTCATCAACGACGTCAAGCGCATCGCCAAGGCGACCGCGCCTGACCGCCAGACGGCGCTGTTTTCGGCCACCATGCCGGACGAGATCGCCGAACTGGCCAAGGGCCTGCTGAAGAACCCTGTGCGTATCGAAGTCTCGCCGCAAAGCACCGCGGCCGCCGAGATCGTGCAGGGCGTCGTCTTTGCCCGCACCAAGCAGAAGCGCCAGGTGCTGTCGACGATGCTCGCCGACGCGGCGATGAAGTCCGTCATCATCTTTTCGCGGACCAAGCATGGCGCCGACCGGGTGACCAAGGATCTCGAGCGCGACGGCTTCAAGGCCGCCGTCATCCATGGCAACAAGTCGCAGAACGCCCGTCAGAAGGCACTGAACGATTTTCGCGATGGATCGGTGCGCATCCTCGTTGCGACCGACATCGCGGCGCGCGGCATCGATGTTCCCGGCATCAGCCATGTCGTGAATTTCGACCTGCCGGACGAGGCTGAAAGCTACGTCCACCGCATCGGCCGCACCGGCCGCAACGGCATGGACGGCATTGCCATCACGCTTTGCGATCCGTCTGAAAACAGCAAGCTGCGCCAGGTCGAGCGCATCATCCGCACCAAGCTGCCTATCGTTGCCGACCATCTCGGCAGCCCCGATCCGCAGCGCAATCCGGCTGAAAAGAACGAGCGCTTCGAGCCCGCCAATGACCGCAACGACCGCAATGGCCGTCGCGATGGCAGGCGCCCAGGCGGCGAGAACAAGGGCAATGGCTTCGGCAAGAAGCGCTTCGGCGACAAGCCGGCCTTCGCCGGTGAACGCAAGCCGGAAGGCGCCAAGCCCTTCAAGGGCAACAACAAGCGCCGCTTCGGCGGCAAGCGTCCGGCGGCGCGGGCTGCCTAAGCAGACCGCCTCGCGTCAGCCGAACCTTTGCATGGTCGGCTGACCAATCTGCGACAAAAAGGCAACCGCGGTGATCCCGCGGTCGCCTTTTGTGTCTGGACAATCAGCTTACTTGACCACCGCTTCGAGCCAGACGGCGATCCTTTGCGCGAGGTAGGCCGTGGTCGACGGCGACAGCGCATCGCCGGCGATGACATGGTTGTCCGAATCGCCGGTGTCGTCGACCGGCACCAATTCGTGCGGCGCGCCCCATCGCCCGGCAATTTCGCGGGTGCGGTCGGGCCGCACCACCTTGTCCGAGTCCGAAAAGATGAACAGCGCCGGGATGGTCGCTTTCTCGACCGGTGCGCCAAAGGCAAGTTCCGTCAGCGCCTGCATCGGCAGCGTTGCGGCGATCGGATATTTGGTGGTCCAGAATCTCTGGTGCAGGGTGTTGCGCGGGGCGAAGCTGCGTTCCTTGCCCGCGACGAGTTCGGCGATCTGTTTGCCCCATGGCAGGGTAAGCATCTCGGCGCCGGATGCTTTCACGCCAAAATTGGGCGAGATGAATGCAATGGCCGCGACCCCGTCCGATGCTCCCGGCTGCGTTGCCGCCCACACCGCCAGCGAGCCGCCCGTCGATGTGGCGATGACGACCACCTTGTCGCCGATCGCCCGGCCGATGGCGAGCGCCTCCTCATAGTCGTTGATCCAGGCGTTGACGCTCCCTTGCGTCATCGCCGCGCCGTCCTGCCCGTGACCGGTGAGGCGGGTGTAGAACAGGTTGGCGTCGAGCTGATCGGCCACATCGTCGGGCAGGGGGCGAACCTCGCCCTTCGATGCGGAGAAGCCGTGGATGTAGACGATCGACAGCGGCGTCCTGGCATGCACCATCGGGTTGGCCCAGACGATCTCTTTCTCCAGCCCATCGCGTATGCCCGGTATGGCTGCTTCTGTCCTGGCGACATAGGCTTGCGGATCGTCACCGATGACGGAAAGATCGAAGCGGATCGTGGTGTCGATGGGAACGCGTGGGCCAAGGAGGAAGATCAATGCAAGGACGGTGATCAGGCCCAGCACGGCAAGCACGATCCGTCGCCCCATAGCAGACTCCACGCAACAACAATGACCCTATGGCGGTGGCCGTGAACAGGCAACGACCGTTCAGGCAGCCAAATCATCAATCCTGTGGGCATCTATTCCTTGGGCGGCGGCTTGCGCTCGTAATGCAGCGGCCGTGCCTTCCAGCTGGTCGTCAGGCTGATCACCCACCGGGTTATCGGCCTCGGCAGCAGCGCGAGAAATTTCAGCGGCCAGCTCGTCCGGTACGGAAAGGTGACTTCGAAGCCACCGGATTTGATGCCCCGCATCATGCGGCGCGTGGCGCGGTTGACGGGCATCAGGCCCGGCATCGGCAGCATGTTCTTCTCGGTCAGCGGCGTGTCGACGAAGCCCGGATTGATGACCTGGACGCGAATGTTCATCTTGTCGAAATCATATTTCAGCGATTCGGCCAGGATGTTGATCGCCGCCTTGGTGCCGCCATAGGCGGCCGTGGTCGGCCAGCCGAAATAGGCGGTGACGGAGCCGACCAGCACGACATGGCCGCGCGCCCTGATCCGCATGTAGTCGAGCACCGGCACCAGCCCATTGATGATGCCGAAATAGTTGACCTCGAAGGAACGGCGAAAGTCGCGGACGACGAGCGCCTCTCCGGGCGTGGAGATGTAGTTTCCGGCATTGAAGATGGCGAGCACGATGGGGCCGAGTTCCTGCTCGATCGCGGCAACCGTTCTTGCCATGCGCGGCTCATCGGTGACATCGCAAGGAAAGGCCGTGACGCTGCCGGGCATCTGCGCGGTCTCGACGATGAGCGTGTCGATCGGATCGTCGTCGAGCGCCGTCACCGCCACGGCGTAGCCCTGGGACGCCAGATCCCTGGCCAGCGAACGGCCTATGCCGCTGCTGCCGCCGGTGACCCAGGCGACGCCGTGTTTCGGATCGGCCCGATAGAGTGTCATGCTGCGCCCTGTCGAGTTGTTGCCGTCTTGCTCTAGCGGCGAAGAAATCGAATGGAAAGAGTGCTTTTCGACGTCGGATGCAATTGAACTGTGCGATACCGATCCGGACTTGAGGGCATCCATGCACAACAGTGCTGGAAATGCGACTGGACCAGGCGAATTCTTGCCTTGAAACCGAGGCTTGGGGTTTCTAGGGTTTCGGCGCACGCACACAAGGAATCCTGAATGCCCCGTTCTGTGATCGACGCGATCGGCAACACGCCTCTGATCCGCCTCAACAAAGCCTCCGAGGAAACCGGATGCGAGATCCTGGGCAAGGCCGAATTCATGAATCCGGGGCAATCGGTCAAGGATCGTGCCGGCCTGTTCATCATCCGCGATGCCGAACAGCGTGGCTTGCTGAAGCCGGGCGGTGTCATCGTCGAAGGGACGGCCGGCAATACGGGCATCGGCCTGACGCTGGTCGCCAAGGCGCTGGGATACCGCACCGTCATCGTCATTCCCGACACCCAGAGCCAGGAAAAGAAGGATACGATCAGGCTGCTCGGCGCCGAGCTGATCGAGGTCCCGGCCGTGCCTTACAAGAACCCAAACAACTACGTGAAACTGTCGGGACGGCTGGCCGAGCAGATGGCCAGGACCGAGCCGAATGGCGCTATCTGGGCCAACCAGTTCGACAATGTAGCCAATCGCGACGGCCATATCCGCACCACAGCGCAGGAGATCTGGGCACAGACCGGCGGCAAGGTCGACGGTTTCGTCTCTGCGGTGGGTTCTGGCGGAACGCTGGCGGGTGTCGCGTCCGGGCTGAAGGCCAAAAACAAGGACGTGAAGATCGCGCTCGCCGATCCGCTGGGGGCTGCGCTCTACAGTTTCTATACCAGCGGCGAGCTGAAATCCGAGGGCAGTTCGATCACCGAAGGCATCGGGCAGGGGCGCATCACCGCCAATCTCGACGGGTTCACGCCGGACTTCTCGTTCCAGATCAAGGACAAGGAGGCGCTGCCGATCGTCTTCGACCTGATCCAGGAGGAAGGCCTGTGCGTCGGCGGCTCGACCGGCATCAACATTGCCGGCGCGATGCGGCTGGCTAGGGAGCTGGGACCCGGGCACACCATAGTGACCATTCTTTGCGACTTCGGCACGCGCTACCAGTCGAAACTGTTCAACCCGGAATTTTTGCGCGAGAAAAACCTGCCAATACCGGGCTGGATGGAGCTTCAGAGCAAGATTTCGGTGCCTTTCGAAAAGGTCGCATGATGGCGTACAGGACGGAAGCGCTGTTTCGCGACGACGCCTACCTGAAGACGGCGGATGCCACGGTGGTTGCCGTCAACGATCGTGGCGGCATCATTTTCGACCGCACCATTTTCTATGCCACCTCGGGCGGCCAGCTGGGAGACTCCGGTGCATTGGAGCGCGCCGACGGCAGCCGCATCGAAATTGCCGCCACCATCACCGGCGAGACCAAGGACGAGATCATTCATGTGCCGGCCCCTGCACAGGCGGCCTTGGCGGTCGGCGAGAAGGTGAAACTCGCCATCGACTGGGAGCGGCGGCATCTCCTGATGCGCATGCACGCGGCCTGCCATCTGCTGACCGTCGTCTGCCCGTTCCCGATCACGGGCGCTTCCGTTTCCGAGGACGACAGCCGTGTCGATTTCGACATTCCGGACGCCAGCTTCACCGGGGAAGAGGTGACCGCTGGCTTGATGGACCTGGTGCGCGCCGATCATCCGATCTTCACCAGGCTGATCAGCGACGAGGAACTGGCCGCCAATCCGGGCCTGGTGAAATCCAAGAACGTCAGGCCCCCGGTGGGCACCGGCAAGATCCGCCTGGTCTGCATCGGCGAAAACGCCTCCGTGGACAGCCAGCCCTGCGGCGGCACGCATGTGAAGAGCACCGGCGAAGTCGGCGAAATCCACATCGGCAAGATTGAGAAGAAGGGCCGTGAAAACCGGCGCTTCCGCATCCGCTTCGGCCCGATGCCGGCGAACTGAACAGACAAGCACCGCCAAAAAAGGGTGCGGCAGGAGAAAAAATGGCCGAAGACAGTCCTTTCACCGTTGATGCGGATTGGCTGCAGGGGCGTCTGGGCCAGCCGGGCCTGACGGTCATAGACGCGTCCTGGTATCTACCGGCGCAAAAACGCGACGCGCGTGCCGAATATGACGCGGCCCACATTCCCGGCGCTCGTTTCCTGGACCAGGATGCGGTTTCGGATCCCGACGCCGCCTTGCCGCATACATTGCCGTCGCCGCAGCATTTTGCGCAATATGTCGGTTCGATGGGGGTTTCGGCCGATGACACCATCGTCGTCTACGACGGTCCAGGTTTCTTCTCGGCACCCCGGGCTTGGTGGATGTTCCGCATCATGGGCGTCTTCCAGACCTATATTCTGGATGGCGGCTTCGACGGCTGGAAGGCCGCGGGCCGGCCGGTAACGGCCGAGCCGACGAAGATCGCGCCAAGCGTGTTCCATGCCGATTTCGACGCCGATCGCGTCGCCAGCCTCGCCGACATGCGCCGGATCGTCGAGACCGGCGCCAGCCAGGTTGCCGATGCCCGTGGACCCGGCCGCTTTACCGGCGCCGAACCCGAGCCCCGTGTGGGTATCCGCTCCGGCCACATGCCGGGCGCGCGCAACGTGCCGTACTCCGCCCTGTCGGAAAAGGGCGTGCTGTTGTCGAAGGATCGTTTGCGCCAGGTGATCGAGCAGGCCGGCATTGACCTGTCGAAGCCCGTCGTCACATCTTGCGGCTCCGGTGTCACCGCCGCGGTGGTCACCCTGGCGCTGGAGACGCTTGGCCACACCGACAACAGGCTTTATGACGGCTCATGGACCGAGTGGGGTGGGCTCTCCGACACGCCTGTCGTGACCGGCCCCGCGAAGGCTGGCAAGGAATGAACGCGATGGAAAACGGCGTGCTGCAGGACATCGAAGTCACGGTGACTTTCCTCGAAATGCACGCGCCTCCCGCCGCCTCGCCGTCGGTGCCCTACAACCGCCAGGTCGCGCTGCTGAAGACCAAGGATATCCCCTTGCATTTTTACCGCTACCTGATGGACCGGGTGGGGCGCAAATGGCATTGGGTGAACGTTCTCAGGCTGAACGACGACGAACTCTCGGCCGGAATCCACCGCGAGGATCGCGACATCAGGGTGCTCTATCTCGACGGTGCGCCGGCAGGCTTCTTCGATCTCAAGCTGCATTTGCCCGAGGAAGTCGAGCTCGCCTATTTCGGCATGATGGAACATGCGACCGGACTAGGCATCGGCCGCTGGTTCCTGGGTGCCGCGATCTCTGCTGCGTGGTCTTACGGGCCAAAGCGGATAGTCGTGCAGACCTGCACGCTCGATCATCCGGCGGCCCTGCCGCTCTACCAGAAGCTTGGTTTCACGCCGGTCGCGCAGAAAAAGGAAACCGTGCACCCGCTGCCTTTCGCCGAGCGCTCGGCAAGCGTCATGCGGCCATGACACGAGCCGGAACCTGAACCTTTCGTTCATCGCCGATTCAGCCTGCCTTTGGCATTGTGCCCGCATCGCCAATGCGGCCGAGGCCGAAGGAGAAACATTTGCTGACCCGCCGTACACTCGCCGCCGCGCTGATCGCAGCGATTGCCATGCCGAGCCTTGCCGCCGGGCAAGCGACAACACCTTCGGCCGCGACAATCGAACGGAAGCTGGAGGCGGCACCCCGCATGAAGCTGCGGCCGAACGAGCGCGTCACCATCCGCGAATTCAAGCGCCGGCCGGATCTGCGCCGCATGGCGCGCTCGATCGATATCCAGTCGATCAATTTCGCCTTCGGCTCGGCGGCCATTTCCAGTTCGCAATATGACAAGATCGAGACCCTCGCCGATGCGCTGAAGCGCATCCTACGCCGCGACCGCGGTGCCCGCGTGCTGATCGAGGGGCATACCGACGCCGTCGGCTCCTTTCAGTCGAACCAGGTTCTGTCCGAACAGCGCGCTGCCTCGCTGAAACGCACGCTGCTGCGCGAATTCGGCGTACCCGGTCATGCGGAGACTGTCGGTTACGGCGAGGAGTTCTTGCTGGTGCCGACGCAGAGTGAAAACTGGCAAAACCGCAGGGTGACGCTGCGCCGCTTTGACGATTTCATCCGGTGATTGGGTCCGGTTTGCTCTTTGGCTGGCTGCGTTACCAATTGGCTCGGCGATGCCGGCTAACTTTCGCAGCTTGCGGGGACTGATCGCTCGCATTGGATCGGTCCTTCGATCTTTGCATGAAACGGGTGGGAACCACTGGCCCGAGCCGCTAATTTCCGGTCGAGAACACCGGAGATTTCACCATGGCCATCCAGTTCCAAGCTCTGCCGACCGAAGACGTCAGATCCCTGCAGCGCGGCGGACCCGATGCCTACGGCCACACGCCCGAGCGGCGGATTTCCGACGGCGACGGCATGCCTTGCCGGCATTGCCTGAAGAACATCGCAGCCGGCGATACCTATCTCGTCCTGGCCTATCGGCCATTCCCGAACCTTCAACCCTATGCCGAAACGGGGCCGATCTTCCTGCATGCCGACGAATGCGAGCGCGCCGGCGAGGCGGGAACGCTTCCCGAGATTCTCGGGAGCCCGGACTATATCGTGCGTGGCTATGGCAGGGACGACCGCATCGTCTACGGCAGCGGCGGCGTTATCGCGACCGACGCGATCGCCGCACGGGCCGAGACCTTGTTCGAGCGCGACGACATTGCCTACGTGCATGTCCGCTCGGCACGCAACAATTGCTATCAGTGCCGCATCGAGCGGGCCTGAGAGGTTCCGGCAGGAAATCCTGTCGTACTCCCGTCGTACAGTTAAGCTATAAAGCGATTGTCGATCGATTGGCCGACCGCGGATGAACCGGCGGCAATCTCGATATCGAGGAAGCGGGGCTTTGGCTCCGCTTTTTTGTTGCCCGCGCTTTTCCTAGTCTACCGCACAAAAAAAAGCCCGCCGGCCAGGCCGACGGGCTTCGACTGTTTGCCTGGAGGGGCTTCTTAGTTGAACTTGTACTTCGCGCCGAGACGCACGGTATGGAAGGAAGGAGTCGTCGTCACCAACCCATCGGGTGCTCCTGATCCCAACAAGAACGACAGGTCCTTCTCGGCGAATTGCGAATAGCGGTATTCCAAACCGATTGTCATGTTGCTCGATACAGCCGTTTCCAGACCGGCACCCACCGAGAAACCGCTCGAACCCCAGTCAGCAATGTCGCCGACCGGGTCGGAAGCATTCAGGTCGAAATGCTGCCAGCTGTAGCCAGCCAATGCGTAGGCGAGCGTCGATTCGTTCATCTTCATGCCGACACGGCCAAGCACATCGAAGCCGTAGTCGGTATCGACATTGATCGATCCGACGCCGAGATCCAGCTTCGACGTCATGCCGGAGTAGCGAGCATCGACCATGACGCCTGCGACCCAGCTGCCGAAGTCCTGGTCGTAACCAACGTTCAATTCGCCAAACGCACCTTCACCGCCGAGGCCATTGAACTTGGCGCCGCCCAGGGGTGGGATTTCGATCTGGTGCACGGATGCACCCGCGCCCAACCCGCCACCGATATAGAAACCGGTCCAATTATACGCAGGGGTTTCAAAGGCAGCACCACCGCCATTTTGGGCGCCAAAACGGTAGTTGGCTGCAATCTGGAACGTATGCCGCGACGTATCGAGGTTGAGAAGGCCATCCGGCGCGCCGATAAGGCCCGCTTCTGAAAGGAGATCCCCCTTGGTGCCGAAGCGCGTATAGCGGTACTCGGTCTTGATCGTCCAGTTGCTGTTGATGGCCGTTTCAATGCCGCCGCCGACAAAGTAGCCGCTCTGGTCCCAGTCGAACCCAAAGCCGGCATTCGAATCGAGCTTGTACTTCTGCCAGGAATAGCCACCGAGCACGTAGCCCAGTGTATTCGGGGTAAACAGATAGCCTACGCGCAGGCCAGCATCGAAACCGTATGTCTCCTGGATCGAGGCGTCGAAACCGGCGGCATCGATCTTGGTTTTGATATCGCCCACGTGGACGTCCAGCAGTCCACCAAGCAGGAAGCGGGGCGAAACTATGTAGTCATAGCCAGCGGTAAGTTCGCCGTAAACGCCTTCGCCGCCGATGCCATTCAGCGAGATCGGAATAAAGTCGCTGCCAAGTTTGTGAACGTTGGCGCCGGCGCCAACACCGAAGCCAACATACAGCCCACTCCAGTTGAAACCGGACGCTTCGACCGGCTGAACCACATCAGCCGCATGCGCGGCCGACATCAAAGCCAATACGGAAACAGCACCAAGAAAAATAGATTTCGCAGAAACGCGAACAGTCATTGCCCAAACCCCTAATCAATAAGCCCGCAATCTTCCTAGCAGGGAGTCGCTCGCATGAGGAATGACAAATATGCAACAGTTGTAGGCAAACTCACACTTGCAACTGACCCCGATCTGCCCAGTAATCAAGTTTAGCGGTCTGGATCGACCAATAAAAAGCCCGCCGGAGGGAACCGGCGGGCAACAATAGCAAGTTGACTTTTTCTGGGTGTATCAGGCGGCCAGAACGGCTTTCGGCTCGACCAGCTCGTAGCCGAGTGCCTCCGCGACCGCGCGGTTGGTGATCTTGCCCTTGTGGACATTGAGGCCGTTGCGCAGGTGATGGTCGTCGATGACAGCCTTCAGGCCCTTGTCTGCAAGCTGCAGGCCGTAGTGGAGCGTCGCGTTGTTGAGCGCATGGGCCGAGGTGACCGGCACCGCGCCCGGCATGTTGGCGACGCAATAGTGGATGACGCCGTCGACTTCATATGTGGGCTCGGCGTGGGTCGTCGCATGCGAGGTCTCGAAGCAGCCGCCCTGGTCGATGGCGACGTCGACCAGCACCGAGCCCTTCTTCATGCCCGACAGCATCTCGCGGGTGACGAGCTTCGGCGCGGCGGCACCGGGGATCAGCACGGCGCCGACGACGATGTCGGCCGAGAAGCATTCCTCCTCGAGCGCCTCGACCGTCGAGTAGCGGGTATGGACGCGGCCGGTAAAAAGATCGTCGAGCTGGCGCAGGCGAGGGATCGAGCGGTCGATGATGGTGACATCGGCGCCAAGGCCAACCGCCATGCGAGCGGCATGCAGGCCGACGACGCCGCCGCCGAGCACGGTGACCTTGCCGGGCAGCACGCCGGGCACGCCGCCGAGCAGCACGCCGCGGCCGCCATTGGCCTTCTGCAGCGCCGTCGCGCCGGCCTGGATCGACAGGCGGCCGGCGACTTCCGACATCGGCGCCAGCAGCGGCAGGCCGCCACGGTCGTCGGTCACGGTTTCGTAGGCGATCGCCGTCACGCCCGAAGCGAGCAGGCCCTTGGTCTGCTCCGGGTCTGGAGCCAGGTGAAGATAGGTGTACAGGATCTGGCCGTCGCGCAGCTGCACCCACTCATTTGGCTGCGGCTCCTTGACCTTGACGATCATGTCCGACTTGGCGAACACGTCGGCGGCGTTCTTGGCGATGGTGGCGCCGGCGGCGCGGTAGGCGTTGTCGTCGGCGCCGATGCCGGCACCGGCGCCGGTCTCGACCAGCACTTCATGGCCATGGGCGACATATTCGCGAACCGCTCCGGGCGTGAGGCCGACGCGGTATTCGTGGTTCTTGATTTCCTTGGGGCAGCCGACGCGCATTTTTCTTCTCCTGATCCGGCCCCTTAGGGGCTCACTCCCTGTATGGACAGAGTGAACCATGAATCGGCCTGCAGGTGTTTGCGAATGCGCTTGCGTGAACCGGCATGTTTCGATAATCGTTGCGCAAAACAGCCGGATATTCGAAGGATTCACGAAAAATGCCGCTCGACAGGATTGATATCGCCATTCTCGAGAGTTTGCAGAAGGATGGCCGGATACCCAACGCGGCGCTTGCCGAAAAGGTTGGCCTGTCGCAATCCGCCTGTTCGCGCCGGCTTGATAATCTGGAGAAGTCCGGAACCATTCGCGGCTATCACGCCCGGCTTTCCAATGCAGCGCTCGGCCATCAGATGACGGCGATCGTGCATATATCGCTGTCAGGGCAGTTCGAGAAGACGCTGTCGGATTTCGAGGCGGCGATCAAGCGTTGCCCCAACGTGCTGTCCTGCCACCTGATGTCGGGCGAATATGACTACATCCTGCGCATCGCGGCGAAGGACCTCGTCGACTATGAGCGCATCCACAAGGAATGGCTGTCGGCCATGCCGCATGTGACCAAGATCAACTCGTCATTCGCCTTGCGTGAGATCGTCGATCGTACGGCCATGGGCATGAAGCCGGAAATGGCCTAGCGCCAAAGGCATACCCGGACGTCCTTGCCGACATAGCATGCGCCTTCGCGGCGAAGGTCTCCCCAATCTCCGGGTTCACCGTGCGTTGCGCGAATGTCCGAGTTCCCATAGCCTTCCCAAAGATCACCGTCCTTGTATACGACGGCCCAGTAATCCTTGGACATTTCACCGGTCCCGCTGTTCGTATCGGGATAGTCGATACCTGCAAAAACTTGCCTGGGCCCCTGGATATTAAAACCGCCGCCCCTCTCGATTTGATAGGAGCATCTTCCGGATATGCGTGTCTGACCGTTAACAGCAAGCAGGCAGCGGCCCCATTTATAACCGCTCGGCAAACGATGCCGTGGTTGCGCATGCAAGGGCGAAACGGAAAACGCTATTGCAACGGCAGCCGCTACAGTTCGTCCGATCATCGTGTCACCGTCGTCAACCGGTCTCATTTCCCAAACAGGTTTTTACNGGCAGCCGCTACAGTTCGTCCGATCATCGTGTCACCGTCGTCAACCGGTCTCATTTCCCAAACAGGTTTTTACACCTCCGTCACGATCCGATCCATCGGGATGTCGTGCGGCTGCGGATAGATGGTGGCGATGCGCTGCAGTTCGTAGCCGACGCCGATCACCAGCGGTTTGAACGGCATGGCGGCCAGCGTGCGGTCGAAGAAGCCGCCGCCATAGCCTAGGCGATAGTTTGCCGGATCGATGCCGACGATCGGTGAGATGACGATGTCGGGCAGCACCGGATCGCCCTCGGCCGGAATCGGGATGTTCCAGACGCCCTTTTCCAGCCGGTCGCCCGGTTTGTAGGCGCGGAAGATCAGCGGCTGTCCTTTCTCGATGACGATAGGCAGCGCGGTGCGGCCGCCACGCTCATTGACGGACGCCACCCATGGCCGCAAGTCCGGTTCGCCGCGAAACGGCCAGTAGAGGCTGACCATGCGCCCGGTGATGTCGCCGATGATCGCGTCGAGCCCATCCGCAATGCGTTGCGACATGGCCGTTCGCGCGTCGGCCGAAACCGCGAGCCGGGCGGTGATCAGCCGTTCGCGCTCGGCCTTGCGCCAGCGCCTCACATCGGTCCAGTCGGATAGCGGCACGCGGAACTCCGGGTCGAGTTCGCGCATGAAGCAAGGCGGCGAGGAATACTGCGCCGGACCCGGGTCGTCATGATCGTTGGCCATGCTTTACCTCATAGGCGTGTTCGATGACGCTATACCTCGCGACACGATACAACATGTGCATTCACGACATGGAACGACGAGTCCCGGGCACTGTCCTTCTGTTGCTGCATTGCACAAAAATACCTACATCTGGGCTAGTAATCTAGCTGTCAGGGTGAACGAAATGAGCCAAGCCAGCCATCATGTCGTCGTTGTCGGCGCGGGTTTCGGCGGCCTCGAATTCACCCGTGCGCTCGCCGGCGCCCCGGTGCGCATCACCATGATCGACAAGCGCAACCATCATCTGTTCCAGCCGCTGCTCTACCAGGTGGCGACGACGGCACTGGCGACCTCCGAGGTTGCCTGGCCGATCCGCCATCTCCTGCGCAAGCGCAAGGACGTGACGACGCTGCTCGCCAATGTCACTGGTGTCGACCGCGCCGGCAAGCGCGTGCTGCTCGATGACGGCAGCGCCGTCGCCTACGATACGCTGGTGCTCGCCACCGGCGCCCGCCACGCCTATTTCGGTCACGATGAATGGGAGCCGTTCGCTCCAGGCCTGAAGACGCTGGAGGACGCCACCACCATTCGGCGGCGCATTCTCCTGGCCTTCGAACAGGCCGAGCGGGAGACCGATCCCGCCAAACGCCAGGCGCTGCTGACCATCGCGATCGTTGGCGGTGGGCCGACCGGCGTGGAGCTGGCCGGTACCATCGTCGAACTGGCGCACGACACGCTGCGGGGCGAGTTCCGCAACATCGACACGCGGCAAACGCGCGTGGTGCTGATCGAGGCCGGTGACCGCATCCTGGCCAATTTCGCGCCAAAACTCTCCGATTACGCCAGCAAGGCGCTCGAACGGCTTGGCGTGACCGTCGAGCTTGGCCGGGCCGTGACGCGCTGCGACGCCGAAGGTGTTGTGTTTGGCGACAAGCAGCTGGCGGCCCGAACGATCCTGTGGGCAGCCGGCGTTGCCGCTTCGCCAGCCGCCGAATGGCTGGGAGCGAAGGCGGACCGCGCGGGCAGGGTGCTCGTCGAGCCTGACCTCAGCGTGCCCGACGGCCCCGAGATTTTCGTCATCGGCGACGCCGCGCTTGTGCTGCGGCCCGATGGACGGCCGGTACCCGGCGTGGCGCCTTCCGCCAAGCAGGAGGGCCGACATGTTGCGGCCACCGTCAAGGCCAGGCTCGGTGGTGACACGGCAGCGCGTCCTTTCCACTACAAGCATGCCGGCGATCTGGCGACGATCGGCAAACGCGCCGCCGCGATCGATTTCGGCTGGGTCAAGCTCACGGGCTGGCTTGCCTGGTGGGTGTGGGGAATTGCGCACATCTATTTTTTGATCGGTTTCCGCAACCGGCTTGCGGTTTCCCTGAGCTGGCTATGGATCTACGCCACAGGCCAGCGCAGCGCCCGGCTGATCACCCAGGGCGACGACGACAAGACCTGATTTTCTTCACTGCTCCCTTCATCCGCGCGTCATCTGTTGCTGATTGGCTGGCGCTCCAATGCGCGCGACTTCTTGAATGGACTTGAGCCGATTTCAGCGCGAAGTTCGCTTCGGGGCAGGGCTTGTTAGGTCGAACTAGGAGAAAACATGTCGCAGCTGCTCCATCCCGTCTCTCGTCGTGGTCTCCTCGCGGGCGCCGCCGCCACGGGGGCGCTGATCATGCTCCATCCCTTCTCCGCCCGCGCTCAAGCCAACCAGGCGCATCTTCGGATCATGGAAACCACCGACATCCATGTGAACGTGCTGCCTTATGATTACTACGCCGACAAAGCCAACGACACGATGGGCCTGTCGCGCACAGCATCGCTGATCGACGCGGTGCGCAAGGAAGCCGTCAACTCGATGCTGATCGACAATGGCGACCTGCTGCAGGGCAACCCGATGGGCGACTACATCGCCTATGAGAAGGGCCTGAAGGATGGCGATCTGCATCCGATCATGAAGGGCATGAACCTGCTCGGCTATGAGTGCTCGACGCTCGGCAACCACGAGTTCAACTATGGCCTGTCGTTCCTGGACAAGGTGCTGGCCAGGGCCAATTTTCCCTTCGTCTGTGCAAACCTGATCCGGGGCACCCAACTTGCCGCGAACCCACGCGACGACAAGCTCTACCTCAAGCCCTATGTGATCCTCGACAGGAAGATCAAGGACGGTTCGGGCGCCGAGCAGCCGATCAGGATCGGCATCATCGGTTTCGTGCCGCCGCAGATCATGGTCTGGGATCTCAAGAATCTCGAAGGCAACGTCAAGACGCGCGACATCGTCGAGACGGCCAGGGCCTGGGTGCCGCAGATGAAGGAGGAAGGCGCCGACATCGTCATCGCGCTCTCGCATTCCGGCATCGATGTGCAGCACGGCGACATGATGGAGAACGCCTCGTTCTTCGTCGCCGGCGTCGACGGCATCGACGCGGTGTTCACCGGCCACCAGCACCTGGTGTTCCCCGGCAAGAAGGATTTCCAGTCGCTCGAAGGCGTCGACACGCAAAAAGGCACGCTGCAGGGCAAACCCGCCGTCATGGGCGGTTTCTGGGGCTCGCATATGGGGTTGATCGACCTGATGCTGGAGCGCGACGGATCGAAATGGAAGGTTGTTTCGGCGACATCCGAAGCGCGGCCGATCTTCGAGCGCGTCGACAACAAGAACAAGCCGACTGTTTCCGACGACAAGCGCGTCATCGCCGCACTCGAACAGGACCATCAGGCGACCCTGGCCTATGTGCGCCGTCCCGTCGGCAAGACGTCCGCGCCGCTCTATTCCTATTTCGCGCTGGTCGCCGACGATCCGTCGGTGCAGGTCGTCAGCCAGGCGCAGACCTGGTACCTCAGGGACATTCTCAAGAGCACGCAGTGGAAGGATGTGCCGCTGCTGTCGGCCGCCGCACCCTTCAAGGCCGGCGGGCGCAACGGCGCCGACTACTATACCGACGTGCCGGCCGGCGATATCGCCATCAAGAACGTCGCCGACCTCTATCTCTATCCCAACACCGTGCGGGCTGTCGAAATCACTGGCGCCGAGGTCAAGGAATGGCTGGAAATGTCGGCCGGCATCTTCAACCGGATCGAGCCGGGCAAGGCCGACCAGGCGCTCATCAACACCGACTTCCCGTCCTACAATTTCGATGTCATCGACGACGTCACCTACAAGATCGACCTGTCGCAGCCGCCGAAATACGACGCCAAGGGCGGCGTCGCGAATGCCGGCGCCAATCGCATCGCCGACTTGATGTTCGATGGAAAACTAATTGATCCCAATCAGAAATTCGTCGTCGCCACCAATAATTACCGCGCCGGCGGCGGCGGCAATTTTCCCGACATCAATGCCTCGAAGATCATCTACGAGGCGCCGGACACCAATCGCGACGTCATCGTCCGCTATATCGTGAGCGAGGGCACGATCAACCCGTCGGCCGACGGCAACTGGTCTTTCGCGCCGCTGCCCGGAACCAGCGTCGTCTTCGAGACCGGCGTCAAGGCCAAGGATTTCATCGCCGATGTGAAATCGCTGAAGATCGAACCGGCTGGCGAGGGCGAAGCCGGATTTGCCAGATATCGCATCCTGCTCTGATACGGCCATTTGAGGCGTTCCAGGCCACGCCGCCATGTGCGGCGTGGAGCCATCTCACGGCCGCGTCCCGAAGCGCGCCTTGATCACGGGCATGACGAGATCCAGCGCATCCGTCGAAATGCCGCCGGAATAGCCGTCCGGCAACTGGTCGATGAGCTGTGGGTCGTCCAGTCCTTCCGAAAAGCCGCCGCCCGAATAAGGGCCGAGCAGGTGGATCTGTGTATCGACAGCCTGCATGCGGTCGAGAAACCGGTTGGGCCAACCCCACATCCATTTCGCGATATTGATCGGGATGAGCAATGTCCCCTGGCGGCAAGCATCCGGGACATAACCGCTCCAGCCCAATGCGGCGTATCGTGCGATGCACTGCGTGAGCGACGCGCGGCTCAGTGTATGCATGTCCGGCAGCGCCGCCTTGATCGCGGCAATCGGCTTGTCGCCGCCATAGCCTGTCCGGGGCCTCGCGTCAGGCGGCTATCGAGTACCCGCAGCGAGTTCTTCGAAAAAGACCTTTAGCGAACGCGGTTCATGCCCGAGTATCGCGCGTAGAGTCAGCGGATTACCGAGCAGGTTGTAGTGGTCGTAATGCTCGAACATGGTCCTTTGACCTGGACCAACTTCGCCGAGCACACCTGGATCGCGGCGCTCCCTGATCTCCCGCCCTAGCACCTCACCCAACAGAGTGACCACATCGTGACGATTGTGCCACCCGGGCGCGCACAGCTCGAATGTGCCGTAAAGCAGACGATCCTCGGTTAGGGCAATAGCGGCGACCTCCGCGATATCACGATAGTCTACAAGAGAGAATCGGGTCTCGGCCGACCAGGGCTCGGCCAGCACGCCGGTTTCGATGACCTTCGGCCAGAATGCCTCATAATTCTGATAAAAGCGGGATGGGTGAAGGAAGGTGTATTCCAGCTTCGAAGTCAGAATCGCTTCCTCGACCGGGGCTTTCGCTATGTGGTTGCCCAGCCCGGAAAGTACGGGGTGGATGACAGACGAGAATACAAGCCGACGGACACCTGCGCGGATCGCGGCGTTGACCAAGCCTTTGCCGACTTCGGCTTCATCGGCCATGAACGCAGGCGCGATGTAAAACACAGCTTCGATATCTTTCAGAGCTGCGTCCAAGCTCGCCCGGTTCCGAAGGTCGCCGACAACCGTTTCCGCGGCACCATGCTCTCGTACTTGAGCAATTTCTTCCGGCTTTCGCACAAGGCCGCGCACACGGGCGTTACGCTGGGCGAGAGCCGGGATGACATTGCCGGCAAATCGGCCGGCAGCGCCAACAGCAAGAATCGTCATCGTTATCTCCTGTGTTTTTTCTCGTCTCCTGAGGTTTCGCGTCCTTGGTCCAAGCTCACCTGCTCCAATAGATTGTTGTGCGCCCCAAGCCGTCAAGGCGATGACCGCTGCTGCAGCAGATCGAGCACGGTGGATCGAGAGCTTAGTGTGGTCGCAAGTGACCTATCGCAGCAGTTTTTGCAGGCCTCGGATGGGCGCGGCGACTTTTGGAGCCCGGCGACGGAAGTTTCAAAGCGCTTCGCCGGAAAAAGCGCATGGCGCTTTTCCTTGGGAATTCCGTAAAAACAAAGAGATAGGTCTCCGTTTCCGTGAAACGGTGAAATGCTCTAAGCCTTGTAGACCACCTGGCGCACGTCGATGTAGCTGGCACGAAAGCCGGCTTCGCAATAATGCAGGTAGAACTCCCACAGTTTCTTGAAGCGATCGTCGAAGCCGAGCGGCACGATCTTCTCCCACGATACCCAGAAGCGCTGCCGCCATTCGGCGAGCGTGCGCGCATAGTCATCGGGAAACACGCGCTCGCGCAGATGCGCAAGGCCATGATCCTTGCCGAGCGCTTTCAGGATCGACGGCGTCGGCAGCATGCCGCCCGGGAACACATAGCGCTGTATGAAATCCGGCCTGGCACGATAGGTGTCATAGGCGGATTCGTTGATGGTGATGATCTGCAGGCCCGCGGTACCGCCGGGCTTCAGGCAGGCCTTCATCTTGCCGAAGAACACCGGCCAATATTTCTCGCCGACCGCCTCGAACATCTCGATGGACGCGATGCGGTCGTAAGTGCCTGTTTCGTCGCGGTAATCCTGCAATTTGATGTCGACCTTGTCGGCAAGTCCAGCCTTGGCGATGCGCGCCTTGGCGAAGTCGTGCTGCTCACGGCTGATAGTCAGCCCGGTAACCCGGCAACCGATCTCGCGCGCGGCGAATTCGGCAAAGCCGCCCCAGCCGCAGCCGATCTCCAGCACGTGATCCTTGCGGCCGATACCGATATCCTTGGCCAGCGCCCGATATTTGGCGGCCTGCGCGCTCTCCAAATCATTGGCGCCGTTGGCATAGAGCCCCGAGGAATAGGTCATGCTCGGGTCGAGCCACTCCTTGTAGAAGGCGTTGCCGAGGTCGTAATGCGCCGAGATATTGCGTTTTGAACCGGTGCGTGTGTTCTCGTTGAACCAGTGGCGGATGCGCTGGACCGTATTGATCAGCCAGCTCGCGCCGCCGGCGACCTTCTCGCCAAGGGCCGAGTTGACCACGAACAGTTCGAGGAAACTGGTCACATCAGGGCTTTCCCAGTCGCCGTCCATATAGGATTCGGCAACGCCGATCGTGCCGCCGGAAAAGGCGCGGCCCGGCAGGCGCCAGTTCTTGAGCACCAGTTCGGCATCGGGACCTGGTCCTTTGCCGCCGACCAGGACGGAGCGCCCATCCGGCATCCTGACCTTCAGCGAACCGCGCGGCAGGTTCATCGCCGCCGACAGCACCAGGCGCGCCTTGGCCGGCAGGCCCTTGACGATCTCGGCGAAATTGAACTCGTCGAGCCTGACCGCTTCGGCAGGCATCGTGCCAGACTGTTCCTTGTGACCCATGTCCCGCCCCTGGACTTCCGCGATGCCGGCTGACAATTGCCGGTTCCGTTTCTTGCGGTTCATCGCCGGGTTCGGACGCCGTCGCCTGATCCGGGATCGGCTACGTACAGATCCGAACAAAAGCGTGCGCGCTCGACCAGAGCTTCGGCGCTTCCCAGTGAATCCCTGCGACAATCTTCCACGTCATCGCTGGGAACTTCAAGAGGCAAGCCGCGAGCTGGGCTGTGCCACGTGCGCACTCGTCTGGTGAATGTCGAACATATCAAAACGCCTATGGTCCACACCGTGCTTGTGCGATAGCTTTAGCCATGCGTTATGTAATCGTCATTGCCGCCATCGCATTCTTCCTGATCTGGGACGGCCTGTATAATCAGGGCCATTACCTCGACCTCTCGGTCAGGGAGCTCAATCATGCCGTCCGCTATGTCACCGGCAAAGCCTGATACCTTCCAGAGGCAGTAGCCCGCGCTTGTGCGCGGTGTGCGGCGGCCGAGGCGCGTCGCATGGACGCGTGGCGCCGTGAACGGTTGACGCGAAGAGACCGCCGTCACAAAAGACCCCGCATTCAGATCGAGGAGGCGGGATTGATCCGGCATATCGTTTTCTTCAGCGCGCGGCGCAAAGAGGATGTGGAGGCGGTGCGTGCCGGGCTACTGGCGCTGGGCAACATTCCCCATTCCGGTCTCTTCGAGGTAACCCTCAACACCAAGGTCGACCCGCTGTCCGACGAGATCGATGTCGTCGTCTATGCGGAGTTCGCCGACGACGCGGCGCTGGCCGCCTACAAGGCGCACCCGCTCTACGCGCAGACCACCAGCAAGGTCAGACCCTTGCGCGAATTGCGCTATTCCGCCGACGTCGTGGCCGGGAGCTGATCCAGGGCCTGTTCCAGCTGGTGCCTTTTTCGACGCCCCCTGAAATAGCCGGGTAGCACATGAAGGCCGCCGGGCAGATTGTCGGCTTTCCGCCAGGCCTGCAGTTCCGCCAGTACGATGCTGAAATGGCCTTGCATGGCTGCTTTCAGCGCGCCGCGCACCGTCAGATAGCTGAGGATCGACCCGTAGCCGCTTGATCGGTAATCGGGACAGCGGCCGACGAAATCATCCAGCCCCTTGATATAACCGGCATGGGTGCGCGAGATCGAGTTCGCCGACCGGTATTTGAGGACGTCGGTGGCCGTGCCGAAGGCGATGCGATGCTGTCTCGCCAGCCGCAGCAGCAACTCCCGGTCCTGATGGCGGCGCAGGTCCGGATCGTAGCCCCCCACGGCGTCAAAGGCCGCGCGGCGAACCGTGACGGTCGAGTTGGTCAGCGGAATGCAATGGCAGAGCAGAAGCTGCCGCAGTGTCTCGCTATCGGGGGTAAGGCGGGGCAATCGGTGTATTCGCTCGCCGCGGTCCGAAATGTCGCTGAAGCCGTCGATGGTACAGGCGACGTCCGGGTTCTCGTCGAAGAATGTGATCAGCCTGTCCACACGCCCGGGGCGGAAGGCGTCATCCGAATCGAGAAAAGCGATGAGCGGTGCGCTGGACAATGCCGCGCCCTGGTTGCGAGCTTGGTTGGCACCGGCCGCTACCGGTATGCGGCGCCATTTCAGGCGCACATCGTCGAGCGAGGCCAGATAGCTTTCGGTGCTGTCCGTCGATCCGTCATCTATCACCACCAGTTCGATATCGGTTCGCGCGGTGCAAAGTACGGATGCCAGCGTGCGCGGCAGGCTTTCACGGCGATTGCGGGCAGGCACGACCACGGCAAGACGAGGCGTGGCGACAAGGCCCGCTTCCATCGCAAGATTGGTCGGTAGGACTGTCATGGCCGGAACTCGTGCATGGTCGTGCGGGTGCAGCCGAAGTCCGCCTTGAAAGGTTCGTCGCCGATGGTGAAATCGAAGGCTTTGCCGCCCTCGGCGGCCCAGGCCGCCATGACCTGGTCAAGCGCCACGCGGCCCGGAGAATGGCGCGCATGGGCGCGATAGTCGCAGGCCAGCAGGATGTAGCGAAAGCAGTCGCCGTCGACCAAGCCGAAGACAATAGCGACCGGACCATCCTTCGAAGCGAGGCGATAGGTTCGTGCAAGGCCGGAGCGTGCGCCGTTCGCAGCGACATCGATGTAGAATTCGAGGCCGTGCGGCGTTTGCATCGGATCATCCGGGAAGCGCCCGGCGCGGAAGTCGCGCGCTGCAACCAGGGCCTGACGCACACTGTCGGGGCCGACCAGCTCCAGCTTCAGCCCGCCAGCTTCGGCAAGCCTGCGCGCCTTGCGGTCGAGGCTTCCGGCGCCGCGACAGCCAAGGTTGGCCCTGCGCCATTCAGCATAGGGAAAGCCGTAGCGCACGGCATGCGCGCCGAAATCGAGCGCGGACGGCTCGGATCCCAGCAACTGGCGCCATTCATGCAGATGGCTGTGATGAACAGGTCCAATTCTCAAATCCGCATGGTGCCCAAGGACATCGCGAAAATGCCGCCTGGTTTGTACGCCGACTGTCACGCCCCTGGCCACGATCGGACAGGCATAATCGGTGACGCCCAGGAAGGCATATTCGATCGCCCGATCGCCGCGCCGCACCAACGGAACCACCAGTTGGAGTTCGCCGTCGCTGTCGCGGCCGGTGATCACCAGCGGCTCGGCGCCATGCGCCGGAGCGATGTTGCGATAGAAAGCCGTGAGCCAGTCAGGATGCTGGAAGGCCGATGCCGATGCGCCGCAGAACAGCCGACGGTATTCCACCGAGCCGAAATCGAAGCTGTCGGCCGCCTCGATCACGATCGGCCGATCCGAGATCGGATGTCCTGGCGCGGCGCGGTCAAGCACGCTTCAGCCCCGTGAAAAGTCTCCTGAACGCCTGCTGCGGGAGAAGGGCGGGGTCGTCGAGGCCGATGCGGCCGCCGGCCGGCAGGTCCACGTCCCGCAAGGCGGCGTACAGCCTGTCTTCCGAAAGCTTCTGGGTTTCCACGCGCCCGGGGTGCGTTTCCCGATAGATCGCGCCGTGGGAGCCGTGCGCCGGATTGGTGTTGATCTCGAAGATTTGCGGACGCCCGTCGACCAGCGAGAAGTCGGCGCGCCCGTAATCGATGCCGGCGAGGTCGAATGCCCTGCGAAGCACGTCTTCATACAGGTTGCCGACGACGAACCGGCGCTCGTTTTCGACGAATGTCGCCAACATGGGATGGGCAAGCAGACGCTGCTTGTCCTGCACGTCCTTGGCCGCCCAGCGGAAATCGACGACATTGTGATGGGCGATCAGCCGATCGCCGACGCGATAGGTGGCAAAGCGCTGCCAGACGCCGGGGCTGACCTCCTGGCCGGCATACTCGATCACCAGCTTGCCAGCCAACGGTATGCCGTTTGCTTTCATCCGGCTCAGCGCCGCCTCGAGCGCCGGCTGGTCCGCAATCAGCTCGAAGTCCGCGGAAAGGTGGTCGAATTCGTTGCGGATGAAGACCGGAAAGGCGTTCGGACGCGGCTGGCTTTCGCAACGCCAGGCCGAGAAGCAGTTGATGCCGGCCGCGTGCAGGGCTTTCAGCAGATCATGACGGCCAAGCACACGGGCGGGATGATTGAGAACGCGTGCTCCGCCGCGCTCGAGCCGATTGGCGACCCCGGCGGCCAATGCGATCTCGAAGTGCGAAAGCCGCTCGTGATCCGTGAAGACCCAGGTGCCGGAGCGCAGCTCCTTCTGCCGAAAGAGGCGCTCGTAGCTCCAGTGGCGTGCGTTGCCCAACTGGCGGATCAGATGGCGAACGGTATAGCCGTGGCTGCGCGTGGTGACGAAGTTGATCAAGGGCCATCCGGCGTGCCGCCGTCCTCCTGCAAGGTGAGAACGCCGGCCGGCTGCCGTGATCCGTTCACCGAGCCTGCGAGGACCGAAGCATAAAGGGCAAGGTTGAGCGCCACCGCCGAATCCAGCGAGAAATCCCGCACGCGCCGGCGCCCTCGCGCGATCAGGGTGTTCCTTTCCTCGCTATCGGCAAGCAACCGAAGCGTCAGGTCGGCGAGCGCTTCGCGCCGTCCTTCCGGTACCAGCGCCAATGCCTCTGGACGACCGGCGACGTCGGTCACGCCGCCGACGCCATAGGCGACCACCGGTACTTCCGCCGCCATCGCTTCGAGCAGGACGCTGCCGAACACTTCGCGCCGGGAGGGCAGGATCATGACGTCGGAGATCTTGAGTGCCTTCTTGACCTCGGCTGGCGAGACGAATCCGGTGATTGCCCACCAGCCTGGCCTGGAGATCGCGGCGAGCGCCGCTTCAAGCTTGCGGCGGTCGGGACCGTCTCCGCAGATCAGCAGGAACACATTTTTCCCTGACAGGCGCTCGACGAGCGCGGGCAGATCCTGCCAACCCTTTTCACCGCTGATGCGGCCGATAAAGCTGACGATTGGCCGTTCGTCCGGGATGCCGTGCTCACGGCGAAAGCCCCGAAGCAACCCAGGTGCGACTGGACGGCGGAACGCTTCGACATCGACCGCATCGGGGATCACCTCGATGCGCGAGGCGTCGAGCCCCAGCTCCGAGGCTGCGCTCCTGCCATAGGTATCGGTGAGCACGACGACCCGATCGGCCGACCTCAAAGCCAGGCGCTCGAGCCACCGGGTGACGTCGTAAGATTTGCCCTTGAGCCGAAGCGCACTCTGGAGCCCGGACCAGAGCGGCGTGTTCATCGAAACGACGAGCGGTATCTTCAGCCTGCCGACAATGACGGCGATGATCCTGCACCAGACCGAGTGGTTGAAATGGATGTGGACCACATCATAGTGGCGTCGGGCCCGAAGAAGCTCAGGGATCGCGCCCAGAAACCAGCTGAAGCAGAGCATCGGTCCGGCCAGGAACTCGGGCAGCCGGAAGCCTGTGCATGTCACCCGCATGGTCGCGGATAGCCGAACATGCCTTGGGCTGCCTGGAATGTAGCTGGTCAGAACCGTCTGGGTCGCGCCGGCCTTGTCCATGGCTTGCGCGATCGTCCATGTCTGGTTCTGCAATCCGCCGACAGGATCGAACGCGATCGGCCAGTTGCCTGGTCGATAGAAATGCGGCGTGATCCGCAAGATCCTGAGCATGCCGTTGCCCGCCATCCGTCGTTCCAGCCATGCACGCAGGGCAATGGGCGCCATTCGACGTCGAATCGCGACGTCACGACAATCGTCCAAGACGGAATTCGCAGCATCCCCCATGCGGGGGATATCTTTACGTGAAATACTTTCGCTGCAGAAGAGAAAAGCGGGCGAGCATTTCTGGTAGTTTTTTTGCCATGCTCTGGCGCCAGGGCGCGCAATCACGTCTTGAACGGTTATACGGAATGATGCACATCGCGCCTGCATGACCCGTTCCACAGCCGCCGGAATTCATCCGCTCGATCATCTGGTGCTGCCGACGCAGAGCCTCGACATGGCGCGCGCCCGGCTGACAGCGCTGGGCTTCGTCGTCGCTCCCACCGGTATCCATCCCTTTGGAACGGAGAATTGCTGCGTTTTCCTCGCCGACGGCACCTATCTGGAGCCGCTCGCGATCGGCAGCGAACAAATAGCATTTGACGCGGCCGCCGAGGGCAATGCCTTCGTCACTCGCGACCGCATCTATCGCGACAGCCGCGGCGACGAGGGGTTTTCCGCGGTGGTTCTGGGCACCGACAATGCCGATGCCGACCACGCGCGCTATGTGGAAACCGGCCTCTCGGCGGGCGACACGCTGAGCTTTTCGCGCGCTTTCACCGACACGGCGGGCAAAAGCGATACCGCGTCATTCAAGCTCGCCTTTGCTTCGAACAGCCGTGCAACGGACGCTTTTCTTTTTGCCTGCCAGCGGATCAACGCACCGAAAGTGGATCGCGCAACCTTGCAGGCCCACCCCAATGGCGCCACCGGCATTGTCGAAGTGGTGGCGGTCAGCGACCGACCTGACGAGCAGCGTCGCCTGGTCTCCGTGGCGGTGGGCGATCCCGCCGCCATTGGGCAGGAGGGTGCGTTCCGGCTGCCGAATGCAGTTTTGAGCATCCTCGATCCCGCGTCTTTCACGGCCCGCTTCGGCAGTCCGACCGGCATGCCCACCGAACTTCGGTTCGCCGCGGTCGTCTTTGCGGTCCGCGACGCCGATGCCGTTTCAAGGCTGCTTGCAGCCAACGCCATCCCGCACGATATAGCGGGCAATGACATTGTCGTGCAGCCGGCATCAGGGCAGGGCGCGGCTTTCATCTTCCGGGAGATCCCATGAACAAGCCCCCCAATTCGATGGCGCCCAATTCGGCGGTAACCGTCGGCAACGTCGTTTTCGACAACAACGCGGCCTTGGCGCTGATCGCCGGACCGTGCCAGTTTGAATCGCGTCAGCATGCTTTCGACATGGCCGGTGCGCTCAAGGAATTGACCGGCAAGCTCGGCATAGGCCTCGTCTACAAGACCAGTTACGACAAGGCCAACCGCACCTCGCTGTCGGCGACGCGCGGCGCCGGCATGGAGGCAGCACTCCCTGTCTTCGACGAACTGCGCAAGGAATTCTCGCTTCCTGTGCTGACCGATGTCCACACCGAGGAGCAGTGTGCCATCGTCGCGCCGCATGTCGATGTGTTGCAGATTCCGGCCTTCCTGTCGCGCCAGACCGATATGCTGGTCGCCGCCGCCAGGACCGGCAAGGTGATCAACGTCAAGAAGGGGCAGTTCCTCGCGCCCTGGGACATGAAGAACGTGGTCGCCAAGATCACCGGTTCCGGCAACCCCAATGTCTTGACCACCGAGCGCGGCGCCTCCTTCGGCTACAACACGCTGGTGTCCGACATGCGCGCTCTGCCCATCATGGCCGAGATCGGCGCGCCGGTGATCTTCGATGCCACGCATTCGGTGCAGCAGCCGGGCGGGCAGGGCGGGTCTTCTGGTGGCGAGCGGCGTTTCGTCGAGACCTTGGCCCGCGCGGCGGTTGCTGTCGGCGTTGCCGGCGTCTTCATCGAGACCCACCAGGATCCGGACAATTCGACCTCTTCCGACGGCCCCAACATGGTGCCGCTGAAGGACATGCCGGCACTCCTGGAGCGTTTGATGGCGTTCGACCGCATCGCCAAGGGTCGCTGAGGCGGCGCTTCTCGTCGGTGGCAAGATTGCTTCGTCGGTGGCAAGATTGCTGCCTATCGCGTCAACATGAAGGTGACCTTCATTCTCGCGGAGTGATCGGCCGACACCGTAAAAACCGGGGAACTTTCGCCCGCCTCCGTCATTGTCGAAGCAGAGTTTGACGACAATGAGGAGCACATCATGACAACTCAAACAGGCCACACCCAAGCCATTGCCGCTTCGCGAGTCATCGGCACAACAGTTTACAATACCGCGGGCGACAGCATCGGCAGCATCGAGGACGTCATGCTCGACAAGACCTCGAACGGCATCATGTTCGCAGTCATCGGTTTTGGCGGCTTTCTCGGCATGGGCGAGAAGTATCATGCCATTCCTTGGGCAAGTCTCGATTATGATCAGGACAAGGGCGGCTATGTCGTGCCCTTTTCCAAGGAACAGCTGAAAGCAGCGCCCGCCTATTCGATCGATGAATTGACCGGCGAGGATGGCGAGCGCGCGCGCGACGCATCCTACGAGTATTACAACGTCAAGCCATACTGGCACTGACGCAGCAAAAAGGGCCTCGCTTCGGCGGGGCCCTTTTTCGATTCAACGCAATGCCCGATGGGCATACCGGGCCTTCGGGCCTATTGGTTGATGCTCAAGGCCGGCAAAGGCGCGACTGCCTTTGGCGGTGACTGCTGGTTGTCGCACGACGTCAGGAACGCCGCCGCGATCAGGAACAAACTCACGATACCGCTCAACTCGGACATGGCGAAACTCCTCCTGTTTCGCCCCGCGCTTCGAAACCATATCTCGAAACGCGCGTCTGGCAGCATGACTTATGATGACAGAAATTTGCGCTTCGTGAATCGGGCGGGCCGCACTATTTGGCCATGGCCCGATTGCCTTTTGCGGCGCTTTGGCTAAGACGGGCGCGACCTTTCTTCATATCAATCGGGGACATCGCAATGACCGCCATCGTCGATATTGTCGGGCGTGAAATCCTGGACAGCCGTGGAAATCCAACCGTCGAGGTCGACGTCGTGCTCGAAGACGGTTCGATGGGCCGCGCCGCGGTGCCCTCAGGCGCATCGACCGGCGCCCATGAGGCCGTCGAACTGCGCGACGGCGGCGCCCGTTATCTCGGCAAGGGCGTGCTCAAGGCCGTGGAAGCGGTCAATGGCGAGCTGTTCGAAGCGATCGGCGGCATGGAAGCCGAAAACCAGATCCACATCGACCAGACCATGATCGAACTCGACGGCACGCCCAACAAGAGCCGACTCGGCGCCAACGCCATCCTCGGCGTGTCGCTGGCGGTTGCGAAGGCGGCGGCCGATGCCTCCGGCCTGCCGCTCTACCGTTATGTCGGCGGGACCAAGGCGCACATCCTGCCGGTGCCGATGATGAACATCATCAACGGCGGCGCGCATGCCGACAATCCGATCGATTTCCAGGAATTCATGATCCTGCCGATCGGCGCGCCGACGCTGCGCGAAGGCGTGCGCTGGGGCTCGGAAATCTTCCACACGCTCAGGAAGAAGCTGAAGGACGCCGGCCACAACACCAATGTCGGCGACGAGGGCGGCTTTGCCCCGAACCTGAAGAGCGCGCCGGTTGCACTCGATTTCATCATGGAATCGATCGAGAAAGCCGGCTTCAAGCCGGGCGAGGAGATCGCGCTCGGCCTCGACTGCGCCGCGACCGAGTTCTTCAAGGACGGCAATTACGTCTATGAGGGCGAGAAGAAGACGCGCGATCCCAAGGCACAGGCCAAGTATCTCGCCAAGCTCGCCGCCGACTATCCGATCATTTCGATCGAGGACGGCCTTGCCGAGGACGACTGGGAAGGCTGGAAGTACCTGACGGATCTGATCGGCAAGCAGACGCAACTGGTCGGCGACGACCTGTTCGTCACCAACACGGCGCGGCTGCGCGACGGCATCCGCATGGGCGTTGCCAATTCGATCCTGGTCAAGGTCAACCAGATCGGCTCGCTGACGGAAACGCTCGACGCCGTCGAGACCGCGCACAAGGCCGGCTATACCGCCGTCATGTCGCACCGCTCCGGCGAAACCGAGGATTCGACGATCGCCGATCTCGCTGTCGCCACCAACTGCGGACAGATCAAGACGGGGTCGCTGTCACGTTCGGACCGCATGGCCAAGTACAACCAGCTGATCCGCATCGAGGAAGAGCTCGGCAAGCAGGCGCGCTACGCCGGCAAGTCGGTCGTTAAGGGCTGATCCGGAACGCGCGGATCCGCGATATCTGGGAAAGGGCGGGATTATTCCCGCCCTTTTCATTTGGGCACGGCCTAATGCATGTTGCCCGAAAGTGAACTCGGTTTTGGGAGAACGACATGCATAAAACAAAGGGCTAAAGCGGCTGTCCGTAACCGTCCGTTAAGCACAATCGGGCGAAAAAGACAGTGAGCCGCCTGAGTTCGCGGCCGCGAGGGAACGGGCGATGTGGACGCGTCAGCACAAGCAGAGAAACACCGGCCGGCTGATCATCCCTTCGCTTTGCGTGGTATTCCTGGCCTATTTCGGCTTCCACGCCTATCACGGTGAATTCGGCATCAACTCGAAATATCAGCTCGAGGCCCAGACGGTCGCGCTGCAGGCGCAGCTCGACGCCGTCAAGGCGCGCCGCATGGAGCTTGAACGGCGCGTTCGGCTCATGCACGACGGCACGCTGGAGAAGGACATGCTCGACGAGCAGGCGCGCAAAGCGCTCAACCTGTCCCAGCCTGATGAAATCACCATCATGTTGCCGGCCTCGTCGAAGTAACCGAATTTCAGTTAATCAGCAATATTTTCAATGATTTTAATCGCTTAGGCGCATGCCAGCTATGCAAATTCGTCATGGCGCAACGCTGTAACGCGTGTTAGCCTCCCATAAATCGATGGGGAGGCTGATCTCCCCGGGAGCAGATTTCCTCTAGCTCCAATGTCCGCAAAGAGACGCCAACAGGGAGTGATGCATGGCCACCGCAGCCAGAAAAGCGCCTGCCAAATCGAAATCCGACGGCAAATCGGGGCTTTCAGCACCCAAGCCTGCTGAATTCACCAAGGACGAAGAGCTTGCCGCCTATCGGCACATGCTGCTCATCCGCCGCTTCGAGGAAAAGGCCGGCCAGCTCTACGGCATGGGCTTCATCGGCGGCTTCTGCCATCTCTATATCGGCCAGGAAGCCGTCGTCACCGGCATGAAGATGGCCCTGATCGACGGCGACCAGATGATCACCGCCTATCGCGATCACGGCCACATGCTGGCGATGGAGCTTTCGCCGCGTGGTGTCATGGCCGAGCTGACCGGACGCCGCGGCGGCCTGTCCAGGGGTAAGGGCGGCTCCATGCACATGTTCTCCAAGGAGAAGCATTTTTACGGCGGCCACGGCATTGTCGGCGCGCAGGTGTCTCTGGGCACAGGCCTTGCCTTCGCCAACCGCTATCGCGAAAACAACAATGTCTCGCTGACTTATTTCGGTGATGGCGCGGCCAATCAGGGCCAGGTCTATGAAAGCTTCAACATGGCCTCGCTGTGGAAGCTGCCGGTGATCTACATCATCGAGAACAACCGTTACGCCATGGGCACCTCGGTATCGCGCTCGTCGGCGGAAACCAATTTTTCGCATCGCGGCGCTTCATTCAAGATCCCGGGCATCCAGGTCGACGGCATGGATGTGCGTGCGGTCAAGTCCGCCGGCGACCAGGCGACCGAATGGTGCCGTGCCGGCAACGGGCCGATCATTCTCGAAATGCAGACCTATCGCTATCGCGGTCACTCGATGTCCGACCCGGCGAAATACCGCTCCAAGGAAGAAGTCCAGAAGATGCGCTCCGACCATGACCCGATCGAACAGGTCAAGGCGCGGTTGACGCAGAAGAAGTGGGCGACCGAGGACGAATTGAAGGCCATCGACAAGGAGGTGCGCGACATCGTCGCCGACGCCGCCGAGTTTGCCCAGAACGATGCAGAGCCGGATCCGTCCGAGCTCTGGACCGATATCGTACTGTAAGGGAGGGCGAGGAACATGCCGATCGAAATTCTCATGCCCGCTCTCTCGCCGACCATGGAAGAGGGCAATCTTTCCAAATGGTTGAAGAACGAGGGCGACAAGGTCGTCGCCGGCGACGTCATCGCCGAGATCGAAACCGACAAGGCGACGATGGAAGTCGAAGCCGTCGATGAAGGCACGATTGGAAAGCTCCTGATCGCCGCCGGCACCGAAGGCGTCAAGGTCAACACACCGATCGCGGTTTTGCTGCAGGACGGCGAAAGCGCCAGCTCCATTAGCTCCCCCTCTGATGGGGGAGGTCGCGCCGCAGGCGCGGGAGGGNCCACCCCGGCCGGCGAGCCGGCCGACCCTCCCCACAAGGGTAAACAAGCACCTGTCGCGGCCGCTCCGAAAACGGAAATCGCCGCCGATCCCGACATTCCGGCCGGAACCGAAATGGTGTCGACCACGGTGCGCGAAGCCTTGCGCGACGCCATGGCCGAGGAAATGCGCCGCGACGGCGATGTCTTCGTCATGGGCGAGGAGGTCGCCGAATACCAGGGCGCCTACAAGATCACCCAAGGGCTGCTGCAGGAATTCGGGCCACGCCGCGTCGTCGACACGCCGATCACCGAGCACGGCTTTGCCGGCGTCGGTGTTGGCGCGGCCATGGCCGGCCTGAAGCCGATCGTCGAGTTCATGACCTTCAACTTCGCCATGCAGGCGATCGACCAGATCATCAACTCGGCCGCCAAGACGCTCTATATGTCCGGCGGCCAGATGGGAGCGCCGATCGTGTTCCGTGGTCCGAATGGTGCCGCGGCCCGCGTCGCCGCCCAGCATTCGCAGTGCTACGCCGCCTGGTACAGCCACATTCCCGGCCTGAAAGTGGTGATGCCCTATACGGCCGCCGACGCCAAGGGCTTGCTGAAGGCTGCGATCCGCGATCCGAACCCGATCATCTTCCTGGAGAACGAAATTCTCTACGGCCAGTCCTTCGACGTGCCGAAGCTGGATGACTTCGTGCTGCCGATCGGCAAGGCGCGTATCCACAAGACGGGCAAGGACGTCACCATCGTCTCGTTCGGCATCGGCATGACCTATGCGGTCAAGGCGGAAGCGGAACTGCGCGGCATGGGCATCGACGCCGAGATCATCGACCTCAGGACCATCCGTCCGCTCGACCTCGACACCATCATCGCCTCGGTCAAGAAGACCAACCGGCTGGTGGTCGTCGAAGAAGGCTATCCGCAGAACTCGGTCGGCGACCATATCGCCAACCAGGTCTCGCAGCGCGCCTTCGATTTCCTCGACGCCCCGGTCATCACCATTGCCGGTAAGGATGTGCCGATGCCCTATGCGGCCAACCTCGAGAAACTGGCCTTGCCGAATGTCGGCGACGTCATCGAGGCGGTCAAAGCCGTCGCGTATCGCTGAACCGGGCGGGAGGACAAAATGCCAATCAACATCACCATGCCGGCGCTTTCGCCCACGATGGAAGAGGGCAATCTGTCAAAGTGGCTCGTGAAGGAAGGCGACAAGGTTTCGCCCGGCGATGTCATCGCCGAGATCGAGACCGACAAGGCGACGATGGAAGTCGAAGCCGTCGATGAGGGTACGGTTGCAAAGCTCGTCGTTCCAGCCGGCGCCGAAGGCGTCAAGGTCAACGCGCTGATCGCCGTGCTCGCCGCCGAGGGCGAGGATGCGGGGGCGGCGGCGAAAAGCGGTGGTGCTGCGCCCAAGGCGGAAGCCAAGGAAGACAAGGCGCCAATCTCCCCACCCGTGGGGGAGATGTCGGCGAAGCCGACAGAGGGGGGCGCTGTCCCGCCGTCCTCTCTGCGCGAGGCGCCCCCCTCTGGCCTGCCGGCCATCTCCCCCACAGGGGGGGAGATCAGCCAGTCGCCCGAAGGCCGGACCTTCGCCTCGCCGCTCGCACGGCGCATTGCCAAGGAGGCCGGCCTCGATGTGTCTGTTGTGACCGGCACCGGCCCGCATGGCCGCGTGGTGAAAGCAGATGTCGATGCCGCGATTGCCGGCGGCGGTGCCAAGGCGGCACCGGCGGCCAAGGCTCCGGCTGGCGCGCCTGCTGCAGCCGCTCCGGCGGTGAAGGCGATGTCGGACGAACAGGTGCTGAAGCTGTTCGAGCAAGGCTCCTACGAACTCGTCCCGCACGACAATATGCGCAAGACCATTGCGCGGCGCCTGGTCGAGGCCAAGACCACCATCCCGCATTTCTATTTGACGCTCGACTGTGAACTCGATGCACTCTTGGCATTGCGCACGCAGATCAATGCGGCGGCTCCGGTGAAGAAGACCGAGAAAGGCGAGGCTCCCGCCTACAAGCTGTCGGTCAACGACATGGTCATCAAGGCGATGGCGCTGGCGCTGAAGGCGGTGCCGGATGCCAATGCCTCATGGACCGAAAGCGCCATGGTCAAGCACAAGCATGCCGATGTCGGCGTTGCCGTGTCGATCCCCGGCGGCCTGATCACGCCGATTATTCGCAAAGCAGACGAAAAGACGCTGTCCACCATCTCCAACGAGATGAAGGACCTGGCGAGCCGCGCCCGCAGCCGCAAACTGAAGCCGGAAGAGTATCAGGGCGGCACGACCGCCGTTTCCAACCTCGGCATGTTCGGCATCAAGGATTTTGCCGCCGTCATCAACCCGCCGCATGCGACGATCCTGGCGGTTGGTGCCGGCGAGGAGCGGGCGGTGGTCAAGAATGGTGAGATCAAAATCGCCACCGTCATGTCGGTGACGCTGTCGACCGATCATCGCGCCGTCGATGGCGCGCTCGGCGCCGAACTGCTCGTCGCCTTCNCATGTCGGTGACGCTGTCGACCGATCATCGCGCCGTCGATGGCGCGCTCGGCGCCGAACTGCTCGTCGCCTTCAAGCGGCTGATCGAAAATCCGATGGGCATGCTGGTCTAGGAAGGAAAAGGGCGGTGCGGAAATTCTTCACCAGCCTTTTCGTCCTGATCATTTCCGGATTCGCCGGCGGGTGAAACGCGGCAAGACAGACATAGGCGGGCTGAGCGGATGAAGACGGTGCTTTGCTACGGCGACTCGCTGACCTGGGGCTACAAGGCCGAAGGCGGCCGTCATGCGCTGCAGGACCGCTGGCCAAGCGTGCTGCAGGCTGGGCTGGGCAGTGGCGTCCAGGTCATCGCCGATGGTCTCAATGGCCGCACCACGGCCTTCGACGATCACCTGGCCGGCGCCGATCGTAACGGCGCGCGGCTGCTGCCGACGGTGCTGACGACGCACGCGCCGATCGACCTGATCGTCATCATGCTCGGCGCCAACGACATGAAGCCATGGATCCACGGCAATCCGGTTGCCGCCAAGCAAGGCATCCAGCGGCTGATCGACATCATACGCGGCCACGACTATCCATTCGACTGGCCCGCGCCGCAGATCCTGATTGTTTCGCCGCCTCTCGTCAGCCGCACCGAAAATGCCGACTTCAAGGAAATGTTTGCCGGCGGCGACGACGCCTCGAAGCTGTTGGCGCCGCAATATGCCGGGCTCGCCGACGATGCCGGCTGCGGCTTCTTCGACGCCGGCACGGTCGCACAAACCACCCCTCTCGACGGCGTCCACCTCGACGCCGAAAACACGCGGAACATCGGCAAGGCCCTGGCGCCGGTCGTGCGCGTCATGCTGGAACTGTGAATAAGGAGAAAAATCGTGGCTGAGAACTACGACGTCATCATCATCGGCTCCGGTCCCGGTGGCTATGTCACGGCAGTGCGTTCCGCCCAGCTTGGCTTCAAGACGGCGATCGTCGAGCGCGAGCATCTCGGCGGCATCTGCCTCAACTGGGGCTGCATCCCGACCAAGGCGCTGCTGCGCTCGGCCGAGATCATGCACTATTCCGATCATTTGAAGGACTATGGGCTGAAGCTCGACGGCAAGGTCAGCGTCGACACATCGGCTGTCGTCGATCGCTCCCGCAAGGTTTCGCTGCGCCTCAATGGCGGTGTCGGCTTCCTGATGAAGAAGAACAAGGTCGACGTTATCTGGGGCGAGGCCAAGCTTTCGAAACCGGGCGAGATCGTCGTCTCCAAGACGGGCAAGAAGCCAATGGAACCGCAGCCGCCGGTGCCGAAAGGCATCAAGGGCGAGGGCACTTACACCGCCAAGCACATCATCCTGGCGACCGGCGCCCGGCCGCGCGCGCTGCCTGGCATCGAGCCGGACGGCAAGCTGATCTGGACCTATTTCGAGGCCATGGTGCCGAAGGAGATGCCGGAGTCGCTGCTGGTGATGGGCTCGGGCGCCATCGGCATCGAATTCGCGTCCTTCTACCGCACCATGGGCGCCGAGGTGACCGTGGTCGAGCTTCTGCCCGCGGTGATGCCGGTCGAGGACGCCGAAATCTCGAAATTCGCCCAGAAACAGTTCGAGAAGCAGGGCATGAAGATCATTCTCGAAGCCAAGGTGACCAAGGTCGAGAAGGGTGCCAACTCGGTCACCGCGCATGTCGAGATGAAGGACGGCAAGGTCGAGAAGATCACCGCCGACCGCATGATCTCGGCCGTCGGCGTGCAAGGCAACATCGAGAACCTTGGCCTGGAGGCCCTTGGCGTGAAGACCGAACGCGGCTGCGTCGTCATCGATGGCTATGGCAAGACCAATGTACCGGGCATCTATGCCATCGGCGATGTCGCCGGCCCGCCGATGCTTGCCCACAAGGCCGAGCATGAAGGCGTGGTGTGCATCGAGAAGATCGCCAATTTCCCCGGCGCGCACGCCACCGACAAGCTCAAGATTCCGGGCTGCACCTACTGCAATCCGCAGGTTGCCTCCGTCGGCCTGACGGAAGCGAAAGCCAAGGCCGAAGGCAAGGATATCCGCGTCGGCCGCTTCCAGTTCGCCGCCAACGGCAAGGCCATCGCGCTCGGCGAGGACCAGGGCTTCATCAAGACCATCTTCGACAAGAAGACCGGCCAGTTGCTCGGCGCCCACATGGTCGGCGCCGAAGTGACCGAGTTGATCCAGGGTTTCGTCGTGGCGATGAACCTCGAAACCACCGAGGAAGAGTTGATGCACACCATCTTCCCGCATCCGACGCTGTCGGAGATGATGAAGGAAAGCGTGCTCGACGCCTATGGCCGCGCGCTGAACGCATGATAGATTCGCCGCACGAGACTCAGCCCCGAAGGCTGCGGGAACTCGGCGGCAAGGCAATTCGTTTCCGGATGCATTTTTACGCACGCGAGGAGAAGGCATATGCACTTGAACGGCGTGGGCTGGATCGCAGCCATTATCATCGGCGGCCTGGCAGGCTGGCTCGCCGAAATGTTCATGAAGAGCAACACCGGCATTTTCATGAACATTATCATGGGCATCGTTGGCGCGGTGGTGCTGAACGCCATCCTGCAGGCGCTCAATTTCGGCCCATTCGGCGTCGGCTGGATCGCCTATCTGATCACCGGCTTCATCGGCGCCTGCCTGCTGATCTGGGTCGGTCGCCTGGTGCGCCGCTAGTCGATATGGTTCCGGCTATGCGAAGACGGTCGTAGCGGCATGCGCCGCTGCAGCCTTTTTCTTTGTGCCGAAAAGTCCTAGATGACGTAAAGGTGACGATCGCCGACGGGCGGTCGCAAGAAAAGCCAGGATTCAGATGGTCACTGTCCTCGACACGATCGCCAACGCGCCGCGGCTGCGGCATCCCGAGAAGGCGCACAAGCCTGACCAGGAAGTGCTGCGCAAACCCGACTGGATCCGCGTCAAGGCGCCGGTCTCCAAGGGTTACGCCGAGACACGCGAGATCGTGAAATCCCACAAGCTGGTGACGGTCTGCGAAGAGGCCGGCTGTCCCAACATCGGCGAGTGTTGGGAAAAGAAGCACGCCACCTTCATGATCATGGGCGAAATCTGCACGCGCGCCTGCGCGTTCTGCAACGTCGCCACCGGAATTCCGACCGCGCTCGACCCCGATGAGCCGGCTCGCGTCGCCCATGCCGTCAAGCAGATGGGCCTCAGCCACGTCGTCATCACCTCGGTCGATCGCGACGATCTTGCCGATGGCGGCGCACAGCATTTCGCCGAAGTCATTCGCGCCATCCGCGCGGCAACGCCTTCGACCACGATCGAAATCCTGACACCCGATTTCCTGCGCAAGGACGGCGCCCTGGAGATCGTCGTGGCGGCCAAGCCCGACGTCTTCAATCACAATCTGGAAACCGTGCCGTCGAACTATCTGAAGGTTCGGCCGGGCGCCCGCTATTTCCATTCGATCAGGCTGCTGCAGCGGGTCAAGGAACTCGACGCGTCGATCTTCACCAAGTCAGGCATCATGGTGGGTCTGGGTGAGGAGCGGAATGAAATCCTGCAGCTGATGGACGATCTGCGTTCGGCCAATGTCGACTTCATGACCATCGGCCAGTACCTGCAGCCGTCCAAGAAGCACCATCCGGTGATCCGCTTCGTCACCCCGGAAGAGTTCAAATCCTTCGAGACGATCGGCCGGACCAAGGGTTTCCTGCTGGTGGCATCAAGCCCGCTGACGCGCTCGTCGCACCATGCCGGCGACGATTTCGCCCGGCTGCGCGCAGCGCGGGAAGCGCAGCTCCAGAAGTCGCTCTAGCCGGTCTTATGCCGAAATTCGAAGCCACCCGCCGCGTCGCCCACACGCCGCAGCAGATGTTCGCGCTGGTCGCCGATGTCGAGGCCTATCCGCAGTTCCTGCCGCTGTGCGAAGCGCTGACGGTGCGCTCGCGCAAGGAGCGTGACGGACGCACCGTCCTCCTTGCCGACATGAGCATCGGCTACAAGGCGATCCGCGAAACCTTCACGACGCAGGTGCTTTTGAAGCCCGACGAGAACGCCATCGACGTGAAATACATCGATGGTCCGTTCAAATATCTGAGCAATGTCTGGCGTTTCGAACCCGATGGCGCCGGCTGCGCCGTGCGCTTCTTCATCGACTATGAGTTCAAGAGCCGCATCCTGGGCGCGCTGATGGGCACCATGTTCGACCGCGCCTTTCGCATGTTCGCCGAGGCTTTCGAAAAGCGCGCCGACGTCATCTACGGTGTCGCGCGGCAGGCCTAATTCTGACTGAGCGCTTGCAGGCCCAGCCTCAGGGCGTGTCTCACCGTCTCGTGGCGGATAAATTCGCGGCCCTTGTGGCCAAACAGCTGGCGCTCGGTGACAACCGGGTGGCCGGCCAGGGCTAGCCCGAACCAGACGAGACCGACCGGCTTGTCGGCCGAACCTCCGCCAGGACCGGCAATGCCGGTAACGGCAAGAGAAAGGCTTGCGCGTGAATGCGCCAGCGCGCCGGCCGCCATCTCCAGCACCGTTTCGCGCGACACAGCTCCATGCGCGTCGAGCGTTTCGGCGGAAACGCCGAGCATCTCCATCTTGGCTTCGTTGGAATAGGTGATGAAGCCGCGGTCGACCACAGCGGAGGAGCCGGCAATGTCGGTGAGCGCCGCGATGATCAGGCCGCCGGTGCAGCTTTCCGCCGTCGCCAGCATGATGCCACGTTGCTGGCAGGCCAGCAGCAGAGAGTTTGCGAGCTCGGCGTTGCTCATTCCGGGACCTCGCCGGGAAACACGACGCTGGCGGTGGCGATCGCCGCAATGCCTTCCTCGCGGCCGACAAAGCCGAGCTTCTCGTTGGTTGTCGCCTTGATCGAGATGCGGTCGGCGGAAATGCCCAGCATCCGTGAAAGGGCCGATGTCATCGCCTCGCGGTGCGGGCCGACGCGCGGCGCCTCGCAGATCAGCGTGATATCGGCATTGGCGATGCGGCCGCCGCGCTCGCGCACCAGTCTTGCCGCATGTTCGACGAATATCCGGGACGCAGCCCCCTTCCACTGCGGATCGGACGGCGGAAAATGCGTGCCGATGTCGCCGGCGCCGCAGGTCGCCAGCAGCGCGTCCGTCAGGGCATGCAGACCGACATCGGCATCGGAATGGCCCGACAGTTTCTTCTCATGCGGAATGGCGACGCCGCACAGGGTGACATGGTCGCCCGGCTCGAACGCATGGACGTCGTAGCCGTTGCCGGTGCGGATGTCCGGAAAGTGTATCCGTTCGCTGGAAAGCCGCTGGTGCGCCATGGCGATGTCCCGTGCCCAGGTGAGTTTGACATTGTCCGGCGAGCCCGGAACGATCTTGACCGGAATATGCGCCCATTCGGCGATGGCCGCGTCGTCGGTGAAATCCAGCCTGCCCAGCTGATGGGCCCTGTCATGCGCGGCAAGGATCGGCCCGTAGGGAAAACCTTGCGGCGTTTGCGCCGCGTGCAGCCCGCTGCGGGAAACCGTCTCTGCGACCACGCCGGAGGCCGATTCGCGTTTCAGCGTGTCGGCGACGGGCAGAGCGGGCAACGCCCCTTCATGTTCGCCGATGGCGGCGATGGTGCGGTCGATCAATTCCGCGTCGAGGAACGGACGCACGGCATCGTGAATCAGAACCTGGGCCGGTTCGTGGCCTTTCAACGCAAGCAAGCCGAGCCGGACGGACTCCTGCCTGGTCGCGCCGCCGATGACGGCGGTGACGCGCTGGGCGTGGGGGCCCGCCGCTTGACGGAACAGCTCATGATCGTCGGCATGGATGGCGACGACGATCTGGCCGGTGCGTGGATGGGCGAGGAACATCTCCAGCGTATGGGCAATGACGGCGCGGCCGCCGATGCTCTGGTACTGCTTGGGCCCATTGGCCTGCCCGGCACGAGCGCCGCGGCCGGCGGCGACGATCACCACGGCAACCCCGCTTTGCGCGCTCGAGTTTTCACTTCCCTCGGTCATGCCGATTGGCTTAGCGCACGATCCCGAAAAGTGTAATCGGTTTTCGGAAAAGATCGTGCGCCAAATATGTACATCCAAAGCGTCCTTTGCGGGTCCCGGAGGAATGCGCGGCGCTCTCGTCGCGGCACAAATCCGGCGGCAGGCATTTTCCCAATTGCGCCTTAATGTGGCGTCATTCCGCGTTGCACATTGCGGCGGTTCTGGCTAGAGAATGTGCAACGAATGGACATGCTTGGTTTTTGTGCATGGTTAATGTGACCCAATTGGCCGCGCCGCTCGACGTCGGCGGCGTGAGTATCCGCAATCGCGTGTTCCTCGCGCCGATGTCCGGCATTACGGACCAGCCGTTCCGGCAGCGCGCCCATGCGCATGGCGCGGGCCTTGTCGTGTCCGAAATGGTGGCCAGCGGCGAACTCGCCAAGGGCCGGGCCGGCTTCGACCTGCGCATACGTCATTCCGGCCTGCCCGTCCATATGGTTCAGCTTGCCGGCCGCGAGGCGATCCATATGGCCGAAGGCGCGCGTATAGCCGCGGGCGAGGGCGCCGATATCATCGACATCAACATGGGCTGCCCGGCCAAGAAGGTCACCGGCGGTTATGCCGGCTCGGCATTGATGCTGGACCTCGACCATGCGCTCTCGCTGATCGAAGCCGTGGTCGGCGCGGTCAAGGTGCCGGTCACGGTCAAGATGCGATTGGGCTGGGACGAGGGCGCACTTAACGCGCCGACGCTCGCACGCCGTGCCGAGCAGGCCGGCGTCAGCATGGTCACCGTGCATGGCCGCACGCGCTGCCAGTTCTATCAGGGCAAGGCCGACTGGCGCGCGATTGCCCGCGTCAAGGAAGCCGTATCGATCCCGGTGGTCGCCAATGGCGATGTCTGTTCCCCGGCCGAGGCCGCCGCGATCCTCGAGCAGTCCGGCGCCGATGCAGTGATGGTCGGCCGCGCACATTACGGCGCGCCCTGGATCGCCGGCGGCATCGCAGCCGCGGCCAGGGGCGAAACGGCCGCCAATGTGCCGCAGGATCCCACGGCGCTGGCCGACTATGTCGTCGCCCACTACGAAGACATGCTGGCACTTTATGGCGTCGAGAGCGGCTTGCGGCAGGCGCGCAAGCACCTGGGCTGGTATCTCGATCGCCATGCCGTCGCCGACGACAGCCGGAAGGCAATATTGACCGCGTTTGAACCGCCACGCGTCATTGCCTTGCTGCGGGATGTGTTTTCGCGCGATCCGCAACCCTTGAACCTGCGGAGCGCCGCATGAACGCCACCGCTGGCCAGGGCATTGAAATGACCGATGCCGCGCAGATCGTGCTCAACACCATCCGCCGTCCGGTGATCATGATCAGCGAGGAAGGGTTCATTACCTTCGCCAATGCCGATGCCGAGGACTTCTTTCGGTCCAGCGCCACCATGCTGGCACGCAACACCCTGTCCAAGCTCATCCCGTTCGGCAGCCCGCTGCTGACCTTGGTCGACCAGGTGCGCGAGCGCCGGGCTCCGGTCAACGAGTACAGGGTCGACGTGTCGTCGCCACGCCTCGGCATCGAGAAGGTCGTCGATCTCTATGTCGCGCCAGTGCCCGAGTTTCCTGGCTCGGTGGTTGTGATGTTCCAGGAACGGTCGATGGCCGACAAGATCGACCGGCAGATGACGCATCGCGGCGCTGCGCGCTCGGTGACCGGCCTGGCGGCGATGCTTGCCCATGAGATCAAGAACCCGCTCTCGGGCATAAGGGGCGCGGCCCAGCTGCTCGAACTGTCCGCATCCGACGAGGATCGTGCGCTGACCCGGCTGATCACCGACGAGACGGACCGCATCGTCTCCCTGGTCGATCGCATGGAGGTGTTTTCCGACGAGCGGCCGATCGATCGTTACCCCGTCAACATCCATGTCGTGCTCGACCACGTGAAGGCTATCGCCAAGAACGGTTTTGCGAAAAGAATCAAGATATTGGAGGATTATGATCCATCATTGCCTCCGGTCTTCGCCAACCGCGACCAACTGATTCAGGTGTTCCTCAACCTGGTCAAGAATGCCGCCGAGGCGATCGGCAGCGACCCGCAGGGCGAGATCGTGCTTTCGACGGCGTTCCGGCCCGGCATTCGCGTTTCGGTTCCGGGCACGCAGGACCGCGTGTCGCTGCCGCTGGAGTTTTGCGTGCGCGACAATGGCTCCGGCGTCTCGGAAGATATCCTGCCGATCCTGTTCGACCCCTTCATCACCACCAAGCCGAACGGCTCGGGGCTGGGGCTTGCACTGGTCGCCAAGATCGTCGGCGAACATGGCGGCATCATCGAATGCGAATCGACGCCGCGTGCCACCACGTTTCGCATTTTGATGCCCGCCTGGAAGGAAACCCAGTTCGGTGCCGATGAAGACGGCGAAGGAGACCGCAAATGACCGTTCGCGGCAATATTCTCGTCGCCGACGACGATGCGGCGATCCGCACCGTGCTCAACCAGGCGCTCTCCCGCGTCGGCCACGAGGTGCGCGTCACCTCCAACGCCTCGACCTTGTGGCGCTGGGTGGCGGCGGGCGAGGGCGATCTGGTGATCACCGACGTGGTCATGCCGGACGAGAACGCCTTCGACATGCTGCCGCGCATCAAGAAGGCGCGGCCGGAACTGCCCGTCATCGTCATGAGCGCCCAGAATACCTTCATGACGGCGATCCGCGCATCCGAAACCGGCGCTTACGAGTATCTGCCGAAGCCCTTCGACCTGACCGAGCTCCTCAACATCGTCAACCGCGCGCTGTCGGAGCCGCGGCGGCCGAAGATCGACGCGCGGCCCGAAGAACAGCCCGACGCGATGCCGCTGGTTGGCCGTTCGGCGGCCATGCAGGACATCTACCGCATGCTGGCGCGCATGATGCAGACCGACCTGACGGTGATGATCTCCGGCGAATCGGGCACCGGCAAGGAACTTGTGGCGCGCGCGCTGCATGAATATGGCCGTCGTCGCGGCGGC
Source organism: Mesorhizobium sp. LNHC221B00 (assembly GCF_000502935.1). Classification (NCBI taxonomy): domain Bacteria; kingdom Pseudomonadati; phylum Pseudomonadota; class Alphaproteobacteria; order Hyphomicrobiales; family Phyllobacteriaceae; genus Mesorhizobium; species Mesorhizobium sp. LNHC221B00. Next base: position 10,580 of record NZ_AYWR01000002.1, on the reverse strand, counting down.
CCGTTCGTTGCCATCAACATGGCGGCGATCCCGCGCGACCTGATCGAATCGGAACTGTTCGGGCACGAGAAGGGTGCTTTCACTGGTGCCCAGAACCGCTCCACCGGCCGCTTCGAGCAGGCCGAGGGCGGCACGCTGTTCCTCGACGAGATCGGCGACATGCCGATGGAGGCGCAGACGCGCCTGCTCCGTGTCCTCCAGCAGGGCGAGTACACGACCGTTGGCGGCCGCACGCCGATCAAGACCGATGTGCGCATCGTCGCCGCCACCAACAAGGATCTGCGTACGCTGATCAATCAGGGACTTTTCCGCGAGGATCTGTTCTACCGCCTCAACGTCGTGCCGCTCAGGCTGCCGGCCTTGCGCGAGCGCTCGGAGGATGTGCCCGATCTCGTGCGCCATTTCTTCAAGCTCGGCGAGATGGAAGGGCTGCAGACCAAGCGAATCTCGTCCGGCGGCATCGAGCTGATGAAGCGCTATCCCTGGCCGGGCAATGTGCGCGAACTGGAGAATCTCGTCCGCAGGCTCGCCGCGCTCTATTCGCAAGACGAGATTTCGGCCGAGATCATCGAGGCGGAGCTCAAGACCGGCGAGCGCCCCGTGGTGCCTGATGGCGGCAACCTCATTCCCGACGACCTGTCGATCGGCCAGGCCGTGGAGCACTTCCTGCAGCGCTATTTCGCCTCGTTTGCCGGTGAATTGCCGCCCGCTGGCCTTTATCAGCGCATTCTGTCCGAAGTCGAATATCCGCTGGTCCTGGCCTCGATGACGGCAACGCGCGGCAATCAGATCAAGGCAGCGGAACTGCTGGGGCTCAACCGCAACACGCTGCGCAAGAAGATTCGCGAACTGGGCGTCAATGTCTACAAATCATCGCGCCCGGGCTGAGCGCTGATCTGACGCGGTCTTTTCAGGGGACGGAACGGCGAAAGATTCCCGTCGTTGTCACACTTGTTGCATAATCGCCACAATGCGTTGCATAGATCGGACGCAATCATTGGCTCCATACGGCGACATGACTCCGCAGGCACCGAACCTCAACAAGCCGCTTTTCAGCGAACGTGGCACGCGCGACGGACGTCGCTTGCTGGCGCTGCCTGGCGTGGTGGCGGTCGTCGGCGCGCTGATCATGGCGGCTATCTCCTTCACCATCCTGGTCGGGGCGACGCCGATCGCACCCGATGCCAGGACGACCTGGGCGCTGATCGCGCTCAACGCGGTCTTCGTGCTCTTCCTCATCACGTTGGTTGCACGCGAGGTGCATCGCATCGTCATGGCGCGTCGGCATGGCAAGGCGGCCTCGCGGCTGCATGTGCGCATCGTCGCCATGTTCGCGCTTGTCGCCGCCATTCCGGCCATCATGGTGGCGATCATCGCCTCGATCACGCTCGATATCGGCCTTGATCGCTGGTTCGAGATCCGCACCAAGACGATCGTCAATTCATCGCTGTCGATCGCCGATGCCTATGTTCAGGAGAATGCCCGCAATCTGCAGGGCACGACACTGTCGATGGCCTATGACCTCGATGCGTCGCGTACGCTCTACGGCCTTGATCGCACGGGCTTCCTCGACCTCATGAGCAAGGAGGCCGTGGGCCGCTCGCTGGCCCATGCGGCGCTGATCAGGTCCGACGGCTCGTTCGTCATGAGCGCCAAGACCGATGCCGATTTCGCCATGCCGGAACCGCCGGAAGGCTCCGTCAGCGGCGCCACCGACGGCAGGCCGGTGCTGATCGAGCCGCGCACCCGCAACATCATGGGCGCCATCGTCAAGCTGCGTGAGATCGAGGGCATGTACCTCTACACCATCCGCTTGGTGGACCCCGAGGTGATCAAGGCGAGGCAGATCGTCAGGTCCAATACGGACGAGTATCGCAATCTCGAAGACAACAGGCGCACCTCGCAGGTGGCTTTCGCGCTGCCTTATCTGTCGCTGACGCTGATCATCATCCTGTCCGCGATCTGGACCGGCATTGCCGTCGCCGACCGTCTGGTGCGCCCCATCCGCCAGCTCATCGGTGCCGCCGACGAGGTGGCGACCGGCAATCTCGACGTCGCGGTTGCCGTCAGGCCCTCGGATGGCGACGTCGCCTCGCTTGGCGACACCTTCAACAAGATGCTGCTGGAATTGAAATCGCAGCGCAACGAGATCCTGTCGGCAAAGGACCTGATCGACGAGCGGAGGCGCTTTTCGGAAGCGGTGCTGGCCGGCGTCACCGCCGGGGTCATCGGCGTCGATCCCTTCGGCATCGTCACCATCGTCAACCGTTCGGCCGAATCGATGCTGGCGATCTCCGCCAGCGCCGCACTGGGACAAAACCTTTCCGCCATTCTGCCGCATGTCGGCCGTGTCTTCGAGATCGGCCGCCAGTCGGGCAAGCCGGTCTATCGCGAGCAGGTGACATTCTTCCGCGCCGGCACCGAGCGCACCTTCAACGTGCAGATCACCGTCGAGGCTGGCGACGACGGCTCGGAGGAGAAATCCTACGTGGTGACGGTCGACGACATCACCGACCTGGTGCAGGCGCAGCGTTCTTCCGCCTGGGCCGACGTGGCGCGGCGCATCGCCCACGAGATCAAGAACCCGCTGACGCCCATCCAGCTTTCCGCCGAGCGCATCAAGCGCCGCTATGGCAAGGTCATCACCGAGGACCGCGAGGTTTTCGACCAGTGCACCGACACCATCATCCGGCAGGTCGAGGACATCGGCCGCATGGTCGACGAATTCTCGGCTTTCGCGCGCATGCCCAAACCCGAGATGAAGGCCATCGATTTGCGCGAATCGCTGCGCGAGGCCTCGTTCCTGGTCGAAGTCAGCCGCGCCGACATCACCTTCGAGCGGATCTTCGGCAATGAGCCGCTCAAGGGCACTTTCGACAGCCGGCTGATGGCGCAGGCTTTCGGCAATGTGATCAAGAATGCCGCCGAGGCGATCGACGGATCGGAACAAACGGACGGTTCGCACGGCATAATCCGGATTCAAGCCGGGCGTCAGAATGGCGCGATCAGAATCGACGTCATCGACAATGGCAAAGGCCTGCCGCGCGAGAATCGCCAACGGCTGCTCGAGCCCTATATGACCACACGCGAGAAGGGCACCGGGCTTGGTCTCGCTATCGTCAAGAAGATCGTGGAGGACCATGGCGGCAAGCTGGAGCTCCATGATGCGCCTGCGGACTTCCATGGTGGGCGCGGCGCGATGATCAGCATCATCCTGCCGCCTGCCGCGGCTGCACCATCGCGTGGTGAAGCCAGGACGGAACACGAAAGAGAAACTGAAAAGGTCGGTAATGGCGTCTGATATTCTCATCGTCGATGACGAGGAAGACATCCGCGAGCTCGTCGCAGGCATCCTGAGCGACGAAGGTCACGAAACCCGTACGGCATTCGATGCCGACAGTGCGCTGGCTGCCATAGCTGATCGCGCGCCGAGGCTGATTTTCCTCGACATCTGGCTGCAGGGCTCGCGACTGGACGGGCTGGCGCTGCTCGACGAGATAAAGACTATGCATCCCACCCTGCCGGTGGTGATGATCTCCGGCCACGGCAACATCGAAACGGCGGTCTCCGCCATCCGCCGCGGCGCCTATGACTTCATCGAGAAGCCGTTCAAGGCCGACAGGCTGATCCTCATTGCCGAGCGTGCGCTCGAGACCTCGAAATTGCGGCGCGAGGTTTCCGACCTCAAGCTGCGCAGCGGCGAAACCTTCGACCTGATCGGCATGTCGTCGGCGATGAGCCAGCTGCGCCAGACCATCGAGCGCGTCGCGCCGACCAACAGCCGCGTCATGATCATTGGCCCCTCGGGCTCGGGCAAGGAACTGGCCGCGCGCGCCATCCACACGCTGTCGGCACGCAAGGGCGCACCGTTCGTGACGCTGAGCGCCGCCAACATAACGCCCGAGCGCATGGAGATCGAGCTGTTCGGCACCGAATCCAACGGTGTCGAACGCAAGGTCGGCGCGCTCGAGGAGGCCCATCGCGGCATCCTCTATATCGACGAAGTGGCCGACATGCCGCGCGAGACGCAGAACAAGATCTTGCGCGTGCTGGTCGAGCAGCAGTTCGAGCGAGTAGGGGGCACCAAGCGGGTCAAGGTCGATGTGCGCATCATTTCCTCGACCTCGCAGAACCTCGAGGCGATGATCGCCGACGGCCGCTTCCGCGAGGATCTCTATCATCGCCTGGCGGTGGTTCCGGTCACGGTGCCGGGGCTGGCCGAGCGGCGCGAGGATATTCCCTATCTGGTCGACAATTTCATGAAGCAGATCGCCCGCCAGGCAGGCATCAAGCCGCGCCGCATCGGCGACGACGCGCTGGCCGTGCTCCAGGCGCACAACTGGCCGGGCAACGTTCGGCAGCTGCGCAACAATGTCGAGCGTTTGATGATCCTGGCGCGCGGCGACGATGTCGATGCGCCGATCACCGCTGACCTTTTGCCCGCCGAGATCGGCGATGTCATGCCGCGCACGCCGAATCAGTCCGACCAGCACATCATGGCGCTGCCGCTGCGCGAGGCGCGCGAACAGTTCGAGAAGGACTATCTGATCGCGCAGATCAACCGATTTGGCGGCAACATCTCGAAGACCGCCGAATTCATTGGCATGGAGCGCTCCGCTCTGCACCGCAAGCTGAAATCGCTGGGCGTCTGACGAACGACGTCCATTCAGCCGCGCCTGGGCCAAGCATTTGCCGGTTACGGCGACGCCGGAATCGCATAAGAAACCGTTTCGAAATTCGCTCTGGCGCCGTCAGATGGCCGCCGGAGTAGAATTGCCAAACGGTTTTCAGAAGCCCGAGAGTTATCCCAGGGGTTGCCAATGCCGCGCATTGCCTATGTCAACGGGCGCTACGTCCCCCATGCGGACGCTTCCGTGCATATCGAGGACCGTGGCTATCAATTCGCCGACGGTGTCTACGAGGTCTGCGAGGTGGCGCGCGGCTTCATCGTCGACATGCCGCGCCACCTTGCCCGGCTCAACCGCTCGCTGGCCGAGCTGTCGATCGCCTGGCCGGTCACACGCAACGTGCTGCCGCTGATCCTGCGCGAGGTGGTCAACCGCAATCATGTCGTCAACGGCCTGGTCTATGTCCAGGTGACGCGCGGCGTCGCCAGCCGAGATTTTGTCTTTCCTTCGGCGGACACCAAACCGGCTTTGGTGGTGACCGCCAGGAAGGCGGACCCGGCGGCCGGCGCCAAGCGGGCCGAGAGCGGTATCGCCGTCATCACCGTGCCGGAGAATCGCTGGGACCGCGTCGACATCAAGAGCGTCGGGCTGTTGCCCAACGTGCTGGCCAAGCAGAAGGCCAAGGAGGCCGGTGCGCAGGAAGCCTGGTTCGTGGATGCCGACGGCAACGTCAAGGAAGGCGGCTCGTCGAACGCCTGGATCGTCACCAGGGACGGCGTCCTGGTCACCAGGCCGGCCGACCATGGCATCCTGCGCGGCATCACCCGCACCACCATGTTCGAAGTGGCGGCAAAGCTTGGTTTGAAGATCGAGGAGCGCGGTTTTTCCATCGCCGAGGCCAAGGCGGCACGCGAGGCGTTCATCAGCTCCGCGACGACGATTGCCATGCCTGTCGTGACCATTGACGGCGATCCGATCGCCAACGGCCACCCCGGCTCAATAACACTTTCGTTGCGGCAAGCCTTTTTTGACATTGCGGAAAAAAGTCCAGCCTGATAACCGCTCAGGTGGAATGAACATCAATATATCTCGTTCTGCTTGTCGTTACTGACGGCAAGACGGTGTTTGCGTGCTTGACATGTGCCGGCTAATTTGGCGCATTGGCTGCAAACCGAAGGGGATCGGCGAAAGACAAGAACAATGGCGGAACGATCGCAAAACCTTCAGGACCTGTTCCTGAATTCAGTTCGCAAGAGCAAGAACCCGCTCACCATCTTCCTCATCAACGGCGTGAAGCTGACCGGCGTGGTCACTTCGTTCGACAATTTTTGTGTGCTGCTGCGCCGTGACGGTCACTCCCAGCTCGTCTACAAACACGCCATTTCCACGATCATGCCGAGCCAGCCGGTTCAAATGTTCGATGGCGAGGAAAGCCAGGGCGCCTGATTGGCACGTGAGAAGGACGCGGACGCTACGGTTCGCGGAAAACCAACCCATCATCCCGGGACGGAAGCCGACGGTCCGACCCGGGCCGTCGTCATTGTGCCGGTGCTTACCCGCCAGCCTCGCGGCGACGACGAGACCAATCGTCCGCGGCTGACGCGTTCGGCCGATGCGCGCCATGACGAGGCGGTCGGCCTCGCCCGCGCTATCAACCTCGATCCGGTCCATACGGCGATCGTGACCGTCAACGACCCGCGGCCGGCGACCTTGCTCGGCAGCGGCAAGGTCGAGGAGTTCGCCGAAATCGTCAGGGAGCGCCACGCGGAGCTGGTCATCGTCGATCACCCGCTGACGCCGGTACAGCAGCGCAACCTCGAGAAAGAGCTGAACGCCAAGGTGCTGGATCGCACCGGGCTGATCCTCGAAATCTTCGGCGAGCGTGCCCGCACCAAGGAAGGCACGCTGCAGGTCGAGCTTGCCCATCTCAACTACCAGAAGGGGCGCCTCGTTCGCAGCTGGACCCACCTTGAGCGCCAGCGCGGCGGCGCCGGCTTTCTCGGCGGTCCCGGCGAAACCCAGATCGAGTCCGACCGGCGGCAGTTGCAGGAAAAGATCATCAAGCTGAAGCACGAGCTGGAGACCGTGCGCCGCACGCGCGACCTGCACCGCGCCAAGCGCAAGAAGGTGCCGTTCCCGGTGGTGGCGATCGTCGGCTACACCAATGCCGGCAAGTCGACGCTCTTCAACAGGCTGACCGGAGCGGACGTGCTGGCGCAGGACATGCTGTTCGCCACGCTCGACCCGACGCTTCGCCGCGTGCGCCTGCCGCATGGCACGCCAATCATCCTCTCAGACACGGTCGGCTTTATTTCGGATCTGCCGACGCATCTGATCGCGGCTTTCCGCGCCACGCTGGAAGAGGTGGTCGAGGCCGATCTCGTCATCCATCTGCGCGATATTTCCGACCCCGACACGGCGGCACAGGCCGACGACGTCGAGCGCATCCTGGCCGACCTCGGTGTCGACGCCGGTGACGCCAAGCGTGTCATCGAGGTCTGGAACAAGATCGACCGGCTCGACGAAGGCAACAGAAACCGGCTGCTTGCCGATAGCGCCGCCGGCAGCAAGGGCCCACCGATCGCCGTATCGGCAGTGACCGGCGAGGGTATCGATGCGCTGAAGGCGATCATCGAGACACGGATGGCAGGCGAGCTGGAGGATCTGACGGTGACGATCGAGCCGGCGCAGTTCGGTCTTGTCGACTGGCTCTACCGCAATGGCGATATCGTTTCGCGAACCGACAATGAAGACGGCAGCGCCACCATCTCGCTCAAGGCCACGCACAGCGCCCGCGAAGAGATCGAAAGCCGATTGCGCCGCAAAAACAACGGCTAGCCCCCAGTAATTCCAGGAAAAGTGTAGAACGGTTTTCCGTCTGGAATTGCCGCTATAGGCTCATGTCGCGCTTTTTGCTTCCTGCCAGAGTGCTTCCATCTCGGGCAGGGTCGCCTTCTCCAGCGTGTTGCCGGACTTCTCCAGGGCCTGCTCGACATAGTGGAAGCGCGACCGGAATTTTTCGTTGGTGCCGCTGAGCGCGGCTTCCGAATCGAGCTTGAGGTGACGGCCGAGATTGACGACGGCAAACAGCATGTCGCCGAACTCGTCCTTGATCGACGCGGTGTCGCCCTTGGCCAGCGCTTCGCGCAGCTCACCGATCTCTTCCTCGATCTTGTCGAGGATGGGTGCCGCTTCACTCCAGTCGAAGCCGACACGGGCGGCTTTTTCCTGAAGTTTCAGCGCCCGCGTCAGCGCGGGCAGGGCGACCGGAACGCTGTCCAGGAACCCCCTGCCATTGTCTTCCGGGTCGAGGCCGCGCGCCAGGCGGGCGTCTCGTTTCTCGGCCTTCTCCTGCGCCTTGATCTTCTCCCACATGCCCTTGGCCATGCCGGCGCCACGCGCCTTCTCGTCGCCGAAGACATGCGGATGGCGGCGGATCATCTTGGTGGTGATTGCCTGGACGACGTCCGGAAAGGCGAACGCGCCGGCCTCCTCGGCCATCTGTGCGTGGTAGACGACCTGCAGCAGGAGATCGCCGAGCTCGTCGCGCAGATCGTCGAGGTCGCCGCGCGCGATGGCATCCGCCACCTCATAGGCTTCCTCGATCGTATAGGGGGCGATGGTCACGAAATCCTGCTCGATGTCCCACGGACAGCCGGTCTTCGGCGCACGCAGCGCCGCCATGATCTCGATAAGGCGTGAAATGTCTTTCGATGGCGTCATCTAGAGCTATTCCAGGAGTGTGAAACGGTTTTCCGTCCGGAATTGCGTCAAAACGGAGAGCTGGAACGGTTCTGTGTTTTCGCGAAAACGCAGAACCGCTCTATTGGATGCTACCCTGCCGCCGGGCACCCGGCCAACGCCGTCAGCCGGCGAGGGCGCCTTTTCCACAGCTGAGCCGCATCAGTCGAGGACCGAGACGATCGCCTTGGCGAGGTCGTCCATGCCGTCCTCTGGCAGCCCGGCGACATTTATGCGGCTGTCGCCGACCATGTAGATGCCATGCTCGGCACGCAGCCGCTCGACCTGCGCCTCCGTGAGGCCAAGCCGCGAGAACATGCCGCGATGGCTGGCGACGAAGTCGAAGCGGTCGGAATTGGACTGCCGGCGCAGCGCCTCGGCGAACTGGACACGCAGCCTCAGCATGCGTAGGCGTATCTCTTCGAGCTCGGCTTCCCAGTCGGCGCGCAAATCGGCGTCTTCCAGCACGATGCGCACCGCCGCGGCTCCATGGTCCGGCGGCATCGAATACATGGCGCGCGCTGCCGACAGCATCTGGCTCATCGCCACATCGGCCTGGGCGCCATCCTTGGCCAGCACCATCGCCGCGCCGACGCGGTCGCGGTAAACGGCAAAGTTCTTCGAGCAACTCGACGCGACGACCATTTCCGGAACCTTCGCGGCCAGCAGCCGCAAGCCCAGCGCGTCGGCCTCGAGGCCATCTCCAAAGCCCTGATAGGCGATGTCGACGAACGGCAGCAGGCCGCGCTCGACGACCAGGCCGGTGACGGCCTCCCATTGGGCCGCGTCCAGATTGGCGCCGGTCGGGTTGTGGCAGCAGCCATGCAGCAGCACCACGTCGCCGCTATTGGCCGTCCGCAGCGCCGCCAGCATATCGTCGAAGCGCACAGCGCCCGACGCGGCATCGAAATAGGGATATTCACGGATCTGCAGGCCGGCGGCGCGCATCACCGGCATATGGTTTGGCCAGGTCGGGTCCGACAGCCAGACCGTTGCATCCGAACGCGTCCGCTTGAGCAATTCCGCCACCAGCCGCAGCGCGCCTGAGCCGCCCGGCGCCTGTGCCGCCCGGATGCGCGTCATGTCCGCGCCGGGGCCGAAGGCGAGCTTGGCCATCACCATGTTGAAGCCGGTATCCCCGGCAAGGCCGAGATAGGTCTTGGTGTCCTGGCCTTGCAGCAGCCGCTTCTCGGCCTCGCGCACGGCGCGCATCACCGGCGTCTTGCCGTCGCGGTCCTTGTAGACGCCAACGCCGAGGTCGACCTTGTTGGGGCGCGGATCGGCGCGATAGAGGCCGATCAGGGCAAGGATCTTGTCGGTGGGAGCTGGCTGCAGGTCTTCGAACATCGCTATGGTTCCGTTGGCGCGGCGGATTGATACTGAAATCGAGCCCGCTTCACCAGCGGTTTCGGTTAAAAACAAAGGCAGAAGTAACATTTGGCGATGCCACTGGTTGCGCCGGGAGATCGGCATCGGACAAACAGGACGGTTGCCCGGTTTTGCCGGTGAGGCGAGGGCCGCCGAGAACGATACCCCCAGGCGGACCCAACGAAAAATTGGCAGGGACCGGATTAAAATCCCCACATGCTCCGTAAACAGGGCATGAAACGGTCGATGCCACGCTTTGACATCATAGGACAGCTCGGCTCGCTGCGACGCTACGCCCGTTCGCTGACGCGCGACGGCGCGGACGCCGAGGACCTGGTGCATGACGCTCTGGTGCGCGCCTATGAGCGGCGCGGCACGTTTCGCTCCGGCGGCAATTTGCGCGCCTGGCTGCTGTCGATCGTCCACAACACGTTCATCGACCGCATGCGCTCGCGCCGCTCGGAAGCTGCACGCATCGAACAGGCCGGATATTTGGCCGACGGCAGCACGCCGGCGCCGCAGGAGCATTCGGTGCGCCTGGCGCAAGTGCGCGACGCCTTTTTCAGCCTGCCGGAAGAGCAGCGTTCGGCGCTGCATCTGGTCGCCATCGAGGGCCTTTCCTATCAACAGGCGGCCGACGCGATCGGCGTGCCGCTGGGAACGCTGATGTCACGTATTGGCAGGGCCCGGGCAGCACTCCGTCGGATGGAAGACGCAGCCCCGGCGCGCGGCAAAAATCATCTCAGGATCGTGGGAGGCGAGTCATGACGACCGCTGCAGTCGACCCCGTCACCGACGTCGATCTCGACGCCTATGTCGACGACCAGATCGACGTCACCCGCC